>CAIKRV010000076.1 GCA_903829945.1 uncultured bacterium | reverse complement strand
TACCTATATTTTCACTAGATGATTCAAGTAAATTTATTTTAATCCATTTTTCTTCCGGAAAATCTATTAATGACATCAAACCCAATACCTCATCCGATCCATAAATCCTTATTTTGTAAACAAGATTCCCTGCTTCAATGTTCCAATCAAAACCGAATTTTTTGCTTTTCATGATAATTTTTAGCTCTTTAGAATCAACAGGCTCAATGATTGCCTTTTTTTTAATCCCAGTAGCGCATTCCAACAAAACCATTTGTCAAATTTAATATTTATTTTTATAGGTTGGATTTTAAAATTTTTTGTAAAATCCTCAACTTTTTTTGACATTCCTCACCTCATCATCGTTATGCTTTTTATAAACGATGATGTTTTGAATCGCTATTGTAAAATTATAATTAACGAACTTTCCCGAGGTACAAGCCTATTCGATTTGTGCGAGCGCCCTGGTATGCCTTCCGTTTATGTAGTTAAGCAATGGCTGTTTAATCGAGAATATCATCATGAGTTTGAGGGATTCCGTGAGTTATGGTTGCAGTTCCAGGAAAACTATACCATGATTCTTTGTGATACCATGAGTTGGAACATCAAGCAACTTAATAATATACCGGATAATAATGATAGAAAAATTAAAATTAAGGAAGTTAATAAGTACAATACAGCAGTATTATGGTATATCAAGTCACTCAATAAACTCCGAAAATTATACGAAGCCCATGCGCAAGGTAAAGATTACCTTATTGAAGGCGTGCAATTTGATGCCGTCCTTACACCCCTTCCCGATCTCCCTGAAATTAGTGAAGAAGAATATGAGAGGAAAAGAGCAGAGCGGGAAGCTCGTATGGCCACTAAATATTCGTTCAGCCTGGAAGAACATGTCCTTCGCGCTACCAATGATTTACGCTCTTGTTATTCCCGGGATCTTACCCGTGAGGAAGCGGAACGAATTATTGGCATGCCTTTATTATACGGTCGCATTTTTAAACCCAGAAAGCGCAGGCGCAGAAAATATTCTACGCTCAAAGCGACTACTTATACGGTGGGGCCATGTAGTTCCTATTCCCCTCCGGAACCTATTCCCAAGGAACCGCTTACAGCACTTGCAATAAATAATTTCACGGATAAAAATAATAATCCGCCGCCTCATAGTGCCAAGCAATTGGAAGCGATGGGTACGGCGATATCCAATGCGCGTAAATATGAGGATATTGATGGTGTCCGCTATTACCACAACGTACATGACTATTTGCAAGCGAAATTGGAAAATATCGCAAAGGACGAAGAATGCCCCTAAAATTTTTTGACAAAAACTTAGGGGCATTTGAGTGTAAAGAATACAAATCCCTCCGCCCTCCGGGCACCTCCCTTTGCTAAAGGGAGGAGTTCCGCTGAAGCGGAACATTATTCGCAGAAAATATGAGTTGATTTAAATATTATATAAAACTAAGCTTCGCGAACATAAAATGTTTTGACGAAGTCAAAACTCCTCACCTTAGCAAGGGGAGGTGGACGCGAAGCGGACGGAGGGGATGAGATAAAGCGATCGAGAAACAGAAACAGGGTGGAGTGATGAACACAATTCCCTCCGCCCTTCGGGCACCTCCCTTTGCTAAAAGGAGGAGTTCCGCTGAAGCGGAACATTATTCGCAGCTATAAAAATTTAAATAGTATGCAAGTTTGAGAACAGGGGAAAATAAAAAAGCTCCGACGGATCGGAGCTTTTTATCAATAGGTTTTGCTTGGTAAATTTATGCAAAATTGATTTGCAATATTTTTTCTATTTCTTGTACTCTTGATTTGAATCTGGAATCGGTTTCCATCAGGTCTTGAACAGTTTGACAAGCATGGATCACGGTAGAGTGATCGCGACCGCCAAATTGCTTTCCGATATTTACCAAGGAGGTTTTGGTAAAGTTCTTGGCAAAATACATGGATATTTGTCGCGCTTGTACAATGTTTCTTTTCCTGGTTTTGGATTTTAACATTTCCAAAGGCAAATTAAAATGCTCACTTACTAATTTTTGAATATGATCAATGGTTAATTCCTTGGAATTATTCTTGATAAAGTTCTTTAATATATCTTTAGCCAGAGGCAAATCAATTTCACGGCGTGTAAGGCTGGAATGCGCCAATAATGAAATAAGTGCACCCTCTAAATCGCGTACATTGGTATTCATATTATAGGCTACGTAATCAATTACATCACGTGGCAATTCGATACCGTCATTGTACATTTTATGTTCCATAATGGCCACGCGGGTTTCAAAATCCGGTCCATGCACATCCGCGGATAGTCCCCATTTAAAACGGGACAGTAAACGCTCTTCCATACCTTCCAAATCCTTGGGCGGTCTATCGGAAGTAAGAATGAGCTGGCGGCCATTTTGGTGGAGGTGATTAAAAATATGGAAGAAAATATCCTGGGTTCTATCCTTACCGGCAAAGAACTGGACATCATCCATAATGAGCACATCCATCATTTGATAAAAATTGATGAAGTCATTTAAGGAATTGGTTTTAATGGCTTCAATAAATTGATTAGTAAACTTCTCGGAAGTTACGTAGAGTACAGTTTTGGTTTTCAGTGTATTTTTTACCTGATTACCGATGGCTTGGGCAAGATGGGTTTTACCCAATCCTACGCCACCATAAATAAAAAGAGGATTGAAAGAAGTGCCTCCGGGCCTGGCGGCAACGGCCACCCCGGCAGAGCGGGCAAGTCTATTACAATCACCTTCAATATAATTATCAAAAGTAAGATTAGGATTTAATTGAGAATCAATATTAATTTTTTTAATGCCCGGAATCACGAAAGGATTTTTAATACTTCCCATGACCGGAACATTAACTTCAATATCATCATCTTTTTTACCTTGTTGGGTAGGAACATTAATGGTATGCGGTTTACCGGAGGCGGAGCTATTTTCAACAATGATGTTGTACTCCAATTTAGCACCGGGACCCAGTTCTTTTTTAATGGTTTTTTTCATCAAGCCAACATAATGTTCTTCCAACCATTCGTAGAAAAACAAGCTTGGTACTTGTATGGTAAGGACCTTACCTTCAAGCTTCACAGGTTTAATAGGTTCAAACCAAGTTTTAAAACTTTGCAGATTAACGTTGTCTCTGATGATCTTCAGGCAATTTTCCCAGGTATTCTCGTAGTTTACATTCATTTTCTTTACATCCTGCCTTATTTGGTTTTGTTTAGCTTGTGTGGAAATCGGTCTGTAAAATTCCGTAAAATTTTCATTGAAAAACAAATTTATCTTAACGAATTTTTACTTTTTTTTACAGGTAATCCACAAAAGTACATTATTACCTGTAATTCAGAACGCTTTGATAAATAAAAATTTTAGCCTTTATATTCGCCGAAAATTTTTCTTAAGGCATCAGCAATCTCCCCCAAAGTTGCATAGTTTTCAACAGCCTTAATAATCATGGGCATAAGATTATTTGAACCTTGAGCAGCAATAGATATATCAGAGAGACATTGATTCACTTTCTCGTTATTTCGCTCAGATTTGAGCTTTTTCAATTTTTCGATTTGAAAATTTCGAATTGCGTCATCAATTTTGAAAGTAGCGGCACTAGGATTTTCCTTGGTTTCGAATTTATTGACGCCTACAATAATATTAGTAGCTTCCTCAATGCCTTTTTGGTATTGATAAGCGGAAAGAGCAATTTCTTTTTGAATATAACCTTCTTCAATAGCTTGAACAGCACCGCCCATGGCTTCAATTTTGGACATATACTCCATGGCAAGACGTTCAAGTTCATCGGTCAAATATTCAACATAATAAGAACCGGCCAATGGATCAACAGTTTCGGTAACGCCACTTTCAAAAGCAATAATTTGCTGAGTTCTAAGGGCTAATTGAGCAGCAGTTTCAGTTGGAAGAGAAAGCGCCTCATCAAAACCATTGGTATGCAGGGATTGGGTACCGCCCAATACCGCCGCCAAAGCCTGTATCGTAACCCGAGAAACATTATTCATGGGTTGCTGAGCGGTGAGCGTAGAGCCCCCCGTTTGGGTGTGAAAGCGCAACATCATAGCCTTGGGATCAGTGGCCCCCATGTCTTTCATGATGTGTGCCCACATTCTGCGCGCCGCCCTAAATTTGGCAACTTCCTCCAGGAAATTATTGTGGGCATTGAAAAAGAAGGAGAGTCTTTTACCAAAAACATTGATGTCCAAACCTTTTTCTAAGGCAGCTTGAACATAAGCTTTACCATTAGCAAGGGTAAAGGCCAATTCCTGAGCGGCGGTACTTCCAGCCTCTCTAATATGGTACCCGGAAATCGAAATGGTGTTCCATTTCGGCAGTTCCTTGGCGCAGTATTCAAAAATATCCGTTATCAGTCTCATAGAGGGTTTTGGCGGATAAATATAAGTACCACGTGCGGCATATTCCTTCAATATATCATTTTGGATGGTACCCGAAATGAGTTTCAAATCAGCACCTTGCTTTTTAGCCAGCGCTATATACATGGCTAATAAAATAGAAGCAGTGCTATTGATGGTCATAGAGGTAGTAATTTTTTCCAGGGAGATACCTGCAAATAAAATTTCCATATCCTGAATGGAATCAATGGCTACGCCAACTTTGCCCACTTCGCCTTCAGAAAGTTCGTGATCGGAATCATAACCAATTTGGGTAGGCAAATCAAATGCGACGGAAAGGCCCATAGTGCCTTGAGATAACAAATAATGGTATCTTTTATTAGATTCCTCAGCGGTAGAGAATCCGGCGTACTGGCGCATGGTCCAGGGGCGCTCGCGGTACATGGTTTCATGTACACCGCGGGTAAAGGGGAATTCTCCGGCATCGTTATGAGCGCCTTCCCATTTGGTATAAATTCTATCTATAGGTATTCCAGAATCCGTTTTGTGCATGATAACAATCTCCCTAATACAACGTTAAAATAATTCCGACACTTCCTTTTTCAGGTAAAGTAAAGCTTTATATACCGGAGGGTATTCTTCTCGCATTGAATAATCAAAAATCAATTTACTTAAGTCCACAGCGGAAGAATTTGGAGGCAATGTAGCTAAGCAATAATTAGCACCTTTAATGGTATCTTCCTTAGCAAATTTAATCATATTCCATAGTTCGGCACTTACATAAATTTGTTGACTTTGGTTATGGTCAAATTCAGCTTTTACTTCGGTTACAATAAAGGTATGAAGAGATTCAGCGGACATATCAGCTTCAATGACACGAAGGATTAAATTATTGGGAGACATACGCTCCAATAAAATAGTTAAACGTTCATAGGCTTGTAATCGAATGGGCAATAATTCCTTTTGACTACTGCTACGCAATTCAAATAGCCTTCGCTGATTTTCATTTTGAAAATATTTATTAAGAAGAAGAAACACGGTTCCCGCTACTAAAATGCCCGGAAGCATTAATTTAGCAATGTCCATGAAAAAATCTCCAATACTCATGATTATGAATTAAGTTTGTAAAAATTAAATAGGGACGAATTTACACCATTTTTAACTACATATCCAAAGAAATATGAATTTAGCTGCAAGGAAAATTTCATTGAAAAAAAAGTTAATTTTTATCCTTCCTTTTTTGATTGCACTTAGCAATTTTCTAATGGTTTCGGGGCAAACCACCTATATTCCTCAAAATTCGCCAAATTATGAAGCTTTGGAACGAATGGAAATTAAATCGGGCAATATTAGAAATAGTATGTTTATGGAGCTTAGTCCTTTGCGTAGGGATGTATTCGGTGTATATATTAATAGTATGGATTCAGGACAATATTTAAGCAAAGCTGATAAGTTTTGGAATAGTTATATGAAGTCTGATAATCAGCCATATTCTGATAGTGCTGAGCGTTATGATGCCAAGCATCCTTGGGCTTGGATTTATAGGAGTAAGGCCAATTTGTATCAAGTGGATAATAAAAATTTCCATATATATCTTAATCCGGTATTTGATTATGAATATGGTAGGGAAAAAGGTTCCAAAGAGCCGTTAAGCAGAAATAGTAAAGGTGTTGAATTGAGAGGAGATATAGACGGAAAAATTGGATTTTATACGTATTTTACGGATAATCAGGTATTTTATCCATCTTATATTAGGAATTTTACAAAAACCTATGCAGCAGTGCCCGGGGAAGGCTATTGGAAGCCTACTTATAAAGGGAGTGATACTTCATACTTGGGGAATGATTTTTTAAGTGCAAGGGGTTATATAACCTATTCGCCGTCTGATCATATTCATCTTCAATTTGGTAATGATAGAAATTTTATTGGTAGTGGCTATAGATCTTTAATTTTATCAGATTTTGCTAAGGAGTATTTGTTTTTGAAAATAAATACCCAAATATGGCGAATAAATTACCAAAATATTTTTGCTCAAATGACCGATTATCAGCCTAATGGAGTAAAACCATATCCAAGAAAATATGCTGCAATACATACCTTGAGTTATGATGCCACCAAATGGTGGAATGTTTCCGTAACTGAATCTATCATTTTTCATGATGGATTGGGTAATGGCAGAGGGTATGAATTAGAGTACTTAAATCCAATTATTTTTTACCGTTCTGCAGAGCATGCTTTGGGAAGTCCGGATAATGAAATTATAGGCATGAATAATGATTTTTTGATATGCAAACATTTGAAATTATATAACCAAGTTATTTTTGATGAATTTAAAATTCATGAATTATTAAGCAGTAGAAATTGGTGGGGTAATAAATATGGCATTCAACTTGGATTGAAATATATAGATATATTCGGTTTACCAAATGTGGATTGGCAAATTGAAGCTAATTATATCCGGCCATTTACTTACACTTCTGATACTTCAGGAAAAAATTTCTCGCAATTTAGACAGGCTTTAGCTTCTCCGGTAGGGCCTAATTCTGAGGAATTAATTAACATCATTAGAATCAGTACTTTTGCTCCTTTAGACATTAAATTAAAATATTTTTATATTCGTCAAGGGCATGCACTCAACGGCAGGGATTTAGGAAGTGATATAATGATTCCATATACTTGGGCCTCTACCGACCATGTTTATGGCAATACCATGCTACAAGGAGATTTAGTTACCACCACCATTGCCGAAATCCAAGCAAGTTATATGATTCGACATAATTTGTTTTTGGATTTTACCTATATGGATAGGGTGGAAAAAGACAAAAAAATCACCTTTAATAAAACCAATTATTTCAGCATTGGAATTCGAATGAATTTCATTAAACAGAATTATGAATTTTAATTTTTAAATTAAAATTATTTGTGTTTTTAGTTAATTAATAAACCTTAAAATTATACTTTTTGATAATGATTTTGAACCAACCCTGATGCAAATGATTGGCTTTTAATAAGTTTTAAATTTTGTGTGGGATAGCCCGGTAAAAATAGCGGAATTCCTTCCCCTAATAATACTGGTATGCTTGATAAAATAAAATTATTTATCAGATCTAATTTTAAAAATTCATGAATGGTTTGTGCACCACCATCAATAAAAATCTCTTTATAACCTTCCGATTCCAATGTGGAAATTAATGTTGAAATGCTACCTGAATATAGTTCAACATTTTTAGGTAAATCATTTAATTTTTGTGAACTCAATACTATGCATTTGATATTGCTATGAGGAAATTCAATATTAAAACTTAATATTTTTTCGAATGTTTTTCTACCCATAATTACTACATCTATTTTTTCAATAAATGATAAATATCCATAATCTTCTCCAGGGCTTTCTACCAATGATAAAAAATCTAAATCGCCATTTTTAGCAGCAATATATTGATCTATGGAATGGGCTATAAATAATGAAATTTGCATTATTTTTAATTAAAAATATGCTGAAAAAATTTCATTGGCTATATTCATGGATTCGGCAAGGGCTTCTTGATTTAAATTTAAATTTTCTCCCTGTTGTTCTAAAAATGGAAGCATAATTTCTGTTGCAGTATTTCCTACCAAATCATCTTCCGCCATGGGACAACCTCCAAAGCCTAATAGAGCAGCATCGAACCTTTGACAACCCGCAGCGTAAGCGGCATATATTTTTTCATTTTGAATTTCTACTCGTGAATGAAAATGTGCGCCAAACTCCAAGCTTGGAAAGGCTGGAATAATATTTTTGAAAATGTAAGAAATATCATCAATATGGGCAGAACCAACCGTATCTGATAAGCTAAAGATTTTTATCCCTAATTTGCTTAATTTGGAAACCCATTCTGTTACAAAATCGGCATTCCATGGGTCGCTATAAGGATTACCAAAGCCCATGGAAATATAAATAACCAGGTTTTTATTCGATTTTAGGCATATTTCCTGTATTATTTTAACATCTTCAAACGCTTCTAAAATTCCTCTGTTGGTATTTCTGCGTTGAAAAGTTTCAGAAATAGAAAAAGGATAGCCTAAATAAGCAATTTGTTCAAAAGAAGCAGCAGTTTCAGCCCCACGTGTGTTGGCAATAATGGCAAGTAATTTACTCCTCGTGTTTGTTAAATTTAATCCGGCTAAAACCTCTGCTGTATCACTAAGTTGAGGGATTGCTTTTGGCGATACAAAACTGCCAAAATCAAGAGTATCAAACCCAACATTTAATAGGGAATTTATGTATTTAATTTTTATATCAGTTGGAATAAACTGGTGTATGCCTTGCATGGCATCTCTGGGGCATTCAATTAATTTTATCATTTTGTAAGGATTTGCCTCATTTTAGGGGCTGTTTTTGGCACTTTAGCCTTATATTTGCCTCAAAGTTAAAATAGCTTTGGACATTTAAGCTTCCCTTATGGAAAATATTTACAAAGAAAACGAAATGGAAAACATTAAACCGGTGCAAGAAAACGCACCCGGGATGGAACCGGATCAGATCCGTGATGAAATGCCTGCAACCAGTCCTATTCATGCTGAATCAATGATGGAAGTATCTTCTGATGTGGCTAATAATGAGGCTTTAACACCTGTTAATTTGCCTGATAACCATGATGCTACTCCTATTCAGGAGGACTCTTTTTTGAACCCGATGGTTGAGGTATCTGCCTTAACTGCAGAAATTCATGAAGATGAACCGATTTTAATTCATGAAGAGGAAGAAGTAGAAGAAGAATTGGAGGGTAAAACTAAACAAGAACTCTTCAAAATTGTTGAAGAAGCCATTCATTTTCCCGAATCACGTAAACATAACGTGCGTGTACAGAAAGCCAGAGCAGAATTTTTTAGAATTCTGGAAGATGAACGCAAAGAAGATAAGGACAAATTTTTTGCCATTGAAGGAAATGAAGGCAAAGAATTTATTGCTCCGTTTGATGCATTGGTGAAGGATTTTAATTCGGCTTTTAAATTATTTAAATCTAAACGTAAAGAATATATAGATGACCTTAATAAGCAGAAGGACTTAAACCTTCAGTTGAAAAAGGAAGTTTTGGAAAAATTGAAGCAATTGGTAGAAGGTACCGAAACTCAGTCTTCTTCATCAGAAATTAAAAAGCTTCAGGAAGAATGGAAAAAAATTGGACCTGTTCCTATAGGTGAAGTTGAAAAACTTTGGAATGCCTATAATTTTTATGTAAATAAATTTTATGATCAATTTTCTTTATACTCTGAATTTAAAGATTTAGATAGAAGAAAAAATTTAATTGCCAAGGAAGAAATTATTGCTACCATTGAAAAATTGAGCAATGTAGCAGATATAAATGAGGCAATGCGTCAATTAAAAGATTTGCAGGATGAATGGAAACATATCGGTCCTGTAATGCGTGAAAACTTGGATGATATTATTGCCAGATACCGTGCGGCAGTGGTGGCTTTGTATGAAAAGAAGGAAAGCCAAAATGAAGAATATCGTAAGCGTAGAGAACAAAATTTAGAAGCGAAACGTGATATTCTGGACAGAATAAAAGAAATTTCAATATTTCACAGCGAGAAAGTTCAAGACTGGATGGATAAAAATGTTGAAATGGGTGCGTGGATTGAGAAATGGCGTGCCATTGGCACCGTGCCCATGGATAAAAAAGATAGCTTAAAAGAAGAATTATCTGAGGCTGTAAAAGTTTTTAATAAAAATAAAAACGACTTCTTTAGAAACCGCAAAAAAGAGAAGGTCGATAATCTGAAAAAGAAAACCGAATTATGCGAGCGTGCGGAAGCCATTTTGGTGATGGAAGACTTGCCAAACCATAAGAAGGAAATAATAAAATTGCAGGAAGATTGGAAAAAAATAGGTGCAGTGCCTCCTAAATTTTCGGATAGTATTTGGAAAAGATTTCATGCAGCATGCGATGGATTTTTCAATAAAATGTCTGAACAATTCAGTGCCAGAGATAAAGAACAGCAAGATAATTTGGCCTTGAAAAATGCAGTTATTGAGAAAATAGAAAATATTTCCAAAGCCGAAAAACCTGAAAATTTGGAAGAAGTTGTAAATACCATTAGGCAAGAGTGGGATGCTATAGGTTTTGTTCCTTTCAAGCATAAAGATGATTTGCGCAAGCGTTATTATAAAGCGATGGGGCTATTGGCCGGCAACAATAACGGCGGGGCAAATTCCGGCACTTCCAAAGGCAGGTTTAATAAAGGCAATGAAATGCTTAGTTATAAATTAATGTTGGAAAGTTGGAGGCATGAAAATGAGGGTGATAAGAGAATAGATAGTGAAAGACATCGTATTCAACGCGACATTAAGAAATTGGAGGATGAGGTTGCAACTTTAGATAATAATATGCAATTCCTTAGTAATTCAAAAACAGCAGAGGCTTTAAAATCTAATCTTGAATCGCAAATTTCAAAAATTCATCTGAAAATTGATGAATTGAAAGAGAAAATTAAAATTATCAGACAAGTTGCATAAATATTTAAGCAGTAAGGGATAAAACATATTGGATAAAAAAATACTCTTATTCCGTGTAAAGGAATATTTAAAATATAAGTGGCGTGCCATAGATGAACATGGCATTCACTCACCTTTCCTATTCTCATTATACAATGAATTGATGAGAAAGGAGCCAGATAATAAAGATTTATATTTTGCAGAAAATTTTAGAATTCAACTTTTATCTTCTGATGAGGTAATTGAAAAAGATCAATTGAGTATTGCTTTAGCTGAGGAGGTTGATAATTCAGCAATGCCTGAGCAGCAAGTGCAATTAATTTATAAATTAATTCGAAAATTTCAACCGAATACCTTTATTGAATTAGGCACCAATGCAGGTTTAAGTTCATTATATTTTGCCATTGCGCTCAAAGGAAAACCTGAAGCTAAATTATATACCATTGAAAGAAATTTTCAGTTGCATGATAAAGCCTTGGTGAGCCATGCCATGCTAAGGCATGGATTCTTAGGCTTGCCTACTTTTAAGTTTATACATGGATCTTTTAATGTAGAACTTCCTAAAGTTTTGGAGGAGCTACCTACGCTTGATTTTTTATTTATTGATGGTGACCATCAAGGAAAATCTTTATTAAATTACTTTAATTTATGCTTACCGAAAGTAAGTGATCAAAGTATTTTTGTGTTTGACGATATATATTGGTCTCCGGATATGCTGGAGGCATGGAATGAAATTATAAAGCATCCAAAGGTTCGTTTATCAATAAATATGTTTCATTTAGGTATCGTATTTTTTAATTCAAGCTTAACGAAAGAAGATTATACGCTAAAATGGAAAGAACATCAAAGTGTTGTATAAGTTATGTATAGTTTCGAAACACAAATTAGAGTTCGCTATGGAGAAACCGACCAAATGGGTTATCTCTATTATGGAAATTATGCGCAATATTATGAAGTGGGTAGGGTAGAGACCATGAGAAGTTTAGGCACCAGCTATAAACAGATGGAGGACGCAGGGATATTAATGCCTGTCATAGAACTAAAATCCAACTATTATAAACCTGCTTTTTATGATGATCTTTTAATAGTTAAAACTATCATTCCCCATTTGCCGGGTATAAGAGTGGTATTTCAGTACGAAATATTTAATGAAAATAAGGACTTATTAAATAAAGGTGAAACGACTTTGGTATTTATTGACAAGAGCAGGCAAAAACCGGTAGCCCCCCCTCCATATATTACAGAGGCTTTAAAAACTTATTTTAAGTAATTCCACACACACATGACACATCACTTAGAAAAGAAAACCAGTGTTTTAAATCGGTTGCATAAATGGGCAAAACAGGTTCGCATCCCTTTCGTAAAAATGCCTATTTACTATATTGTTTTGTTTTTTTATAAAAATATTATTCGTGAATCGGTTTCTTTGAAGGCTTCCTCCATTGCTTTTAATTTGTTCTTGTCACTGTTCCCTTCATTAATTTTTTTATTTACCTTAATTCCATATTTTCCTATTCATAAAGTCCATGAGGATATATTGGATTATTTTCATACCTTGATGCCTGCTAATGCTTATGCCACCATCAATGAAACTTTAAAAGATATTTTAGAACATCCGAGAGGTGGACTTTTATCTTTTTCGCTAGTGATTGCCTTATATTTTGCATCCAATGGTTTGTTTTCATTGCTGGAAACTTTTAATCCGACTGATAAGAAGAATTATTTTTATCGACGATTACGTGCTATGTGGTTAACTTTATTTTTAGGAGCCATGTTTATCGTCGATCTTACCTTGCTTTTATTGGGTGAAACCGGGCTTAAATGGCTCATAGAATTGATAAAAGGAGGAGAGCAAGTGACGGTTTTTACTGTAATGTTAACCCAATGGATAATGATGGCCGTGTTAATTTTTTGCGCTAATATATTGCTGTATTATGTCGGCGAGCCGAATGTTAAAAAAATGAGATATGCCTTGCCGGGTGCCGTTTTGGCTACTGTATTTGTATTAATTACTTCCATAGGCTATAGTTATTATGTTAATCATTGGGGAAATTATAATAAATTATATGGTTCCATTGGAGCATTAATCATCACCATGTTATGGTTGTATTTTAATTCAATGGTACTTATTCTGGGACATGAATTTAACAGGAGTTTGCATCAAACCAGAAAGGTGATGGCAGAGGTGGATATAGTTTATGAATAGTAAATTCTACACTTAAAAAAAATTAAACACTCATATAAAAAAATGCAAAAAGATTTAACCCCCTTTACAAGCTATCAGAAGTTTCTGATTGCCACCATTGCTTTTATACAATTTACGGTTATTTTAGATTTTATGATTATGTCTCCATTGGGGGCGGCAATTATACGGGTTTTAAATATTAGTCCTAAACAATTCGGGATGGTCGTTTCTGCCTATGCCATCAGTGCGGGACTATCCGGAATTTTAGCAGCAGGTTTTGCTGATAAATTTGATCGCAAAAAAATGTTACTCTTCTTTTATGTCGGTTTTGTATTAGGTACTTTATGTTGTGGTCTTGCCCCGGATTTTCAAACCTTATTATTAGCCAGAATTATTACCGGTATTTTTGGTGGCGTTATCGGATCTATATCAATGTCCATCATTGCAGATTCATTTAGCTTGCAAATGCGGGGAAGAGTAATGGGTTTTGTGCAATCAGCTTTTGCATTCAGTCAAGTGATAGGTTTGCCTTTAGGAATGTATTTAAATGCACAATTGGGCTGGCATGCACCATTTATGCTTATTGTGGCATTTTGCGTCCCTGCGGGCCTTATTATGGCCTTTAAAATGAAACCTGTTAACGAGCATCTGAAAATTAAATCAGATAAAAATGCTTTTTTGCATTTAGCTTCCACGGCAAGAAACCCAATTTATTTAAAAGCTTTTTTAGCCACCATCTTATTATCAGTGGGTGGTTTTATGATTATGCCCTTTGCTACTGATTTTTTAGAAAATAATGTAGGTATCAGGGAAGTCGATTTAACCAAAATTTATATTTGTACCGGACTTATAGGAATGGTTACAGGACCATTAATTGGGAGATTAAGTGATAAGGTAGGAAAATATCGTGTATTTGTGGGCGGTTCTATATTAGGCGCCACGATGGTTTTAATTAATACCAATTTAGGCATTACTCCCTTATGGGAAATAATGATTTTAAACACTTTGATGTTTACGGCAATTACTTCCAGAATGATACCGATTTCAGCACTCATTTCTGCCATCCCGGAAATGAAGGATCGAGGTGCTTTTATGAGCATCAATTCCAGTATTCAACAAATGAGCGGTGGACTTGCAGCCATCATTGGAGGCACCATTATTATTAAAGGCGCAGATAAAAAATTAATTCATTACAATACCATCGGATACATCATGGTCGTAACTTTTATTATTTCGGCTATTTTGATGTATTTTGTGAATGAAATAGTGCGTAACAAAATTTCCAAGGAAAAGCAATTACAAGCTGAAAAGGAAGCAAGTGTGATGGAGAACGTTTAAGCCACGACTACCATTGGACTAGGCAATTGTATTTCCGATAAACGTGTTTCCAAAGCGATAATATCCTCTTGCATTCTTTGTAAATATTCTGCAGTTTCCAATTTTATTTTTGGAAGTAGATTTTTATAATACTGTATTCCTTCTTGCAAGTTATTAATAAATGTTGTGAAGTAGGAATTGGGTTTTAGGGAATGATTAATAAGCACCTTTTCCACTTCTTTTTTGAGGTAATCAATATAAAGTTTAAGTTCATTCACAAATAAATTTGGCCTTTTGTCGGTATTGAGCAAATCAGTGCGACCATAAATATGGTCTACCATTTGTTTCAAAGTAAATATACCTGAGAAAAATGCAAGATTTGGCCCCGGGCAAACTGCCGTTGTTGGCTCTATAATTGTTTTAATTCCTGCATTAATATAGGCAGGTGCAGCCAGATCTTCACAAAGGCATTCTTTGGCAGTTAGGCTATCATAGGCACTTTGGTATTCGACTTGGCTTAGGTGTTTTTGTTCTAATGCTTTAATGCTATGATGCAGGAATTGACGGGAAGCGGTACAAATAGGTGCTTTGCTATAATTAGTATTGGATAGGAGGTATTTTTTTAAACAAGGACTTCCGGGACGTCCGGAAGCAATTCTCCTTTTACGCTGAACTTCGCTGGCAGAAAGTTTAAAATTATTAAAAGGGACCCCCAAAGGAGAAGCCTCACTTAAAAATAATTGTTCAGGCTTGACTACTGATAAACTTTGCAAGGTTTGAGGGTCAACGTTAGTAACTTCCGGTACCAATAAAAATGGGGTTCCCCAACCGATGCTATCCATTTTATAATAATCTAAAAGAAACTGTTGCTCTTTGGCAGTTCCTATACCTCCTTGAACACTTATATCTAATTTTGGAATATGATGAGCGGGCAATTGTTTTTCTTTCCACACCTTTGCACAGATTTCAAATAAATCCTGCGCTAATTTTTCTTTATTGTTTTTAAACTCTTCTAAAATCGGACCCAATAAAAAGCCTTCGGTAGGGAAGGCGTGACCGCCACAATTTAATCCGGATTCAATTCTAAATTCAGATACAAAAATGCCTTTTTTAGCTAAAAATTGTCCTTGGATACGTGCTGAACGAAAATCACTAACCTTAAGTGTAATTCTCTTGCTAATGGCTCCATTTTCATCAGGGAAAAAGTCTTTAAAATTACAGATGTAACTATATAAACGCGGATTAAATCCGGCAGATATAATTAATGAAGCATTAAGTTTACTTTTTGCAAATCCTCTTAGGGCAGATGAGGCAATAGAATATTCGGGCGGCATATCATTGCCGTGTTTATCCTGGGTCATGCCATCCACTTTAGCCATAATATTTACATCAATGTTCCCCGGTTCTATGGCACTGAGGATGTATTCTTTTAAAGTATTTATTGTGTCGTTATCAGTGGTATGTTGTAATGTTTCGTAAGCTGATTTAATAGGAGAATACTCGGGCAATAATTGTAAGTATTTTACCAATTCGCTCTCATGTTCAAATCCTGATTTTTTTAGATTTTTAAATTGCTCTTCTACGATTTCATGAAGCATATCAAGATATGCAGTAATCCTCCGCGCTCTATAATCCTCTTCATATTTTATGATGGGTTCAAATTTTAATGCGTATTTCGATGAATAATATTTACGCATATCTTCAATTAAGACATCATCTCCCAATGAAACTACACTTGTAATACCATATTTTGCAATTTTTATTGGACTATCAATCGTAAATGCCAAACCCATAACGGGTATGTGGAACGAATGAATTCGTTTAAGCATATTCTCCTATTTGATTCAAATTTCCTTTTAGTTCTAAAAATAAAATATGATGAAAATCATTTTTATGAAATAGCAGAATTTTTGACTGTAAAAATTCCACTAAAAACGCAATGAAAATTACTAAAACATTACATGCAATAATATTGCATTTTAAATCAATAATCTTTTAAATATGCTTAATTTGAAGGAAAATGTATGTACCTACTTATTAATATTAATACTATTAGGCCAGAAATATTACTTAAACGCTTTGAGGCAATTTGGTAGTAAAAAATGAAGATTTTCCTAACGTAAACTTTGAATAAATAAATTAACAAAAAAATGAAAACAAGTTTACGAAAGGTATGTAGAAGGAGCCTGAAACTAGAGCTATTAGTTCTATTCCTTCTGTTTATAAACATCATTTATGCACAAAGCTCAGGTGATTATAGAACTTCAGCGGCAGGAACTTGGAGCACAGCTTCCAATTGGCAAAAATACAATGGTAGCACATGGGTTGCTGCAAGTACAGCGCCTGATTACACCAATGGAGCCATTGCAGTAAATCATGCTATGACCATAGGTGCAAATATTACTTTAGATCAGGTGACGGTTGCATCCGGTGCATCCATTACCATCAATAGTACTTATACACTTACTTTAAATGGAAACATCACAGATAATGGTACCATAACAGATAATGGCTCCTTAGTATGTGGTGCTTATATTATCAGTGGCAGCGGTACTTTTACATTAGCTTCAGGTGGTGCTATTTCCATAGGAAGTACGGATGGAATTTCTTCCAGCGGAACTACAGGAAATATTCAAACAAGCACTCGAAACTTTAATGCCGCCGGCAAATATACTTATAATAGCTCTTCCGCACAAGTAAGCGGTTCCGGCCTTCCAACTACTTTAAGTTCCAGCGGAAGTATTACTGTGGCAAATACCAATAGCTTAGGTTTAAATCTTAGCAATAATATCGCAGTCAATTCACCTGCATCATTTACGGTAAATAATGGCGCTATTTTGAATTGTGGTTCAACTACTGTCATCGGAGGTTCCGGTACTTTTACTTTAGCCTCCGGAGGTACCATAATTATTGGCTCGAGTGTTGGTATAAGCTCTTCCGGAAGTTCAGGCAATATTCAAACCACTACGCGTAGCTTTAGTGGGGGTGCAAATTATATTTATTCCAATTTAACTTCCGCACAAAATACCGGTAATGGCTTACCTACAACCCTTACGGGTTCATTAACTATAAATACTTCTGTAAGCTCCGGAGTATCCTTGAGCAGTAGTTATACTATTAATACCCCCGGTACAGTAACTGTAAATGGAATTTTAACCTGCGGTACTTATGTATTGAGTGGTACCGGTACCTTTACTTTATCCTCAGGAGGAACTATTCAAAGCGCCAATTCAAGCGGATTGAATGGCTCTGTTACTTGTTCCACTCGCTCCTTTAGTACCAATGGAAATTATACTTTTAATAGTAGTGCTGCCAATCAAACCATCGGTTCTTATATGCCAAGTACTGTCAATAATTTAACAATAAGTAATTCTTATACTTCAGGAACTGTTAAATTATCCCAAGCTACTACCATAGGAGGAACTTTGTATTTAAATAATGGAACTTTATGCTATAATGGGTTTACTTTAAGCATCAGTAATAACGCAACTATCAGCAGGGGCGGTGGAACGATGGGTACTTGTTCCGGTAGTGGTTCAGTAAGTTTAGGAAGCCCGATTAATGTTACTTATACCGGTACCTCCAATGTCAATACCGGACCTGAAATGCCAACCTCATCTACAGGCTTGGCCACCCTCACGGTTTATAATAATATCGGTATTACCCTTACCTCCAACATCACTGTAAATACCCAATTAATTCTTACAAAAGGTACCATTACTTTAAATTCATATTCCTTGAACTATGCCAGCGGCGCTACTTTAAAATATAATGGCACCGATGCACAACAAGTGGTTACCAATGCAGAATGGCCATCAACATTTGATAAGGATATTATTATTGCCAATACTTATACAACAGGGGTATTATTAAACGCAGATAAATCCAGCTATACCGGAAACATAACCGTACCGGGAGTATTGAATGTAAGTACCTATGCCATTAAAGGCAGTGGTTCATTTTTATTAAATGCAGGAGGTACTTTAATTACTGCATGGACCACAGGTATTGTTTCCAATTCCGGCATTCAATTGAGCGGAGGAAGAAGCTGGGGAACCGGCGGAAATTTTGTCTTCAACGGAAGCAGCGCACAAGTAACCGGTACAGAAATGCCAAGTACCATCAATAGCTTAAATGTAAATAATTCATCCGGAGTAACGCTTACCCAAAATACAGAAATGACAGCGAGCTATTCCACTACACCATATTATTGTTTGTATTTAACCAATGGTGTGCTTACTTTAGGGGCACATACTATGGTTTTGGACGGTGTAATTTATTTTGGTAGCGGCAGCATTACCGGCGGTACTTCTTCAAAAATTTATTTTGGAGGTTCCAATTTATCAACCTCCTTACCGTCCATTAGTGGAGGATTAAGTGCACTTGGTATTAATCGCTATTTTGCCACCATTACTTTAGGTGCAAATATTACAGTATTTGATACCTTAGATTTGTGGAATGGTGCCTTGAGTATCGGTGCCAATACTATGACTTTAGATGGTGTAATTAATAATTCAGGTGCTACATTAATGGGAGGTAGTTCATCCAATATTACCATTAATAATTATGCATCCGACATCACTTTGCCGGGTATTACATACGGCATAAATAATTTATATATTAATCGTTCATCTGCCAATTCAGTGATGTCCTATGATTTAACTGTATCCGGAACTTTAACTTTAAATAATGGTGCTTTTAGCATTAATGGTAATACTTTAGATTTAAAGGGAAGTTTGAGTACCGTTAGCGGGTATTTACTTGGAGGAAGTACTTCAAATTTAACTATTGATAGTTCCACAGCAACATTAATTTTATCAAGCATATCTTCAGGGTTAAATAACTTTTCATTAAATCGTTTAAACGGTGTCAACTTAACCGGTAACTTACTTATCAGCGGTAATTTTGATTTGAGTGCTGGCGTATTTACCATTGGCAGTAACACATTGGAACTTGATGGTACGTATTCTATCAGTGCAGGAAGTATAACCGGGGGCTCTTCCTCTAATCTCGTTGCCGGAGGAACAAATTATCCTTTTTATATTCCTTATATCAAATATGGCTTGCATAATTTCACGGTTAATAATGCGAATGGAGTTATATTAGGTGCCAATTTAGTAGTGAGTAATAATGTTACCTTTACTTCCGGTACTATTGGTTTGGATAATTATAATTTATCCTTGCTAAATGCTAATGGTATTTCAGGCTATAATGGCACTAATTATTTTGTAAGTAATAATACCCCTTCCGTAGGAGGCACCTTGGTGCAATATGCTGCCGGTACACCGGTAATATTTCCTGTTGGCACAAGTACTTCATATACGCCTGCCACGGTGGATAATAGTGCAGGTACTGCAGATTCATTTTATGTGCGTGTAGTAAATGGTATTTTAGATGGTGCTACCAGCGGCTCAGATGTAGCCAATTTAATTATGGACGTAAACAGAACATGGTTCATTACTGAATATGCATCTACCTCTAATGCAGCGATTACCTTACAATGGAATGCCTCTGATCAAAATGCAAATTTTGATGTGAATAATTATGGAATTAGTTCATACGGAGGTTCAGAATGGGATCTTGCAAATTTCTCACCAATGAATAGTCCGTCTTCAGGAATATATACTGCTACACGTACAGGATTAGGTACTTTTAATGCTTTTGGCGTAGGCAATAAAAACAGAGCCTTACCGGTTAAATTACTTAATTTTTCAGGCATGCCGAGCGGACAAAATGTTATTTTGAACTGGAGTACTACTACAGAAATAAATAATGATCATTTTACCTTAGAAAGAAGTAAGGACGGAAGAAATTTCCAAGAGCTTATAGATATTAAAGGAGCAGGAAATACTACCAGTCTTACCAAGTACGATTATGTAGATATGTTCCCATATACCGGTACCTCTTACTACCGCTTAAAACAAGTGGATTATAATGGAAATTATGAATATTCCGCTATCATCAGTGTACATTTTGGAGGGGTGAATGATAATATTAATTTGAGCGTGGATCCAAATCCGTGTAAAGATTTTTTGAAAGTTCAATTTGCTAGTCCTAATGAGGGAAAAATGCAAATCCGTGTGCTTGATTTATCAGGAAAAACATTAATTACACAAAGCTCCGATTATGAAAGCGGCAGCAATGGCATGATCGTTTACTTAGGAAATATTCCTGCCGGTGTATATGTTTTACAAATGACTTATAATAACAATATTATAAATCGTAGGATAGTGAAATCCGACCAATAATAATTATTTTAAAATCTTAAAGTCAAACCCCGTACAATAGTGCGGGGTTTTCTTTTTTTAAAACAAAAAATGTATTTTTGTATAAGCTATTAAAAATATGCAGGAACCGGCATCAATAAACAATAAAAACAACTCTGGGTGGGTGAAGTTTTATTTAGCGCTTTGCATTATATTTTTTATAGGTATCATTGTACTTTCGATATTAATTTATCATAAAGCTTAATGGGACTAAGAATTTCAAAAAGAATAAATTTAGGCAGCGGATTGGGATTAAACGTGAGTAAATCCGGAATAGCTCCCAGCGTACGAACGCCTTGGGGTGCCGTTGGCACTAGGGGAGTATCGGTACGTTCGGGCATACCGGGCGTATCTTATAGAAGCGGGGCAAGTAAGGATACCGGATTAATTGTAGTGCTTATTTTTTTAATTTTTGGAGTCTTTATTATTGCCTATTATCTTATCAAATTTTTATTTAATTTAATTATTTGGCTCATAAAATCAGTCTTTCAAGAAGATGGAATATCCTTACCGCACTTGAGTTTGTTACTGGGACTTGTTTTTGACTTCATGTTGCTTATTTACCTCAATATGGATGACCATACTAAAATCCGGCAAATAAAAACATCTGTTCCTGCGGATAGCACAAGCATGAGTAAATGAAATTAAGTGCGACTAGTTACTTGATTTAACTATTTTATATTGCGCTATATTTCCTTTAGAATTGCTTATAATTAATGTGTAAATAGATGGAGCTAAATCGGAACAATCTATATTTAAATTAATGGATTGACTTACTTTTTTGTAGCGAACTAATTTTCCTGTAAAATCAAAAATATTTATCTGGTATTGTTCATTAATATCACTAAAACTAAAATTCAAATAGCTACTAAATGGGTTAGGGTAAATATTTATAAATGAATTACTTGAACTATTAATATTCAACCCGGTGATTAGTTTTACACTTATAAGGGAGTCTTTCATCGAAATACATGAATTCGAATCTATAACTTGCAGTGACACTCGGAAAGTATCTGCATATTTATACAGGTGTTTTATTTTGGAATTTGTGGAACCTGTAGAATCACCAAAATTCCAAGAATAGGATTTCAAATTTGAGTCTAGCGGAACAAATAAAACAGCCAAAGTTCCTGTATCCGGGTTACTGGTAAAATTAGCATTTGGTAACGGTTTTATTTCAATACGTTTAGATACAGAATCTTTACAGGCAAAAATATTTGTTTCAGTTAACCATAATGAATCATAGCCACTTTTTATCCAATAAATGGATGCAGAATCTGAATGATTACTACCAAGTATTTTCCCATCAATACTTCGCCAAGTCCACATCCGTGCGGCACTATCAGGAGCAGTGTATAACTTAGTTGAATAATTACAAAATATACTATCACCCATTATGACGGGTTTAGGAGTTGGAAATAAATTTATATCTATAGATGAGGTGTCGTTGCCGGAGCAATTCTCGATAACACTAAGTTTTCCAGTACCGGAATTACCCCATTTTACTAAAACTTTGTTACTACTAGCACCTGAAATAATTGTTCCGCCGCTAATGCTCCAGGTATAAGAACTCCCCGGATGCCAATGGCTAAAATAAGTGTTGATGGATTGACCACAAATTCGATTCATCCCTCTAAGGACAGGTATTGGGCAACTGAATTTAGCAATAATACCATCATAACTGCCTTTATTGCTTAACTGGTACGCGCCACTAGTTGCAAAACCACTATCGTCTTGTGTATTTGCAATAATATATACTTCTCCATATTTATTGGTGGTTATATCACACAAATAATCTGCATTATGATTACCACCATAATAAGTTCCGTATAAATGCGGTCCGGAAGTATCAAATGTAGTAATGCATATATTATTTGCATTTGATTTGTTGGAAGTTCCAATTGTTCTTTGGTAGGCATTCGGCGTGGATACGCCATTAGAAAAATTTGTATAACCAATAATATGGATAAGACCGGAAATATCATAGTTCATTGCTTGTCCGCCGCCGTTAAAATAAGTACCCCATTTTCTATGCCCTGTGGAATCAAATTTTACTAAACAACCGGCAGTAGATGAAATAGGAGCATACTCGTAGCTGCCATAGGTGGTTAAAGTGTCTTTTTTAGATATACCGGACAATATCATATATACATGATCGTTTTCATCACAAGCCACATCCAAACCTTTGGTTTCTCCATATCCACCATAATAAGTTCCCCACTTTAAATTGCCGGAAGATGTAAAACAAGCAAGAAAAGAACTATACATTCCTGAAGGGGAATATTTTTTAGGTTGCCAGCCTAGAGCAGATGTAAAACCGGAGGAATCCGCTGTATAGCCTGAAACATAAATGTTCCCTGATTGATCTGCTTTTATTCCTGTTGGCTGAGAAACGGAGGCATTTACAGGCCCACCATAATAGGTACTCCACAAACGTTTCCCTGCTGAACTAAACTTGGCTACAAATATATCAGATGTAGTAGATCGCCATGCTCCACTTGATGCCAGTCCGGAACTACTGCTGGTACCTGTAAAAATAACATTTCCGGCAGTATCCGTTGTTATGGCAGAACCTCTCTCATCCGAAATTCCACCAAAACATGTTGCCCATATTCTTTTCCCTGAAGTATCAAATTTTGACAAGAAGGCATTAAAGGCACTGGCAGATTTATTAGTAGTTTGAAATGCCCCCTTTGTTGCAAAGCCGGAGGGAGTACCGGAAATTGCACCTGTCAAATAAAGATGGCCCCTATTGTCCGTTGCGATGTATAATTGTAAATATTCGGGATAATAGGTGGACCATATTAATTTTCCGGAACTATCAAAGCGTGAAAAAAAACCAGTACTCACTGAGGTGTCAAATGATTTATGAGTAGCAAGATTTTTTGAGCCGTAAGTAATACCGGCTACATAAGCATTACCATTGCTATCAACCGCCAAACCTTTTAAATAGTCTGTAGAAGTTCCTCCGAAAAATGTCCCCCAACTCAAGGATGGATCGATGGTGATGGTGCGCTTTGAATTGTATTTTTCAAGTTCAAATTTTATTTGGTTATTATTATTAACTAATAATTTGCTACCGATGGTGCTCCCTTCATCATCAAACGAATATACCTTTTTTTCTTGCAGCAATATTTCATCTTTCAAATAAGCTAAGCCAAATTCATTTTCGCGAATTTTATCCAGCCCTTCCCATTGAATGCTTATATTATTCGGGTTAGCACCCGGATGTAAAATAAAACTGTATTTAAATCCATGCTCTTCTGTAAGCAGTTCCATGTCAATATTAGGATAAATGTCCTTAAATAGCAAGTTATGGTAAGAGTAAACATGTAATATTTCATCACCATTTACAGTATAGTAGTTTTTATAAAATAAATTTTTTCCGGATGGAATGATTTCAGTGTGTTGAGAGGCATTGACCAAATTCATTTTTATTTCCGTTTTTTTACGTTCAAAATTACTTCCACTCGATGTGGAATTAGTATAAAATTCAAATGCTATAGATTTATGACTTATTTTTAATTCTAAATTCTTTTGAATACTAAAATACTGATAGAATTGCTTACCATCGGCAGTAAATTGACCCTTATTTTCCTCGAATGCCCATTGTTTTTGTAAAGGATAAGCTTGAACTTGTTTCTGGGCTTTCGTTACATTGATAAAAGATAGCATCAAAAGAGTAATGGTAATTATTGATGTTTTCATTGTTTTGATATTTTGGTTATGGCAATTTAGGTAAAATAAATTATTTGTTTTTCATTAAAAGTAAATTCCCGCTGTAACGGTGAATTTGATGCGCATAATCTCTTGCACTGACAAGGTATATATAAATTCCTGGAAGTCCGGGGGTATTGCTAAACATCAAATTACCATCCCAACCTTGGTTCAGATGATCTGAATGAAATACCTTTTCACCCCAACGATTATAAATATCGATTTCACCATCCAATACACCTATTCCTTTGGGAAACCAAATGTCATTTAATAAACTATTATCCGGGGTAAAAACATTTGGGAAAAATAATTTGATCTGAGGTTCAATTCTTACAGTACCGTAGGTGGTATCAATGCAACCTTTATTATTGGTCGTTAAAAGATATATTAAAAATGTTCCTGTATCATTATAATTATGTGATGGTTTTATGGCATTAGAAGTGGTGCCATCACCGAAGAGCCATTGTATAGAATCCGATTGATAGTTCAGAGGATAAAATTGAATGGCACCATTATCAAGCATCATTATTTCAGGAACGGCACGAAAATTATAACCTGTTTTGGCGAATGCAAGTACAGGAGTTAAAATTGAGTCTTTGACACAACCCAAAAGATTTTTAGCATAAATGCGGGTAGCATAATTCCCAGGATTAAAAATATGCGTAAATAAATAGTTTCTCTTAGCATTATAAACAGAGGAGCTATCCATAAATCGGAAACTGTATTCCGTAGAATCATTTAATAAACTATTGCTAAATGTAACAGGTAGCGGTGCACATCCTGAATCAGGCATTAAATTCCAATGGATAGTAGGAAGAGCATTACTATGAACATTAACATTAAAACTGTCTATGGTGGAGCACTGATCAGAAATCCGGATTTTTAAAATGGTATCTGAACTGATTTTTATAATAACATTATTGGAGGAAACAAAACCTCCGCCCCAATCATAAACATAAGGACCTCCATTTCCACCGTTTGCGCTTAATAGTAAATGAAGGGTATCTCCTTGGCAAACCGCAGTGTCCTTGATTGTTTTTATTTGAAGTGCAGGCAGTACTTTTATTGCCACAGAATCATTCAATGTATCCGATGTGCATCCATCAGTCAGGGTACAATGGAATTGGTGCGTATAAGAAGCACTTAAGTTATGAATCACAAAAATATTTGAGGATGATAAAATTAAGTTACTGCTATCCCATGAAAATAAATAATGTGTGGAATCCCCTCCGTGTGCAATAGCATGTAGTATTGGAGAACTTCCATAGCAAACTGTCGTATCTTTCGATACCTGAATTGATAGCGCCGGACGCACACTAATCTTAACAAAACCGGTATCGGGCAAAGCGCAACCATCCTTTAAGATGCACCTGAATTGATGTGTACTTGAGGGTGCTAGTAGTTGGGTTATTAGAGTATAAGTATTAGAAAGCAGTGCTCCACCGCTATCCCATTGATATAAAAAATTTCCTGTGCCACCGGAAGCTTTTGCTAATAATGAAAGAGTAATACCCTTACAGATGCTAGTATCCTTGGGCATTTGTATTTTCAGAGGCATACCCACTTTTACTTTTACAAATGCCGTATCTGAATGTAAAGAACAAGAATCAGAAATTATACACCGGAATTGATGCGTATAAGTAGGAGGGAGCTTATATATATTAAAAGTGTCAGTAGCTGATAAAATTGTCCCTCCGCTATCCCAACGGAATTGATAACGCAGAGAATCTCCTCCGCTACCAAAGGCACGTAATTTTGCAGTAGCCCCATAGCATATGGAGGTATCCGGGGAAAGCATAATACTTACGGGGCGCGTGCGATATACTTTTACCAATGCACTGTCCGGTTTTAAAGAACAATGATCGTTTAGTACCACTTTAAAAATTGTGGTGGTAGCCGGCTTGACGCTTAGGGTAGATGTTTTGCCTAAAATAAATCCTGAACTATCCCAGGTATAGTTATAATGCGTGCTATCCCCTCCGCTACCTTTTGCATAAAGATAATTGGGATATCCGGGGCAAATTCCTTGATCTTTTCCGGCATTAACGTGTAGAGGGGCATAAACATTTACAGTAATGCTATCTTTTCCGGTAGTGGAACAGCCATCATTTAAAATAATATAATATTTTGTTTTTACTAAAGGCGCAACAATTAAAGTACCACCTTTATTAATAATTATCCCACTGCTATCCCATGAAATACTATAATTGCTATCTAATCCTCCGGAAGCACTTGCACTAAGTTTTATTTTAGTGCCCGGACAAATAAGCGTATCCTTATTATGTTTAATTAAAAGAGGAGCCCTCACCTTTATAAAAATACTTTGGGAATCTTTGCATCCCGCCAAAGTGGTCGCAAAAAGCTTGAATATACGACTGCTATCAGCAATAAATAAAGTGGTATTATTTGTAGCACTGCTCAAGTGAGAAGCAGGTTTCCATAAATACTTATTACCGCCCGATGCCGAAAGCGTGTCCTTCTGACCAAAACACACAAGGGAATCAAATTTTACTTTAATATTTGGAAGAGAATCAATTTGTATAGTTTGAGCATTAAAATAACTGGTAACGTTTGGAGTATCTGAAACTATATGAATATTATATCTGGTAGAATAGGGAAGCCCTCTAGGAAGGATGCCATGTATAGTACCGCTTTTGGCAGATGAGACACGACCAAGAAAATATACGGTACTATCAAAACTACCGTTGCTATCACTCAACTCCGCGGTAAAAGTATTTCCCGGTCCAATAATACCCGATACCCGGTAGGGAATTAAAATGCTATCACCGGAGCAATATTTGGTTTTTATCAAATTGTCTCGCCATAGGGATACATCAGAAATTTTTAAAATGAAGGCGTCTTCACTTCCTAAATTTATCAATGTGTCTTTGCCAAAGATCGCATCACCTGAGAGATAACCTGTACAAAAAGAATTACCATTTGAATCAGTTGCATTTGCCCAACAAACTGAGGATGTAAATTTTTTTCCCGCCCCATTTGACCATAAAAAAGTACCGTTACTATCCAATTTTGAGATTGCAAGATCCTGACCTCCGCTATTATGTAACAATGTTTTTCCAAAATAAGCATTACATTGAAAAAATGCCCCTCCCAAATACGCATATTGATTATGCAAGGATATGCACTTTGCAATCGTTTGCCCAGAATCTGCTCCAGCTTTTTTTACCCATTTCAATTTGCCATTTACTGAATAAAAGGCTACAAATGCATATAATGCCTGTTTCCCTTTTAAATTGCCACCAATTGATATATTATCAAATTTGGCATTATTTGTAAATTGTCCAACTATATAAAATCTACCTTCTGGAAAACATTTTATTCCATAGCCATAATCAGCATTACTACCACCTGCATGTTTTAACCATTGTATAATTCCACTGCTATCCAATTTTAGGATAAATATATCTGCCTTCCCACTTACATTTATCGCACCCCCTTTAAGGTTAATGTCAAAATATCCTGTTATATATACATTACCCGATGAATCCGCATCTAAGGCAGTCGAAGTTACAGTACCATTGCTATTTGATATTTGAGTCCATATTAAATTTCCTAAAGAATCATATTTAGCAATAAATATACTTTCGTTAGAGGTAGATTTTAATTTTTTCTTTTTTAAGGATTGCCCCAAAACGCAAGAATTTTTAAATGATCCCGTAACATAAATGTAATTCCTGTTATCAATATTCATTGCTAAAGTCGAACCTACAGAATCACCACCATTTATAGCCCAAATAAATTTACCTGAACTATCATATTTGGCGATAAAAAATGCAATCTGGGCATTACTAAAGAGGCTATCTTTTACTGTAAAAAATACATTTCCTTTACTGTACCTTCCACAAAGAAAAATATTACCAGAGGTATCGTTCTTTATACTGATACCAACAACGTTAGATGAACCTGAATCTTGCCTTACCCAAACAATATTTCCAGCAGAATTATATTTAACGATAAATAGTGAGGCATTTTTGGTTTTCAAAACTGTACTTCCAAAAGTAATTGAATCTGAAAACCATCCGGTGAAGTAGCTGTTTCCATATCTGTCTGTAGAAATATCATAACCATATTCTGTACCCGCAGAACCGACATCGTGAGCCCACTGAAAATTTTGAGCAGTTACATTAAGGTAAATAAATAAAAAGTTTACTATAAGTAAATAGCGCATATAAAAATTTCCTGTATTTCTAAAAAAATAGAGAGACTGAATGAGAAAGTAATTACCAATAATTGTCATTTTCTTTGTATCAATTAGTTTTACCATTTAATTTTTCTT
>CAIKRV010000075.1 GCA_903829945.1 uncultured bacterium | reverse complement strand
GGCTATTAACCAAAGTAGCAATGCTTCTGCCCGTCATATCAAATACTGTTATCAGCACTGATTCGCTCTTATCCAAAGTATAATTAATATTCGTATGATCCTTAAATGGATTAGGTGATATTTGTATGGAATAATTGGATTGCGGTTCTTCTACTCCCGAAAAAGTAAAATGATACACCGCCGACATGGGCGATGGGCAAGCACTATCATACACCAATACCTGATACTTGCCGGATTTTAATGGGACATATTCACATTTACCAGTGGATACCACTACTGAATCCAGATACCAGCGGCAGGAATCCCCGGTATAGGAGGCTATAAGGGTGTCCTTCCCTTGGAGCAGGATGGAGGGGGCAGCTAAGGTTTTCCCAGTGACGCTTATGGTGATGCTATCTTCACTGAGTACCGTGCCTGTATAGCCATAGCGATTATTACTAACCCGTAGTTTTATTTTATAGTTACCTGCTTTAGTAAAGGCTGGAGTATAGACGGTATCACCGCCGCTTACATAGCCCTTACCATCTCCAAAATCCCAGAATAGGGAAACGCTATCGGAGGCGGAAATTGGATTGTTTGTTGTAAGTTTTGCAGCGTCTGGAAGACAGCCAGAGTTTTGGAGGAGTTTGGGTTGCCAATGTCCTGCAAGTTCTACAACCCAAATATCACTACGACCATGATTGTAAGTTATATCGTCATTCAAAGACAATGTAAAACCAGCAAAAATAATACTACTATCAGACGTATTTGCAATTGACCAAGCTCTTTCATCATCAGTCCCACCATAAGTTTTTCCCCAATCAAAAAAGCTGTCATTTTTAAGTTTGAACACCCAAGCATCAAGCCCACCATAATTATGTTTTACGTCACCGTTTGAAGACGCAGTTGATCCTGCTATAAAATATTCTCTCTTAGTATTTGATGTAATCCCAAATGCATTATCACTCGATGAACCACCAAATGTCTTTTCCCATAAAAGTGAATCCTTGGAACTAATTTTTAGTACCCAAGCATCATTTGAACCTTTATTCATAGATACATCCCCATCTACTGACGAGGTTCGTCCCACAATTATGTAATTGCTATCCTGTGTAGCAATTATTCCCGTAGCAAGATCAGTACTTGAACCTCCATAGGTTTTTTGCCATTCAATTGTACCGTTTGGACGGAGTTTTACAACCCATGCATCTGATTCTCCATGGTTATAGGTAATGTCACCATCTTTTGAAAAAGTTGATCCACAAAACACATATCCACTATCATTAGCATTAATTATTGAAGAAACGGACTCAGAAGTAGAATATGAAATACCACCGAAAACCTTTTGCCATTCAACATTACCAATACTATCCGTCTTAATGATTAAAATATGAAAGTCCCCTCTATAACTACTTGTTGGGAAAGTCCCGGCAGCAATTACATAGCCACCATCAGGAGTAGAGGTTATTGCATTGGCTCCTGTGCCCTTGTAATATTTTTGCCATTGGATGTACCCCTTTTTATTAAGCTTTATTAACCAGATTTGATCTGAATCAGCCCTGCTTGTATCAATGTCGCCATCATTTGATGATGTAAAACCTGCCGCAATAAATCCACTGTCTTTTGTAGCAATAATTGCACTACCACCTTCATCAGAGGAACCTCCATAACTTTTTTGCCATTCAATTGCACCATTTTTCTTTAATTTAATAATCCAAATATCTGATGAACCCATATTATTTGTAAGATCACCATCAAATGATCCAGATGACCCCAATACGACATAGCCTCCATCTAATGTATTCTTAATATTATATCCATCCTCTGCATTAGATCCACCGTAACATCGCTGCCACTGAATATTAGACTGACCATAAGTACTTCCATTTAAAAAAAATAAGGTATATATGAAAAAAATAAAATATTTCATAATATTATATTCATGGATTAGCCATTCTTGCATATTCATAATCATAAACTGCATAACCAACAAAATTAATGTAGGGATATTTTGCAGGCAAACCAGATTTAACTATTGCATTATAAGCATCCTGAAATTGTCTACCAGGTGTAGCACTACTATCAAAATAGTCAAATAAATCATTCCCATGTGGACCATCATTACAATAAAATAATACTACCAAATTAATTGGTATTTTTAAAGGTACTCCGCCCCCAACTAGGCTAGTTGGACTGTAATTTATATTTGAAAGTTGATTTAAGGAATCCATGAAAACTCCTGGATTAGCAATAAAATCTGCTGTAGTTTGAATATTTGTCAAAAATATTCGTGTTGATGCGCCAACAATATAATCATATTGTTGTTGGTTAGTGTATAAAGGATCATATGGTGAAACATCATTAGCACTTCGTATGTAAGTTTCAATTTGTATATCACCATTAGTCTTGCTTATAGAAGGTAAGGCAGGTTTACCTGTTAACCAGGGACCAAATACCCATTTCACTTTTTTTGCTGATGGATCATGACTTAAATTGATAAATTCGACTGTTTCCTTCATTCCATAAAGCCATGAATAGTCTGCGTTCGCTGGATCGTAGTCACTAAAACCCATATAGGGTTTCGACGTTGCTGGACTTTTGTGCGCATACCACCACCAATCCTGCTCAAATTGTATTGCATCAATCTTGGCATATTTCCCACTAGTTGAATAGAGGTTAGAATATACGTTAAAAAATGATGGCGTGACATATTCACCTTGATTTATACCTTTGGAAGGATGTGGCACAAACCAAGTTTCAAAACTTTCTATTTCAGTAATATATTTAATGTTATATAAGGATTTCGCAAGAATAATGAAGTCCGCCAGATCAACTCTTCGATAATAAGTTTCAGGATTTGCATTTTTAACATCATAATTATAATGCGCGAGTAGAAGATCATCAAAATAAAGCACTAGTTGATTAAATCCTTTTCTCTGAACCCATTTTAGCAAATCAGTTTGAGCATTAGTGACGATTTTTCTTACTGCCGCAATATAGGTAGTATTCGTAGGCGAGCCGTAAAGATTTGTAATAGCCTTCTTAGCCGCAGGAGTTAAAAGAAAAGTTGGTAATGTTGAACCCTTTAAATTCGCATAAATTGTAGCAACTGTATCGAAACAATATTGAGGGATATAGTACACGAAATTTGTAATATATATTGCCTTAAAAAGCGCAGTGTTATTCGCATTCCCTACCCCAACATTTCCACCTCCTCCTGCAATCAATCCAGGACTCATTTTTTTTCTATCTCTATTGCTGTTCATGATTTTTAAAATGAAAAGTTAATAATGAATAGCGGAACCCGAATTTGGTTTCCGCTATTCTGAGTTATTAAAATAGATAAAATTCTTAGCAACACTTTATAGGGTTGATACCGTTAGGCACCCATTTGAATATTACTTTACCTGCATTAATTGCTGCTGCTGAACCCATCATTGCAATCATACTATTACCTTGTGTTTTCGGACCATCCATAATGGAATAATTGCAATATCCCAATAAGCAGCCTTCAATCGCTGCTTCCACCCAAAATGGGATGTTGGCATAGTTGACAGCACTTGCAAACTGTGTAGACGCTCCAAAACCATCGAAATATGCTGTAAAAGGACCGGCAGGGGTAATAACAATATTATTCCAATATTGGAATGCCGATTCTGCAATCATTAAGGTCATATATAGTGGAGACTTTTCATCCTTACTCAGTCCTGATTGGGCAACCCGATCCAAAATATTACTTATATACCCGGTATAAATATTTGTTCCGGTGGAAGGAATGGTTGCATTGCCAATTGAACTTACAGGCACTGCTTTAATTCCACTTAACAGGTCATTAATAAATTCAGCTTGTTTAGCATTAAAAACATTACTTACAGACATCTGATTATTCATGTAACTGTTTTCAGATTCAACTATTACAGATATTAATTCAGAGGGAATTAATAATAATGTATCGTTTGCAAGTGGATTAGTAGCGCTTGCAGCATTTGAAAAAAATGTACCAATTAGATTATTGGCTATTGCTGTGTTCATTGAATCAAGAGAAGTACTTGCTGCCGAACCACCCGCCTGCAAAGCAGAATTCCAGAATGCCGATAATGTACCGCCTACAACGGGGTAAACTCCTTTCCCATAGGGATTAATACTTAGGTTACTACCAAAAGCTGCCATAATAATTTTTTTTAGAAAGTTAAAATTAAGTTAAAAATCCCCTTCATTTTGACTTATTTATAAACGAAGGCATTTCAAATTTAAAAATCACACACTTTCCTTCGTTTATACCAAATAAATTTTCCCAAACATAAAAAAGCCCCCTTAGCCTTACTAAGGAGGCTTTTTATTTATTATTTAATCCTTATTTCAGATTTATTAATCGATATTGACTTTCCATGCTGCCGATGCTCATTTTTAATAAATAAACTCCCGCAGGGTTGGCACTGTATTGTCCGGGATAAAATGCTATTTGATGCGCACCTGCTGATTGTTGGCTATTAACCAAAGTAGCAATGCTTCTGCCCGTCATATCAAATACTGTTATCAGCACTGATTCACTCTTATCCAAAGTATAATTAATATTCGTATGATCCGTAAATGGATTAGGATACAATTCAACATTAAATAAACTTGTAAATTGTTCTATACCTGTCAATACAATTTGAACTGAATCTTTCTTGGTATCGGTACAGCCGGAAGCTGCGGTAGCCGTTAAGGTAACATAATATTTCAAATCATGTTTGTAAGTATGGCTGGTGGTGCTTCCGCTGCCTGTGGTAGTATCTCCAAAGCTCCAAGCATAAGAACTATAACCGGTGTTAGTAGCAGTAAAGTTGACATTACCTGCACCGCTAGGCGTGCTTTTGGTAAAGCTTGCATCAACCGCATCTACACTAAATGATTTTCCTGTAGAATCAGAACAACCGTTATTATCCGTTACTTTTAAAGTAACCGTAATGGCTCCTGTGGAATAGTAAATGGTTTTAACGCTGGAAGTGTTTCCTTTGCTACCATTTCCTAAAGTCCAAGCCCAAGTATTAATGGTACCTGAACCCGCAGTACTGGAATCAGACCAGGTAACGGTACTACCTTTACATAATGGCGTATGACCGAATTTCACTTTTGGTCCGCTTACAATATTAAATCCTTGGGAGGAAGAATCAGAGCATGTACCATTAGATACAAATTGTTGGATTCTATAACTACCGTTGGTATTGTACTTAAAGGTCGGACTTGCGCTGGTGGAAGAATCAAGTTTTTTACCGGTATTATCTAATAAATAATATAAATAAGTACCAGTTTTTACTACACTCTTATCCGTTACTTTCACTCCACTTCCGGAACAAACAGATGATCCGGATAAGGTAAATTTAGCTACCGGAGCAGCCATTGCAGCCAATGCATTATTAGAGGTAGTATCGTTTTTATGTGCCCTATCTGTAGCAAGTATCGTATAGGCCGCTACGGAGTCCGCTACGCCATTACTGCTATTCCAACCGGCTACATATACATTTACTAAGGTATCATGCGGCAGAGGGCTGTTAGCACCGCGTAGGGTGCCTCCTGAGAAGGTAGTAGTACCGGTATAAGTTCCGGCTACAACTACATTTACTTTGAAGGACGTTTGATCTTTAACACCGTAGTTAGCCACTTTCACCGTAACTATGGTACCATTTGTACCACATACTTTTGAATTAGGGCTTACAATAGTAACTGCTCCTATATCATTGCTATCCGGTAATCTTTCATCAGCACCTATATCAGGTGTGGTGGTAGAACGCGGCTGACCATCAATATCAAATTTGGCTCTTGGATGCCAAATACCCAAACCTTTTACGGTAGTAGAACCTGAGGTAAGATGTAAATCGCCCACGGTGATATCATAATAAGAAGGGTCACCGGAAACACTGTTTTTATCTTTTTTACTGGTCGTTTGCCAATCGGATAAAGCAGTGCAACTGGTACCATTCCAATTACCTACATTACCACCACCGGAAGGATATAAATCATTATAATTGCTAGTACCTGACATATAAGTTGGAGAACCGTATAATACGTCCCCGGTACCATCATTTACAATGTTATTGCTGATTAATTTAACGCGTCCGGAAGTACCGGAGTAAAAATACATCGCATCACTCATTGCCGTAGCATTCATGCTATTGGCAATAATACCCAATAAGGCATTATTGTAGGAATATAATCCATAATAACAACCGCTGCCGGCAATTGTCACGAAATTATTTATAATAAAGGAAGTATCCTTTTTAAGGAATCCTTGGAAATATAAAGCTGAATATGCATCCGGTAAGAAAATATAATTTCCTAATAACTGGAAGCTATCTTGGTAAGAAGCAAAAACGCCATAATTATAAGCAGTATCTAAAACATTTTCCTTTACAATGTTTCCAACTTCTGCCGGTCCGGTAGCTGAACCTGCAGGACATTCAAAATCGATACATGCCATACCGCCGGATATAATATTGTTTCGAATAATATTATGTGATTCGATAGAGTTCGGATTATTGGTAACCCCCGCTCCATAATTCGCGTATTTAGTAGTAGTGGTCATAATAATATTTCCTTCCAAAATATTATTGCTGGCCTTATTGGTAAAATTAACTACATCGGTATACCCATAACTACCCGGAATATAATTTGTAATGGTCATTTTACGGAAGTTGACATTGGATGCACCGTCAAATTGCACGGTCCAACCTCTCGCTGACCAAGAACCTGCCGTAGAAGTATCCACTTGTACTTTATTACTATCTAAAGATTGAGATTGGAAAATAACGGCATTAGGTGTATTAGCGCCTGCAATAGCAGGAATATGAACCGATTCATTGTAATAACCATCGCGAACATTAATAGTTACTGATCCGCAAACACCAAATTTCACCAAGCCGTTTATGGCATCATGGAAACTGGCAAAGTTCGGTGTTAATCCTCCTAAAGTATAGGTACCATTCATGCCTGTTCCGGTAACGCGTAAGGTAGTATCATTTACATTATTGCTATCAGCACCGCCATTCGGTGAACTCACCCAAGCCTTAATCGTTTGGTTGGTACCGCTGACATAGGTTAAAGAACCTACTTTTACTTCTGCAGAGGTTAATGAGCTTAAAGTACCTGTCCAGGAAACTGCTGTTTGCAGGGTACCATTTACACTCCAATTTATAGTTACGCTTTTCAAAGTATCTTTACCGGCATTGAGGATATTAACATAAATATCCTTGCTGCCTGCGCAGAAGCCCGTAGCCGGACTATCAATACTTACCGCAGCAGCATCTGTAAAGAATTGTTTGGTTTCATCGGCACCGATATTCGGACTTGTTTTACTTCTTGCTTGGTTATCGATATCATCAGATACATCAGCAAGTGGAGTACCTACATGTAAGCCATAAATAGAGCCGCTGGAATAGTGAAGATCACCGGTAGAAACATTATTAAACTTAGGATCCCCGGAAACACTGTTTTTATCTTTGGAAGTTGCTTTTTTCCAATTGCTCAAGGCTGCACAGATAACAGTAGTTGAAACTTTAGAATTATAATAGCTGCCTACATTACCTGTGGAATAAAGGTTATTATAATCACTATTTGTAATACCTACATCATAAGTTTCAAAAGCATAGCCACCACCGGTATTGATAATATTATTATCATATACAGAAGTAGCGTTTTTAGTATTATAACCATAAATATATAAGGTAGAATTGGCAGTAGTATTCAAGAAATTATTATAAAAATAATTAGCCGGATATACACTACTTATATATGCACAATATCCGGTACTATTGGTATTCGCAAAGAAGTTATTAGATACGGTAAAGGTATCCGTATTAACGTTACCACTACCATAAGCATATAAAGCAGAATAAGCACCATTTAAAAATACTTTGTTTTTAGAAATGTTGATGCCGTTAACATACTCAGAAAATATACCAAATTGATAAGAGCTGTCAATAAGGTTATTACTTACCACTACCCCTGTTTCATCAGAACCGTAATTTACAGCTAAGAACATGGTATAGTATCCGCCTGAAATATGATTATTATTAAATACTAAGTTATTATCCACAGAACTATAATAGTCCATGATAGCATCACCATAATTGGAGGAAGAATGGTCGGTATAAATAATATTGTCTTCAAAAGTAATATGATCGCAACCCCCCCAAATAACCACAGCATTAGCGTATCCAAAACCTGAAGGTGCCCCACTATTTCTAATAGTAACCTTACGGAAAGTCAAATAGTTTGAGCCATGTAAATATACCGGTGCGCCATAAGTACTGCTTACTGCCCATGAAGTATCAATAATTACTTTATTGCTATCTAAAGATTTGGATTGGAATACGACAGGATTTGTTGCAGAAGCATTAGGTATATGATTTATAAATACTGCTTCATTATAAGTACCGTCCGCAATATTAAAGGTTACTGCTCCGCAAGCACCTTTCAAATTCAGGTCAGATGCAGCAGCACGTAAAGAAGTATAATCAGGAGTACCTACCCCACTATTATCAACTAAATAAGTTCCTTTTAATCCGGAACGTACTGATACAGTTTGCGTATTTTTAACAGTAGCTGTAATGGCGGTACCGTTGGCGGAATCAGGCATTACGACTACCGTATATACTGCCGTAGCACTTGAAAAATTATAGGTTCCGATTTTTACGGAAATACTGGATGTTGATGGCAAACTTCCACTCCAACGATAATTGGTTTGAGCTACTCCATCTACAGACCAACCGATGGTTACGGTTTTCAAGGTATCCGTTCCATAGTTTCCAATGGTTGCATAAACATCTTGAGAACCTACACAAAATCCTGCAACAGGGTTAGTGATGGCCACCACTACCGGATTGAGTTTAATTGGTGTAAATTCATCTGCACCCATATCAGGAGTGCTTGTATTTCTTAAATCACCGTCAATATCGGTTTTGATGGTAGAAATATATTTTGCAGTACCATTAACAGCAGGACTATTAACATGTAAATCAGTATTGGAAACAAAAATTGGATTGACCGCAGAGTCATGCTTTCCAAAACCTTTACCGGAACTGATCCAATTGGCTAAGGTGGTATAAGAGGTACCGCTATAACTAGCTGTTATTCCACCACCAAATAAATCATTATAATCTTCATTAGAAATATAATTTAAATACAAATCATAATCATTGGTAGTTGTTGAAGCGTTTGCAAAAATATTGCTATAAATATTCACACTTTTTACGGTGCTGTAATTGTATAAGTAAGCACAATAAGAACCTGAAGAACTACCATAGTTATAAATACTATTAAAATCAATATCAGTTTGATCATAATAGTACATATAAATACCATAATTACTTCCACTGGAATTTGCTCCCAAGGAAATAAAATTATTGGCAATTAATGAGTTTTTAGATGCAGTACCGGACATATTAAAACTATACCCGTAAATACCCATATTACCATTGCGCATGCGGATATCATTACTCATTAAAGTTATACCATCCTGCCAATAAGCAAATATTCCATAATAGTTTAAACTGTCTATAGTATTATGGCTAATAACATTTCCTTTTTCAGCACCACCACTTACATAGCTACCCATAAAATACACCCCGTAATAACCGTATTTCATATTATTATTTTGGAATACATTATATTGATCTACCGTATAAGAGGAAGAAGTATAACCGGAATAAACCAAGGCACCATAGTTATTCGGGTGCGTGCCCCAGTCACCTATAATTTGACAATTAATTACTGAATCGCTATCAGAAATATTATCAATAATTATAACATGGTCATAACTATAGGAAGGAATATTAGAATTATAACCATGTAAAATGGTAATTTGTCTAAAGGTTAAAAAACTTGAATTATCAATATGAAGCACATAACCCGGAGAAGTATAACTACCCCCAACAGTGGAGTCCATCAGGATTACTTTACTGCTATCCTTGCTGGCCGATTGGAAGGTAATTGTATTTTTAGCAGAAGCGCCGGGGATGGCAACTATGTCTACTTTTTCATTATACAAACCATTGGCAATGTTAAAAACAACTGCTCCGGTCACACCCGGACCATTTGCAGTTCCACCGCTAGACCTGGATCCTAATGTTAAATCAGAATCTGCATCATTGAAACTAATATAGTTGGTTGCTGATGCAGCCTTGGTTTTATCGATGGTATATTTACCACTCAAACCCGAGGCACTCAGCTTTCCCATGGCCAAAAATGCCATCATCACCATGCAGACTGTTCTCAGCTGCATCGCAGTTAATAATTGTGCTCTTTTCATATTTCTTGTTTTGAAGGCCGAAAATAGGAATAATTTCTGGAATAATCAGCTTAAAGGATGTATTTTTAACCTATAGTTAAAAAGCTTAACCACCTTGAACATTAATAAGTAACCCCTATATGAACATCCAAGATATCCCAATTGGCCTTTACAATTATATCATTGGGATAATAGTACACCTCCTCCGGTAGTATTTTCTTAAAAATATTACCGGTATCCCAGCGCTTATTATGGTTGCTATCTTTTATCACACGGACTTTATAAGTATTAGGATCCACGAAGGGCAAATCAATCTTTTCTGAAGCTTCGATAAGTTTTTCAAAATAAACCTTTTGATCCTTATCTACCAATTGCAAAATATTAAAATAATCACCGCTTGGAGCATTAATAATCATAGATAAATGACCATAGTTCCTTTGTTGTAAACTTAATACAGCTGTTTTGATGGTATCATTCCGGTTCCCGTAAATGGTTTTAAAAGCCCCGGGCATAATCCGAATTTTGGTCATGGTATCCGGATCTAATTCCGCATCAAGCAATAATTGTGTATGCGATGAATCAATAAATTGACTTCGGCGAAGAGTGGATTTTTTACTATTGGGTGGCAATACCAATACTTTATTCAAATCAATATCCTTAATCGGCAAATTGAAGTTTAACACTAATGGATAACCATATTTATCTGTAAGTGCAGCTGAGGCTTCCACTTTAAACTGAAATTTAAAAGCATCCTTTGCTGATTGTGTCTTTAGTTTTAAAATGGTATCAATGCTCAAGCTATCAAAATTTATATGCAATGGAAATAACATAGTATCGCCATGAGTTTCCAGCCAGGTATTATTTGCATAAACCTTATAATTATTGGTAATACTTGGTGTATCACCAAATACCGGGTACCATACCTGAACCGAATCTAAATACTTTAAAACCTTATATTTCAAAGGAATATAGCTTTTACCAACGTAGTTTGGACTAGACTTAGGCATTAAACTACTGATATTTAATGTGTTAGGCACTTTGCCAAATTTTAAAATTAGATAGGGAGCTGTTTGCGTACATGATTTTAAAACAGATTTCTCTGTTTTTTGTGTGAACATTCTAAGTGCTATGCTCTGATGAATTTGATTAATTCTAAAACTGTCTTTTTTCTTTGCGGCAGTACCTGCCTTATACTTGTATTGCGTTACTTGTCTTTGAGGAATAAATGCAATATCCTCTCCTAAATCATATTGTAAATTTCCATTTTTATCATTCAAAGCATAAACTCTAAAAGTATCCTTTTTGAGATGTTCCACGTGAAATTCTCCACCTCCGCTAGAGACAGCGTAATAATCCGGCTTACTTTTGATAATCGCAGAATCATTAAAACCAGCATACAATAAGATTTTAGCCCCTACAAATTCCTTATGTGTTAAAGCATCAAACACCTTTCCATCCATGGAAAAAGAGTCAATATAAGCACCGGTACTAAAAACGTAATTATATCCTCCCAATTTATTTCCCTCATGCAAATCCTTAATGGCATTTCCCAATAATATGGTATAAGTCGTATTTGGTTTTAATACATTATCCTTAAAATCGATAATGAGCGTACGCTTTTTAAGTTTATAAGCCGCAGGATGAGCCAATGGCGGCGTAATAATAACCTCTGTATTGGGATTATTAAGTTCCACGTTTTCATCAAAATTCAATAGGATTTTGCTATCCTTAAAATTAGTATTTCCATTGGCAGGAATAGCCTTTAGAATCTTTGGTGGAGTTACATCCTTAGCCCCACCGGTAGGAGGAATTTGTAGGGCACATGCATGTAATAACATGCAAAATGCTGTAATACAAACATATAAACGAAATCGTTTTATATAATTAACTGTAAATCTGTACATTATTATCTTCCTAAATAAACCAAAAGCACTGAAATATCCGAAGGAGATATTCCGGAAATTCGAGATGCTTGACCCAATGAGGTTGGTCTAATTTTCTTTAATTTTTCTCTTGCCTCAGAACTCAATGAATTTACATTACCAAAATCAAAATTCGGATGAATTTTAATTCCTTCCAATCTATTCATTTTATCTACCAATTCTCTTTCTCGATCAATATATCCCGAATATTTTAATAATATTTCTGCAGATTCAATTTCTTCCGCACTGTGCTTTTGATGAAACTGATCTAGAGCCGGAATATATTTTCGCATGGCCTCAATGCTAATATCTGGCCTGGCCAGGATAAAATCAATTTTGGTTCTTTGTTGTATTAGCGAGGATTGGTATGCTTCCAGCAAAGCATTCAACTCATCTATGGCAGCAGTTTGAGTACTGTAAAATTTCTTAATCTCATCCATGGCCGCTTGCTTCTTCTTAACTTTCTCCATTCTTTCCTCGGAAGCCAAGCCAATTTTATATCCCATTGGAGTAAGTCTCAAATCGGCATTATCCTGCCTGAGCAAAATTCTATATTCCGCCCTTGAAGTAAACATCCGATAAGGTTCTTCAGTACCCTTATTTATTAAATCATCTATTAATACTCCAATATAAGCATCGGCCCTACCCAATACAAATTCCGGCAATTCCTTCACATTTAAATGCGCATTAATTCCGGCCATTAATCCTTGTGCTCCGGCTTCTTCATATCCGGTAGTGCCATTAATTTGTCCGGCAAAAAATAAGTTCTTAATGATTTTAGTTTCCAGGGTTTGCTTTAATTGTGTAGGTGGAAAATAATCGTATTCTATGGCATATCCGGGTCTAAACATTTTTGCCTTTTCGAAGCCGGGTATTTTTGCTAATGCTCTATATTGGACATCCTCCGGCAAGGAGGTAGAAAAACCATTTACATAAACTTCTACGGTATTCCAACCTTCAGGTTCTACAAAAATCTGATGTCTTTCTCTTTCTTCAAAACGGACAACTTTATCTTCAATGCTTGGGCAATATCGTGGACCAATACCTTGAATTCGCCCACTAAACATTGGGGACTTTTCGAATCCGGTTTTCAATATATCATGAACAGATGCATTGGTATAAGTTATGTGGCAACTTCTTTGTTTTGTTAAAATTGGACTTTCTTCCAGAAATGAAAATTTGCCCGGCTGTTCATCCCCGAACTGTTCTTCCATTAAAGCATAATTCAAACTACGTCCATCAATTCTTGGTGGTGTTCCGGTTTTCATTCTACCTGCTTCAAAGCCGAAACCAAGAAGTTGCTCGGTTAAACCTGTAGCGGCTTTCTCTCCTACTCTACCCCCTCCAAATTGTTTTTCGCCGATATGGATAATGCCGTTTAAAAAAGTACCATTTGTTAGCACTACAGCTTTAGCTCTAATTTCTATACCCATTTGAGTTCGCACGCCCTTTATTACATTCTCTTCAACAATAAGGGACGAAACCATTTCCTGCCAAAAATCCAAATTAGTAGTTTGTTCCAAAGCTAGGCGCCACTCTTCTGCAAATCGAATTCTGTCATTTTGAGTTCGAGGACTCCACATGGCAGGACCTTTGGAACGATTGAGCATTCTAAACTGGATAGCGCTCTTATCAGATATAATTCCTGAATATCCACCCAGTGCATCTATTTCACGAACTATTTGTCCTTTGGCAATTCCACCCATAGCAGGATTACAAGACATTTGACCTATGGTCTGCATATTCATTGTAATAAGCAAAGTCTTGGACCCCATATTAGCGGCAGCAGCTGCAGCTTCACAACCTGCGTGACCTGCACCAACCACTATTACATCGTATTCGCTGAACATTTATAAATAATTATGTGTGTGTTTATGTTTCACGTGGAACATATGAGGCTAAGATATTGATTTTCATGCTTTTGCATGTCTTTCTTAAGCACTTCTGTACCATCTTCAAAGCCTACCAAATGCAATGTTCCATGAATAATAACCCTAAATAATTCGTCTAACTCATTGACATTATTGTCATTAGCATTTTCTTTCACCCTATCCCAGCTGATATATAATTCGGATTCTATCCTTTTTGGTACATCAGCGTAATTAAAAGTAATTATATCCGTAAAATAATCATGATTTAAAAACTCCTTATTAATCTCTAATAATTCTTCATCACTCATGATAATAATATTCTCATAGGCCAATTCATAATTAAAATCATTCAGTATCCTATGAATAATACTTTCCACAGGCATCACTTGATCATAACTTAAATTAGTCCCTTCTAAAAAGAATTCAATCATATAAAATAAAATGCAAAGATACAGAATGAAAAATTAAGGATTCATGATACTAAAGAACCGTAAATGTACCTCTATATAAGTGATAGGATTTATCAATTCCATAAATTTCTACACTATAAAAATAAACACCTTCAGGTACTTTTTTACCCATATTAGTACCATCCCAACCTTTTTCCAAATCATCTATACTTACAATTTCTTCTCCCCATCGGTTATATATACGCATACTGCACAACTTTAAATCTGCATATAAGGTGATAGGTTTATAAACTCCGATTACTCCACCCCTAACAAAGGCATTTGGCATATGCACTATTGGACTACCAAAAGTACAAGCGGTTTGTGAATAGGAGATCGCCGGTACTTCAAACGAAGTATCAGTACCCACTGCTACAACTCTATAGCATATTCCATAATTATCAAAAGCATCAATAGAATCTATGTCCAAAAATGCATTCGTATCACCATTAACTTTAGTAATAGGAAGCCAGGAACCGGAATCATTTTTAGCGGTAGAACGATAAATAATATAATATAATACTTTATGCTTCCATGTTCTATAATTATTCCAACGCAATAAGCGACCTGAGGAAGAATTAGAAACATGAAGAACTATATTTAAGGATATATTACTTTGGGTGAGTTTATTTCCACAAAAATCAATGGCTACAATTTTAAAATAATGAATGGTAGTTAAAACAGCATCATTTAATAAATAGCTATAATCATTTAAGGTATCCACTGTTATATTAGCAAGACTAGAATAATGAACACTATCCGTACTACCTTCAATCATGAAAGAAGCAATATTTTTAAGGGTAGGTACATGCCATTCCAACCTAATTTGATTCACATCAACACTCACCAAACTTAGATTAATAACGTTTCCACTGTTTAAAAAGTTAATAGGTACACTTAATATATTGGAGGTAGAAGTAATAATACTTGAACCTCCTTTATGAGCCCGAACATAAAATACATATGAAACAACATTCCTTAGTACAGCAAATCGAAAAGTGGTATTGGTCCCTGGAGTTTTTGCAACACGATAATAATGCAGTCCTCCGTCAATACTACAAAAAACGGTATAACTATCCACTGGCCAACCCACATAAGGACTCCAAGTCAAATTAATTGTTCGGGCACAACTATCCTGTTTAGCACTTAAAAAAATAGTAGCATGAGCATTACTCAATCTCGATACATTATCACAACTATCAAGAACTGCTAAAGTATAATCAATACTACCCTTATCTGGTGCCCCCATGGTACTGTCTATATATATATCAGAATTTAAACCATTAACCGTATCGATTGGAATATTTACACCCGGGGTGGAGAGATACACCACATAGGCTTTAGTATCCTTGGAGCTCGAAGGTTTCCAACCTATAATGGTCTTTTTACCATGAACGCTTATAGAGTCCGGATTAACATAATTAGGGGGAATAAAATCAGTATTGATACTTGCCGAACAAACAGCAACAATATTACCACTGCACTTTGTAATATATGAAACATAAAAACTATCCAGATATAAATTTCCTGCGCCGGCTTTACTGGTATAACTAAAAGTATTCCGGGTCATTACCGAATCAATTTTAACCAAAATATGCGGACTGGATTTTTTATAAGCATAAATATCTATCTGCACAAAAGCATCACAAGTATCGTTGAAAGGAATCCAATAAATAGAAACACTTAAATCACTTGATGACTCACAAATTCTTGTAATTCTAGGTTTACTTGAAGCAAATCCGTGAATAGAACCCAATAACATAAAAAAAAGCAAGACCTTTGTACCTATAAATCTTCCAACCGAAGAATAGCGCATATGAACCCCTATGAGATTCGAATTGTTGGATAAATTTAAAGACACCTTAATACTATTATATGATAATGAAACGAAATAACGGCAAAAATACTTCCAAACCGGCTAATAAAGATGATAAACATACAATTACCGCTAAGGATTCCAATGATTCCTCAATTAGGTTAAATAAGTACATTGCAAATGCAGGTATTTGTTCCCGAAGAGAGGCAGATAATTATATAACTGATGGAAGAATTAAAGTTAATGGTAAGATAGTTAAAGAATTAGGATTTAAAATTAATAAAACTGACTTAGTTACTGTTGATAATAAAAAAACAGAGCTCAGAAGAAAATTTGTATACATCCTTCTGAATAAGCCAAGAGGTTATATTACAACAACTAAAGACCCACAAGATCGTAAAACGGTGATGGAACTCATCAGCACGGCGACCATGCATAGGGTATATCCAATAGGCAGATTGGACAGAAATAGCTCAGGCTTATTAATCTTAACTAATGATGGTGACCTAGCTAATGACTTAATGCATCCGTCTAAAAACATAAAAAAACTATATGCAGTAACCCTGGATAAAGCCTTAACAAAGGATGATTTTGTTAAAATAGTAACGGAAGGAGTAAACCTGGAAGATGGATTAGCCACCGTAGATGAACTGGCATATACTGATCCGAAGGACCTCAAGAAAGTAGGTGTTAACATACATTCCGGTAAGAATCGGATCATTAGAAGGATGTTTGAAGCTATGGGATACACAGTTGAGAAATTAGATAGAGTAATGTTTGGGATATTAACAAAAAAGGATATTCCTAGTGGAAAATGGCGGTATTTAACCGATAAAGAGGTAAGAATTTTAAAATCCCAATTTAAGTAACGTGAAACATCTTGATAAGTAACCTCTTCTTTACATAGTGTTAACATAAATTTAACCTTAATAAAGAATTTGAACTTTAAAATTCGCTCCACAGCTACTATCATCCACAGATGTGTATAAAACACATAAATACTTAATTGACATATACAATAGTTCTAATTTAAAATGTGGGTTATCCGTTTATAATGTTAAGAAATTAAGAAACGTGAAGTTTTAAAAAAATCTATACACAAATCCACAGCCCTAGAAAGATAGATAATAAATAAATTTTATTTTAATACTATTTAGGAAAGTGAACAACTCAAAATGCGTGGATAATTTATTATTCGCATTATTGAAAAATATCCGTTGGAATAGCTCAATTTTGAAAACACAAATGCGAAGAAAAAAAAGGAAGTGTGACATGAAGCGATAATTAATTTTGGAAATTATTGGCAAGGTTTTTACGAAATATATG
>CAIKRV010000074.1 GCA_903829945.1 uncultured bacterium | reverse complement strand
TGAACTAAAATCTCGTCCGCAGGTGGTCAATTTGATCCGGTGCGGGGTGGTCAATTTAGACCGGAATCAAGTGGTGAGCTTTGTCCGATGGACGGTGGTCAGTTTGACCGAGTTTTCCAAATAAACCTAAAAACCCATTACAGACTTGTTTGTTTTCATGTGTGTTATATAGTTTTAAAAAGGACGATGATCAATCGTCCTTTTTTTATGCTTCAAGAGTAAGGATTCGCTGATATTTGTTCCTATACTCTACCGGTGATAATCCGGTCAATTTTTTAAATAATATTCTAAATGCTTTAGTATCCGAATATCCAACATCATACATAACTTCATTAATATTTTTCTTACTGGTTTCGAAGCTTTTTTTGGAGGCTTCAATTTTTACTCTTTGTATGTATTCACTTATTGTATTTTGGGTGGCACGCTTAAATCTTCGCTCCAGACTTCGCCTACCAATATTTATTGCTTTTGATATTTCATCAACTGTAAGTTTATTTCGATAATTAAGTTCTATAAATTCTTGGGCTTTCAATACATTTTCGTCTTCATGCTTTTTTTGTCCCTGAAATATGATAAATGGAGATTGACTGTTACGATCAATATCAATTACAAAAAATTTAGATGCCATAATGGCAACTTCACGGCTGGTATATTTTTCAATTAGATATAATAATAAATTCCAATAACTGGTGGCACCTCCACTGGTATAAATTCCTAATTCCTCAGTTATGATTTTATCATCTTTTAACTTTACGTTAGGAAACATTTGCCTAAATTCATTTGAGGACATCCAATGCGTAGAACATTCTTTTCCGTCTAATAAGCCTGTAGATGCTAACATAAACGCACCAACACATAAACTTACTACTTCTGCTCCTTTCTTATAATGCTGCTGAATCCATGGAAATAAATCTTTATTTTTTGCCAAGGCTTCAAACATATCTCCGCTCAATGCCGGAATAAAAATTAAATCAGTATGATCGACCTCATTTATCATATAGTCTGTATGGACCGAAAATGAACCATTATCAAGTTTTACTTCTCTTGTATTTCCAACCAAATGAATTTTAAAAGGAATATTATTCCCATTGGCTGCCATAAAATTATTGACGGCAGTAAACATATATTTAGGATCAGTAATACTAGCTAAAACTGCCTGCTCAGGTACTAAAATAGAAACATGTTTCATTATACAAATATATAATTTTGTCGCAGATTGCCCAAATACTTGTCGTAATAGCCCCTATTATTATTTGCTATAATATTTTAATTTTGGCATGACTAACAATTTGAGGTGAATTTGGATTTCATTTTACATCGAATACAAGAGTAACCTCTCGTCAACTTTTAAGTTTAGTAAACATTTAATTAACACATAACATGAAAATTTTTATTAGAATTTTGATTATCGTAGGAATCGTAATTGCAATTCCTTTAATTGTAGCCTTATTCGTAAATGGTGAATACAATATTAAGAGGGAAATAACCATTAACAAGCCCAAGCAAGAAGTCTTTAATTACATTAAAATGCTAGGGAACCAAAAGCACTATAGTGTTTGGGTAATGAAAGACCCAAATGCTCAAATGGAAAGTGCAGGTACGGATGGTACAGTTGGATATATGTCTAAATGGAATAGCAATATTAAGGATGTAGGCCAAGGCGAACAAGAAATCAAAATGTTAAAGGATGGTGAACGTATGGAATTGGCATTACATTTTATAAAACCTTTTGAAGGACATGCTACTGCTTTTATGCAAACAGATGCTTTAGGAGAGCAACAAACAAAAGTGACATGGGGTTTTTATAGTAAAATGCCATATCCTGTTAATATTATGCTTTTATTTATGAACTTAGAAGATCATCTTGGTAAAGATTTACAAGACGGATTAAATAACCTAAAAGGTGTTTTGGAAAAATAATTATATTTTATAGCTATAAAATGGGGTAGTGTTTTTACACTGCCCCATTTTTTTAACTATTATCGTTGTATAAATATCTGATAAATAATTATTTGTAATATTTTTCAAAATTTTTACTTCTGTAACCGAATTGTTACATATATTTGCAACCGATTGGTTACATAATATCAAAAATGAGGCGAGATGTATTTCAAGCAATAGCAGATCCGACACGGAGGCAAATTATTAATTTGATAGCCCATAATACCTTAAATTTAAATAAGGTGGCAGAACAATTTGAGGTTAGCAGACCTGCTATTTCTAAACATATCAAGATTTTGGAAGAATGTGGCTTATTAAATATTAAACAAGTAGGCAGGGAACGTTTTTGTGAAGCAAATTTGGAGTCTTTGAATGAAGTTTCTGATTGGATAGAACAATACAAGGCAATGTGGAACAAAAAATTAGATGCCTTGGAACAATATTTAAATGAATTACAAGCAAAAGAAACTATAACCAATTTATCTAAACCAAATAAAATTAAAACAAAGCAAAATGGTAAACGTAAATGATTTTGTTAATGCTCCCAAGGAGCGCACTTTAGTATTTTCAAGAATTTTAAATGCACCAAGAGAATTAGTCTATCAAGCATGGACTGAAACTGAGCATTTACTTCATTGGTGGGGACCTGACGGTTTTAATAATACTTTTATAGCAATGAATGTAGAGCCGGGAGGAAAGTGGAAATTTACGATGCATGGTCCGGATGGTACAGATTATCCTAATCATATAGAATATATTGAAGTATTAAAAAACGAAAAATTAGCATATTTTCATGGTGATGCTAAAGCTGAAAATCCAATACTTTTTTATGTTACCGTGTTATTTGAAAATTGGGAAGGAAAAACCAAATTAACAATGAGCATGGTTTTCCCAACCATAGAGGAATTAAAAAGAGTAGTTGAAAATTTTGGTGCCATTGATGGGAATCGTCAAACCCTTAATAAATTGGAAATATATTTAGAAAGTATAAATGCTAAAAAGTCATTTGCAATTTCTAAAAGCTTTCAAGCTCCTCTCAAACTAGTTTTTGATGCCTATTCCAAAGCGGAACATTTAGTACATTGGTGGGGGCCGGCCGGTATGGGTATAAAAGTGGCACATTTAGATTTTAGGCCAGGTGGAAAATTTCATTATTGCTTGACTGGTCCGGACGGAAATGAAATGTGGGGTATGTTTGAATATTTGGAAATTGATGCCCCCCATAGAATGGCATTTATAAATTATTTTTCAGATAAGGATGGAAATGCAACACGACATCCCATGGCTCCAAATTGGCCATTAAAAGTTTTCAATATTGTTTCTTTTTCCGAAAAAGATAATATAACTACTTTAAGTATTCATGGTGGACCTATCCAAGCTACTGCTGATGAAATTGCAATGTATGAATCTGCATTTGCAAATATGGAGCAAGGTTTTGCAGGTACCTTTATGCAACTTGAAAATTATTTAAAAACAATTGTTTAATAATATTACGTTTGGATAAAATCAAATTAGTTAAACTCAAAAGCTAAATAAAAAACAATGAAAAAATTAAATCTTTATTATTGGATTGCAACCGGAATCATGGCTGTATTAATACTACTTTCATCAATACCGGATATTTTAAATACGGCAG
>CAIKRV010000073.1 GCA_903829945.1 uncultured bacterium | reverse complement strand
CTGCTTGCTTTAGATTTAGTAGTTACCGCTTTTTTAGCAGCTACCGTTTTAGCGGCAGCGGGTTTGCTTTTGCTTACCGTTTTCTTTTTAGCGGCAGTTTTTGCAATAGATTTTGCTACAGCTTTAGTTATTTCTTCTTTCTTGGGTGCACCCTTTTTAGATTTAGCGCTTTTGCCGGATTTACCTGATTTCGCCTTTTCCGGTGGGGCAGTGGTGGCACCTGCTTTTTTGGCTTCAATTAATTCCAATGCCTTGTCCAAGTCCACTGTTTTGGGATCGATTGCTTTTGGAATGGTTACATTTAATCTTTCAAAATTAATGTAAGGCCCAAATCGTCCATTCAACACACTAATTTTTCTACCATTAAAGTCAAATTCATTAATGGTCTTATTTTGTTTTTCTAATTTTTTAGACTCAATAATTTCAATGGTTCGTGCAAAAGGAATAATATATGGATCTTCATCCTTAGGTAAGGAATAAAAAACTTTGTTGTGCGCAATATATGGCCCGAAACGACCAATATTTACAACCACACTTTCTCCTTCAAATTGTCCGAGTTCGCGTGGCAAGCGGAATAATTCCATGGCTTCTTCCAAAGTAATATTTTCCAATAATTGTCCTTTGCGCATTTTAGCAAATCTTGGCTTTTCTTCTTCAGTCGCCATTTCTCCGATTTGCACATGCGGACCAAACTTACCCATTTTGGCATATACGTTTTTACCGCTTTCTTTATCTACGCCTAATAAACGTTCGCCTCTTACAAGTTTAGAATTCTTTATTGTTTTCTCTACGCTTTTATGAAAAGGTTTGTAGAAACTTTTAAGCATGGCATGCCATTCTTTGTTGCCATCCGCTATTTCATCAAATTCTTTTTCTACGTTGGCTGTAAAGCTATAATCCATGATGGATTCGAAATGCTCTAATAAGAAATCATTTACCAGCATGCCGATATTGCTAGGAAAAAGTTTGCCTTTTTCTTTGCCAAAAGTTTCTTTCTTTATTTGGTCAGTTATTTTGGCGTTGGCCAAAGTCAAAACCGTAAACTCACGTTCTTCTCCGTCTTGATCCGTTTTATTTACGTAATCTCTTTTTTGAATAGTCGTAATGGTAGGAGCATAGGTAGAAGGCCTTCCTATTCCTAATTCTTCCATTTGACGTACTAAGGACGCTTCAGTATAACGCGCTTGCGGACGATTGTAGCGTTGGGTAGCAGTAATGTCAATAGCACTTAATTCTTGCCCTACTGAAAGTGGAGGCAAAATGCTGCTCATTTCTTCGTCGTCTTCATCATCACGGGATTCTAAATATACTTTCAGAAAACCGTCAAATATTAATACTTCACCGGTAGCTTGAAATTGCTCCTTGGTTTTAGAAATTTCAATTTTAACATTGGTACGTTCCAATTTTGCATTTGCCATTTGTGAGGCAATGGTGCGCTTCCAAATTAAATCATATAATCTTTTTTCCGCATCATCTCCTTCAATAGCATGATTGGTGATGTAGGTAGGGCGTATGGCTTCGTGCGCTTCCTGAGCAGAGCTGCTTTTAGTGGTATATTTTTTTGGGTTGGAATAATTTTTACCGTATTGGCTTACAATTTCCTTTTCAATTTCAGCTAAGGCAATTTCTGATAAATTTACGGAGTCGGTACGCATATAGGTAATATGACCGGACTCATAAAGCTTTTGTGCCACTACCATGGTACGGGTTACTGAAAATCCAAGTTTCCTGGAAGCTTCCTGTTGTAAGGTAGAAGTTGTAAATGGTGCAGCAGGGGATTTATATCCCGGCTTTACTTCAATATCTGCAATAGAAAAATCTGCTCCATTGCATTTATTTAAAAATGCAAGTGCTTCTTTTTTCGTTTCAAATCTTTGCGGCAATTCTGCTTTTAAAATGGAATCACTTTTCTTTCCTTTTTTATCAACAGGATGAAAATTTGCAGTGATTTTGAAGGCAGATTTATATTTGAAATTATTTATTTCACGTTCTCTTTCTACGATTAATCGAACAGCTACGGATTGCACCCTGCCTGCAGATAAAGATGGTTTAACTTTTTTCCATAAAATTGGAGAAAGCTCAAAACCTACCAACCTATCCAGGATACGTCGTGCTTGTTGTGCGTTGACTAAATTTTCATCAATAAAACGTGGATGTTTTATGGCATTTAAAATGGCAGGCTTGGTGATTTCATGAAACACAATTCTTTTGGTTTCTTTTTTGCTCAAATCCAAAGCTTCTGCAAGGTGCCAGGAGATGGCTTCTCCTTCGCGGTCCTCATCCGTTGCCAACCAAGTAACCTCTGCGGTTTTTGCGAGTTTTTTCAATTCGCTGACAACTTTCTTTTTATCTTCAGGAATTACATAGTGAGGTTCAAAGTTATTATCAACATCTACGGAGAGGTCTCCTTCGGCTAAGTCGCGAATATGTCCAAAGCAACTTCTTACGGTATAGTCTTTACCTAGAAATTTTTCTATGGTTTTTGCTTTCGCCGGTGATTCTACAATTACTAGATTTTTAGTCATGCTAGCTTATTAGAGGAAAATATATTATTAACGCACAAAGGTACGTGGGATAAATGATAATTGCAAATCATTAAGATTGAGCAAGCCTCAGAACGATAAGGACTAAGAAAAAATCAGGCACTTTAAATCCTTAAAGTGCCTGATTATATTTTACTTATTCAATAATAATCTTGGCATATGCAGTCCCTTCCGGGGTTTGCATCATTAAATAATACATGCCGCTTACCTGTGCATTAATTTCTTGCTTACTCAAGTTTATTTCTGAAGCTCCGCTTGGTATGTTCGATATATTTTTAACATAAACCATCCTGCCTAATGCATCATATATTCTCATGGTACCGGAGCTGGGCTTTACAGTTTCCATTTTAATATGAATTTGGTCATTGGTCGGATTCGGGTAAATACTTATTTGTGTATTCCCTGCCGATTCTTGTTCAATTCCTGTGCTTACGCCCAAATTTATATCATCAATAAATATATTATTCCCGCCGTAATTAGTAAAGCTGAATTTTAAAATAATGGATGTTGCCGAGCTATAACCTGTAAGGCTGGCGGTAAATTTTTTCCAATCTGATGACGCTGGTGCAAATACGCTACCGGAGTAAAAAGTATTTGTGGTGGCTAATCTATTCCCGGCTTTATAAAACACGGTACTGAATGTATTTCCGCAATCCGTGGAGGCTGTTACTTCCAGTTCGTCTATTGAATTTGCATCCTGACGCGCATAAGCACAATTAAACCATAGGGTATATGATTTTGCAGTGCTCAAATCCATTGGAGGAAGTAAAAACGAATAAACATTGCCATAGGTAGCTTGTAAATTATTCAAGTAAATGGAATGCGTTCCGTTTGCTGCGCCATAGGTGGTTATTTTCCATTTTAATCCATCCGTAGAAACAGGAGTGGTATAATTAATGGCGCTCAATGAGCCCCCTTCAAAACCTTCTGATTGCGGTGTTTTTAGACTGCTTACGGAAGGCAAAACATTAATGTAGGAAGATTTAATCACGGAATCTGTTCCATTGCTGTTTTTAGCTACCAGGGTTACATTATACTGCCCGGAAGATTTGTAATTCACTATTGGATTTACATTGGTATCAGTGGCAGGGGAGCCGCCGCTGAATCTCCAAGTATAAGATTTAGTATCGGTATTGTAGGAGTTGTTTACAAATTGTACGGAACTATTGCTGCAAACTTGTACGGTATTTGAATAAAAGTCTGCCACTGGTACACAACCTTTAGAAGCGGTAGTAACGCCGTCTGCTCCGGTGGCAGCTAAATTGCTGCTGGAATAAATTCCGCTTCTGTAATTTGCCATTTGGCCATCTATCCATGTTTTTTGTCCTTTAGTAAATAAATGACTGCAATCAGAATAGTCCATAAAGTTTTCAATCATATCCAGCAAATCCGGAACATCATTGTGGCAAGTGTTATTTTTGGTCGGGCAACCGAAAGATGCCGAATCCACGGGCGGAGTATCATCTACGTTATCGCCGCCATAGCAACCGCCTTGGAATGGATGGTATAACCCAAGCCAATGCCCTACTTCATGCACCAGGGTATGTTGGCCGCTGCCAATACTGGATGCTATTACCACCACTCCATCCGTGGATGAAGCAGTATTTGCTTGGAAAGGAAATTGCGAATATCCCAAAACAGTAGTACCGGGTTGCCCGCCAATATTGATCGAACTTACTACCCATACATTCAAATATTTTGAATTATCCCACCAAGCAAGTTTTTTAACATTGTCATTGGCTTGATACGTTTCTGTAGAATAAATTCTTTCTATTCCGTCGGTGCATTTGCCGTTAGGATCAATGGTGGCCATTACAAATTTATAATGAAAATCGGCTTTATATGATTTGAATATAGAGCGCACATATTGAGTATCAGAATTTCGCATCCGATAACAATCATTTAAGGTCTTCATTTGGTCCAGAATGGTTTGTTTACTGATATTCTCAGAGCCGTAATTATGGATGATGTGAAATACCACTGGTACCGTCCTTAAAGTGGTATCACCATATTTGTACATGGTGTTTTTGGAAACATTACCAATAGAATCCGCTTGACGTTGCAATTGTATACATTCGGGGTGTACACGGAATTGTTGTTGAAGATGCTCATCCGTATAGCAATGAGCTTTTTGTGCCAAAGTTATGTTTGGAACGAGTAATATATAGCAAACAAGTGCCATTGCACCAATGTAGCCTTTAATTTTTTTCATAGCAGTTATAGATAACACAAAGTTACAAAAGTTTAAACAAAATTTATCAATGATTCCTAATCACCTATACGCAATAAAGCATAAATCTGTGGGTTAGTAATAAAAATAAATATGGAAAAAGCTAAAAAGAGGACAAATACCCCCAAAGTCTAATTTATTTAATTCTAATAAACGAAAAAAGCAGCCTCCTTCGAGGCTGCTAGTGGATAGACGCAGGTGATAATTCTGCGTGCAAGCAACAAGCCCTTATTGAGAAAAGGGAATAGATACATTGCTGCTTAGGTTGATGGGATTAATATCAACCTGAGTATTGGCAAAACACGGTAATATGCTAATTGGAATATAAATTTTGGGGTTAATGATGCTTCTCATGTTCTTTTTTTTGTGCTTTATGTTTGAGCATTAAAGCATGATACAAAGCTATAACTTGCTATTGTTCATGGTGCTCACCAAAAAGTAGTAATTTGAACTTGGGCACTTGCTTAAGGTTCAGGTCATAAATTTTAACTAACTTTGAAGCAAATAATTGCAAAAATGCCTGCGCATATTTTTTTATGGATTTTGGTTACACTGTTGTTCTCTGCCTTTTTTTCAGGGATTGAAATTGCATACCTTTCATCCAATAAATTGAGAATTGAATTAAGAAGTAAGAAAGGACAATTTTCTGCAAGAGTCTTGGCTTTTTTTGTAAAAAATCCATCACAATTTCTGACCACTACTTTAGTTGCAAACAATGTAGCTTTAATTATTTACGGTATTTTTTCTTCCGTCATGATTGAGGAGTATTTATCTAAATATACTTTTATCAATGATTCGCAACCTTTCTTGTTATTTATTGCGCAAACTTTAATCAGCTCCTTTGTTGTTTTAATTGTTGCTGAATTTATTCCTAAAGCCTTATTTCATCTTAATCCGAATACTTGGCTGACGGTTTTATCTTTTCCATTTTTACTTTTTTACGGATTATTGTATCCTATCGTTGTATTAATAGATGCCTTAGCACGTTTTTTATTGAGATATATTTTTCAAGTGCGCATCAATAGGGCAGCCCCGGTATATAGCAGGCATGATTTGGTGAATTATGTTTCCGAAATACGGCCGGCTACCAATGAAGAAGAAGTGGAAGTAGATGCACAAATTTTTCAGAATGCCATAGAATTTCATGACCTGAAAGTTAGAGAATGTATGATTCCCCGAACGGAAATAGTGGGTTTGGAAGTGGAAGATAGTATTGAGAATTTGAAATTATTATTTACCAAAACAGGACATTCTAAAGTTATTATTTATCGCAATACGATGGATAATATTATCGGGTATGTGCATTTGGTGGATTTATTCAGTAATCCCAAAGGCATTGATAAAATTGTTATGCCCATTGTAATTGCAAGCGAGGCCATGCCTGCCAATGAATTGATGCGTGTATTAATTGAAAAACGCAGAAGCATAGCTGTAGTGGTAGATGAATTTGGCGGTACTGCAGGCATTATTACCATTGAAGATATTATTGAAGAAATAATCGGCGAGATTGAAGATGAACATGATCGTGATGATTTGATAGAAAAGAAAATTAGCGATAAAGAATTTATATTTTCCGCACGCTTGGATATTGATTACCTAAATGAAACCTATGGTTTAAATTTACCGGAAGGTGATTATGGTACTTTAGGAGGAATGATATTATTTCATCATCAAAATATACCAATGAAGGATGAAACCATTAGTTTGCCGCCCTATGAAATTACCATCTTGAATGTGGAACAAACCAAAATAAATGAAGTTCGATTACTTCGATTATTTGACGATGATTAAGCAGAACGTTACATGCAGAAAATATATTTAATACCCAATACCCTAGGCGAAACTTCCTTGGAAAAAAGTTTCCCGCCTTATAATTTAGAAATTATAAAATCCATTCAGCATTTTGCAGTCGAATCTGAAAAAAGTGCGCGGAAGTTTCTGAAATCATGCGGCATTTTACCACCCTTTAGCGGCATCAGTTTATATGTTTTGGATAAACGAACCAAGGCCGATGAACTTAATAAAATATTTGAGTCGAGCCAAGGCGGTGATATCGGGATACTTTCGGAAGCTGGTTGTCCGGGCATTGCGGATCCCGGTAGTAATTTAGTTTTAGCGGCCTATCAAAGAGATTGGAAAGTAATTCCTTTGGTGGGTCCATCCAGTATTTTGCTAGCCATTATGGCCTCTGGATTGAATGGCCAAGGATTTACTTTTCATGGATATTTGCCGGTATCCGGCAATGAAAGATTGATTACTTTGCGTGCTTTGGAAAATAATTCTGCAGAAAGTGGGAATACTGAAATATTTATTGAAACACCTTTCAGAAATGAACATTTGTTTAATGATATTTTGAAAGCTTGTAAGCAAAATACTTTGCTATCGATAGCCTGCGATATCACTTTGCCTACAGAGGAAATTAGAACTTTATCTATTGAGCAATGGAGAAAAATGAAAGTGGACCTAAAAGGTAGGCAAGCCATATTTTCTTTATTGGCGGGTAGAGCGAAGTATCGAAAGTAATATGACTTATTACGAAATTCTGGAAATATCACCCGATGCCAATGAAACGGAAATAAAGAAGGCTTTTCGGACTTTAGCCAAAAGATATCATCCTGATGTAAGTAAAGAGCCCGATGCTGAAACACATTTTAAATTGCTCTACATTGCCTATGATATTTTGCAAGATCCGTATAAACGGAAATTGTATGATGAATTGCAACATCTAAAATCTAGTGCTGAGGAGGAACATGATACTTCCTTCAATCAATGGCACAATAATGCCAATACGCATGCGGGCAGATATTCCAGAATGAAATATGAGGAATTTGATAATACTTTTTTATCTAAAATCGTATTTCATACCAATCAGACGATAGCATTTTTATTTTGTTTTGGGCTTCTTGTATTAGGTATGGTAACCTTTGGATTATGTTTTATATTTTTTAAACATCGCTATTTTAACGGTGCTTATGTTTTAGGGACCGGTTCCATTATAGCAGGATCACTTTTCTTATTTTATGGTTTTAAGGGTTTAATTGGGGTTTTTAGTTCCTGGCAGGGGAAGTTGGAAAATTAATCCTGATAAAATATATTTAAGTTTCAATCGTCTATTGGGCTTAAATAGGTGATTTCTTTTTGTCTGACAAACTTATAAGTCGTTGTTATTCAGAAAGTAATTATAGGATATTAAATATTTGGTGATTTTATCTTTAAAGTAATGCAATGCTTTACAAAATGATTCGGAACTTTGAGGGTAATTTTTTTATTTATTAGATGTCTATATTATAATTTATTTTTTTTGATATACTGAAAAAATGAAAGTAACGGTCAGTAGGAGGGAAACATTTAATGCCGCACATCGCTTGCATAATCCAATTTGGGATGCCGAAAAAAATGCCCAAGTTTTTGGATTATGTAATAATCCTAATTACCATGGACATAATTACGTTTTGGTGGTTAAGGTCAGTGGTGAAATTGATCCTGACACTGGTTATGTTATTGATATTAAGTATTTGAAAGACTTAATTAGGGAATTTGTGACGGATCGCTTTGACCATAGAAACCTTAATTTAGATATTGAAGAATTTAAACATCTAAATCCTACGGCGGAAAATATTGCCGTAGTTATTTGGAATATTTTGAAAGAAAAGTTAGACCCTAAATTTGATTTAAAGATAGAACTATATGAAACCGAACGAAACTTCGTGGAATACTCCGGAAAATGATGATTGTTCCGACAATCACATGTTTAGTGAACATAGTATAGGAGATTCCTTGGAAACTCCATTGCGTGAAGACGCATTTGCTTTGGATGATCAGACTAAAATTGAACTTATTCAAAAGCATTTTAGAGAAATTATGCTTATTCTAGGTTTAGATATTTGTGATGATAGTTTGAAAGGTACACCTAAGCGTGTAGCTAAAATGTTTGTAAATGAAATTTTCAGCGGACTAAATCCTGAAAAAAAACCGAAAATTACGCTCTTTGAAAACAAGTATAAATTTGATGAAATTGTAATGGTGCGCGATATTACTTTTTATAGTACTTGTGAGCATCATTTTCTTCCATTTTTCGGCAAGGCACATATTGCCTATTTGCCGAAGGACAAAGTGCCGGGTTTATCAAAAATAAACAGGTTGGTTCAGTTTTATGCAAAACGTCCTCAAGTCCAAGAGCGATTGACCATGCAAATAGCAAATGATTTGAGAAATATTTTGGAAACTGATGATGTGGCCGTTTATATTGAAGCAAAACACTTATGCGTGGCTGCTCGAGGTATTCAGGATGTGCATAGCGATACCGTTACTGCTAAGTATTACGGTAAATTTAACCATGAAGATTATAAAAAGCAATTCTTGTCTTTCACTGAACAAAGAGGATAATTTCTTTTTTATAATTTTTAAATTTAATGAATCTTTTCTGGTTTAGACGTGATTTGCGTTTAGAGGATAATGCAGGGCTGTACTATGCGTTAAAAGAAGGCAAAGAAACCCTTTGTGTCTTTATTTTTGATGAAGAAATTTTATCAAAATTAGCAGACCCTGAAGATGCCCGTGTGCATTTTATTTATAAGACCATTGTTCAATTGCATCAGAAAATTTCGGCCCTGGGAAGTGCACTCATCGTTAAGTACGGAAAACCATTAAATATTATTCAAGACTTATGCTTGGAATATCCAATTGAAAAAGTATTTACTAATAATGATTATGAGCCATATGCTCGTGAAAGAGATGCAGCAGTAAAGGAATATTTGGAAGCAAAGAACATTGCTTTTTTTTCCTATAAGGATCAAGTTATATTTGAAAAAGAAGAAGTATTAAATAATTCCGGCACACCGTATTTGGTTTTTACGCCATATGGCAGAAAATGGAAGGAAAAGCTCAATGATTTTTATTTAAAATCTTATCCGAGCTTAAATTATTTAAACCATTTATATAAAATAAATAAGCAAGATATTTTATCCTTGCACGCCATAGGTTTTAAAACGAGTGCCCTTATATTTCCGGATAGTGATTTGCCATTAGAACGGCTGCATAATTACGAACATATTCGGAATTTATTATGGAGTACCGAAACTTCAAAATTAGGCGTTCATTTGCGCTTTGGTACTATTTCCATTCGTCAATTGGTTTCTTATGTAAAAGAGCATTGTGCCGTGTACCTAAATGAACTTATTTGGAGGGAATTTTTTCAAATGATATTGTGGCATTTTCCTGAGGTCGTGACTCAATCTTTTCGTAAGGAATTTGACCATATTGAATGGAGAAATAATGAACAAGAATTTGAAGCTTGGTGTCATGGAAACACCGGTTACCCTGCGGTAGATGCGGGCATGCGCGAGCTCAATCAAAGCGGTTTTATGCATAATAGAGCAAGGATGATTACTGCCAGTTTTTTATGCAAACATTTATTAATTGATTGGCGATGGGGCGAACAATATTTTGCACAAAAATTATTGGATTATGATTTAGCTGCTAATAATGGCAATTGGCAATGGGCGGCAGGTACGGGTTGTGATGCTGCGCCTTATTTTAGAATTTTTAGTCCGGCAGCGCAGCAGAAAAAATTTGATCCTGAAGCAAAATATATTCGACGCTGGGTACCGGAATATGGAAGTCCGGCATATCCTAAACCTATGGTAGATCATGATTTGGCCAGAGCCAGAGCATTGGAAGTGTATAAAAATGGCTTGATGCGATAAATCCTCAGCTTTCATAGTATATTTGCAGTCAGGCATGTTTGCAATTATAGACGTTGAAGCTACAGGTGGAAATCCTAAAAAGGACAGACTTACTGAGATTGCCATCATTATTCATAATGGTAAAAAGGTTGTAGAGAAGTACAATACACTCATAAATCCAGAGACTGAAATTTCTCCTTTTATTTCCCAAATGACGGGCATCACCAATGAAATGGTGGCGGATGCACCCTTGTTTGCTGAAATTGCCCCTAAGATTATATCCTTGACTGAAGGGAAAGTATTTGTAGCGCATAATGCTACATTTGATTATTCCTTTGTTAATAATGAGTTTAAACGTCTAGGTACCCATTTTATTCGAAAGCAACTTTGTACCGTAAAACTCAGCCGGAAAATATTGCCCGGGATGCATTCCTATAGCTTGGGAAAACTTTGCAGAGAAATGGGCATACCCATGGAGCATAGACATCGTGCTTTTGGAGATGCAGCTGCTACCGCAGAATTATTTGATATTATGCTACGTCGCGAAGGCAATAATATTTTAGAAGAAACCCTTAAACAAGAAATTTTTGATCACGTATTACCTGCCAACTTAAAACGTGAGGAAGTAGTTTCCTTACCTGAAGAAGTTGGCGTTTATTTTTTCAAAAATGCTGAAGGAAAGGTTATTTATATAGGGCGTTCCAAAAACATCAGGCATAAGATTTTGAAGCACTTTGCCGATGATTTTAATATCCCGAAGCAGCAAGTTTTAAAGGACGCCATTCATAGTATATCTTATACTTTGACAGGCAATGAATTGATTGCATATCTGGTAGAAATATCGGAAAAGAAAAGATTAAAACCTCATCATAATACCGGAGCTCGTAGAAACAAATATCGTTATGGTATATATACTGAATTGGATAGTAATGGATATTTGAATATAAAATTACAAATGCATAGTTATGCAGAACCGGCAATTTTTATAAATACCAGAAAAAGAGGGGAACAAATACTCCTGAAAATGGTTAAAGAACATAAACTCTGCTTGCAACTATGTAGTTTTTTATCAGAAAGTAAAGTTTGTGAGAGGGATTTAAAAAATTGCAATGGCGCCTGTGAAGGAAAGGAAGTTCCGGAAGAATATAATAGGAGGGTAGAAGAAGCGGTAAGTCGACATAATTACGATTATTATAATTTTTTAATGCTTGGTGAAGGAAGATTTCCAACTGAGCGTGCTGTGGTAGGTATTGAAGAAGGGAAACTGATAGGATATGGTTATTTTGATGATGCTTATGGAGCCATCAGTCATATTGAAGCCATAAGAGATGGCCTAACCCACTTGGAAAATCTGCCGGAATCACAAAAAATAATCCGTAATTTTTTACGTAAGCGTATAAAAGGGATAGAAATTATCCCATTTTAAAGCGATTCTTACATTCCCTAAAAATAATTTTAAAAATATTAAAAAGGTCTTTCCGGGGTTTTATTTAAAAATTCTGCAGATTTTCCCTTTGGAATGGATAAAGAATCCCAATGACTATCTTTTATGAGTTTGGCTAAAAACACAATTTGGCCAACATGATAGGCATAATGTGTTAATTGTCTGATGAATGCTTTCATTGCTGTATGTGGCTCTTTGCGGATATAAACAGTTGCCATCATATCCTCAGGCTTTAAGGAATGCAAGGTGTTAAAAAAAACGGTCCATCCTTTTTCCCAAATAGCCATTAATTCTTCCTTAGTTTCCTTGCCCTCCTCAAATTCTGTATCTCTATCGCGATCAGGTTTTTCACCATCCGATGTTAAGAAATCTGTCCAACGGGAAATCATATTTCCCTTCATATGCTTCATAATAATGGCCACACTATTGGATGCTTGATTCGGGATATAATGCAGCTCGTTTGCATCTAATCTTTCTATAGCTTTGTCAGCCATAGCTTTATATTTTTCAAATTCAAGAATACTGGTTTCTAGAAAGTGCTGATTGGGATTTTGGTGCATGACTTTAGTTTAAAAATTAGTTAAAAATTGGGAACGAAATTTTATACATAATTACAAAGCTAAATTAAATTTTAGTTACTTATATATATTGATTTAATAAATAAACATATATTTGATACTGAAAACTGTAACAACATGAATACAAAACAATCAACAAAAAGGATTGGGCTACGCTTTGCTATGCTCTTTCTCCTTTCCTTCATAGTAGGCACCTCGGTGTTTGCTAGCGGATTGAGTGGAACGTACACCATCAATCCGGCCAAGGCTGCTTCAGCCACCAACTATCGAAGCTTTAATGATGCTGACTCCGACCTTACTTTAGGTTCTCGTGCCAGCGGAGGAGCTGCCAACGGTCCGGGCGTTTCCGGTGCCGTAATTTTTAATGTATCTGATGGTATTTATTACGAATCAGTGGATATTCCTGCTATTACAGGGACTTCTTCTAAAAACACTATTACCTTTCAAGGGCATAGTGGTGATAGTACCAAAGTAATGGTGCAAGCATATGCTACCGGTTCTTATTCCAGTCCGGGCTTTGTTTTTCATTTTGATGGTACTAATCATATTATTTTAAATGAAATTACCCTTCATATGGATTTGGGCGGTGCCTCTTATTCCTATTATGACCATGTTTTAATTGTGGACAATGTTTCGGACAGTAATACGGTTTCGAATTGTCAATTAATTGGAGCAGATTCAGGTGGCGTAAGTTATTACGGTGCTTGTATTTATTCAGGGTATAATTATACCACATACACGTATTCTCAAGATGAATACAATACTTTTTACAATAACTACTTAACTAAAGCTTATTATGGAACCTATTGGATGGGTAGTTTTAGTTCAGGGGGTGCTGAAAAACTCAATGTTTTTTCCAATAATATTGTTGATAGTGTTGATTATTATGGCATGTTTTTTTATACCCAGGATGGTATTCAAATTCTGAATAATCAAATCAGAATGAGAAATGGTTATTATGGGTTAATGATGGATTATATAGGCTATTCTTATTATGGTAATAGCGATACAGCGCTTATTGCAAATAACTTTATCGGTATTGCTTCCAGCACCTATGGATATGGTATTTATTCCTTTTATCCGGATAAAGCCAAATTTGTATATAATAACGTAAATATGCTTGGCTCTTCCAATAATGCCACATACCTTTACTCTTATTCTGCCAGTGCCTTATATTTATATAATAATAACTTTACCACAGGCGGAGCTACTCCTATTTATGCATATGGCCTTACCAAGGAGGATTATAATAATCCATATAATGGTTTAGGAGGTTCGGTGGTTTCTTATAATGGAACTACTTACGCTACTTTAGCAAAATGGAAAGCCTCCGGTTTAGGATTTGGTGCGCATGATACTTCAGTAGATCCAATTTATGTTTCTAATTTTGATTTACATGTTAATAATCCTGCCATTAATGGTATGGCAACCCCATTAAGCTATGTAACTAAAGACATAGATAATGAAACACGTAATACATCTACTCCCGATATAGGTGCAGATGAATTTACACCTGCAGCAGTTTATCCTGCCATCACGTTGATTACAAATCCTACCTCAGGTTTCTGTGTAGGCTCTCAAGACGTATATGTAAAATTATTTAACTATGGAACCTCCACATTAACTTCCGTTACCATTGAATGGTCGGTAAGTGGTGTAGCGCAAACAGCTTACTCGTGGACAGGTTCTTTAAGTTCTGCCACCAGCACCTTGGTAAAAGTGGGTTCCTATGCTTTCTCCAGCGCAAGCACAGTTTATCCGATCGTGTCTTATCCTAGCAGTGCCAATGGGGTTAGTATTTCATCTACGACTAGAAATACTGCAAGTACCAGTGTCCGTTCCGGATTATCAGGTACTTTTTCAATTGACCCTGCAGGTTCCGGTACTACCAATTATACCAGTTTCAGAGCGGCTGTTAGTGATTTGAATTTGAAAGGTGTTTGCGGTGCCATTACTTATAATGTAGCAGACGGATATTATAATGAGTCTGTTTATATTAATAATGTACCCGGAACTTCTGCAACTAATACTGTTACTTTCCAATCCAAATCATTGGATAGTTCTAAAGTAACTTTAGATACCGCATGGAGTGGTACTTATTCCAATCCCGGCACCACAGTAATAATTAATGGTTCTAATTATATTAATTTCCGCTTAATGACCATTACCAATACCAGTACTGCAACCTATGGTTATGCAGGGGTAGTTTATTTGTCAGGTGGAACCAGCAATACTTTGTTTGAAAGAAATGTATTGTGGAGCAGTGCCAGCGTTTATACTTATGCCCCGGTATATGGAAACGCGAATGGCTCTAATGAAAATATGAATACCCTTCGTTTTAATTCTGTGAGCGGTTCTTATTACACGATTCAATTACAAGGAAGTTATTCTGCTGCGGAATATGGTAATAATATTTATAGAAACTATGTAGATAGCTCTTTGGGTTATGGTATGATGGCAGAATATCAAGATAGTTTATCTATTGTAGGTAATAATATATTTATGCCGTCCAATGGATATAATGGTATTTATGTATATCAGGCCACGACTAACGGTGGCGGCAAGGATTCCTCATTAATTGCAAATAATTTCATCACTACTTCCGGTACTTATTGTTATGGAATGATGATTTATTATAGTAATTTAATTAATATTTACAATAATAGCATTAATAACTCTACCAGTTATTCCTATTATTATGCAGCCTATATTTATAACTATAGTTCCGGTATTATTCAAAATTTTGTCAATAACATTGTAGTTGCTGATGCCGGTGCCAGTTGTTTATATGCCTATAATGTTACTTATTCTGATTATAACGATTTTTATCCTGTAACAGGAGCGGTTGGTTATTGGAATGGTAGTTTTTGTACGGCATTGAGCGATTTGCAAGCTGCAAGTAGCCAGGATGCACATAGCGTTAGTGGTGACCCAATGTATAATTCAGTTTCTACAGGGGATCTTCACTTAACTAAAAGTTCTAAAATTGTACTTCATGCCGGTAGATCATTAGGTTCTGTAAAAACAGATATCGACGGACAAATAAGAAATGGTGCAACACCTAATATGGGTGCTGATGAAACCAAAGTTTACGGCAATGATGCGAGTGCATATGCAATTGATAGTCCTTCTGCAGGATTCTGTGCAGGTACTAAAAATGTATATGTTCGTGTAGTGAATGCCGGTAATAATACACTTTCCAGTGTTACGGTGAATTGGTCAGTAAATGGTACGACCATGACCAGTTATAGCTGGACCGGTACTTTAAATCCGGGATCATTTACTTTGGTTAAAGTTGGTTCCGTAACTTTTGCAAGTACCGGTACTAAAACATTCCTTGCTTGGACCAGTAGCCCTAACGGCTCAACGGATAGCTTTACCGCAAATGATACTTGTGCCCCTAAAACTTTGGGCGGCGGTATGAATGGTACTTATACCATCGGTGGTACTTCACCGGATTATAATACCTTCTTAGATGCCGTCAATGATTTAAATAAACGCGGTGTTTGCGGATTAACAACTTTCAATGTTCGCGATGGATATTATAACGAAGCGGTAACCATTAAGCACATTACAGGTACCAGCCCTACCAATAGAGTAATTTTCCAATCACAATCCTTGGATAGTACCAAAGTAATTATTGACTCTGCTTGGGCCGGTTCATGGTCTGCCAGAGGATATGCAGTGCGCTTGGATGGTGCCAGCTATGTTACTTTCCGTAAACTTACCATTCATAATGATCCGGGATCCTATTATGTATATGCCGATGCCTTGGAAATTGCAGGTAAATCACATGATAATTTAATTGAAAATAATGTGATTAAAACCAGTACCGGTTATTATGCAACTTATGGTTCTGCCATCTATGATGATGGTGGTTCTGCTGATAATAATAACTCCTATATTAATAACCAGATCAACGGTGGTATGTACACACTTTATATGAGTGGTACAGGTACCGGTTCCGGTAGTGCAGAATATGGAACGGTGATCGCAAATAATTTAATTGACAGCGGCTCTTATATGGGAGCATATTTAAACTATCAAGATAGTATGACCTTTAATGCAAATGTTGTTTTGCAAACAAGCGGATACTATGGTTTATATTTATATTATATTAATGGAAATTCTACTACTGATACTTCCTTAATTTCAAATAACTTTATAGATGTTCAGGCTACTTATTCCTATGGTATCATGGGTTATTATAGCAATATGGTGAATATTTATAATAATACTATTTATTCTTCCGCTTCTTATACTTACTATTATAATGTGTACTTGTATAATTATACCAGTGCCAATGTAAATTTTGTAAATAACATTTTGGATAACGATAATGGTGGAACCTTATTTTACATTTACTCTTCCGCTGTTAAATATTCTGATTACAATGATTATTATGCCAGCTCCGGTTTTTATGGTAACTGGTCAGGTTCTTGTTATTCATTAACGGATATTCAAAACAACGGTATGGATAAACACAGCGTGGTTGGAGATCCATATTTAAATTCTCCATCTACCGGTGATTTGCACTTAACAAAATTATCTAAAGCAGTACTTCATAAAGGCATTCCTCGTACTTCTGTACCTAGGGATTTTGATGGACAAATGAGAAGTGCAGCACTACCTAATATCGGTGCTGATGAAACTCGTGTTTATGGCAATGACTTAACCGCTTATTCAATTGATAGTCCTGTAGTAGGTTTCTGCTCCGGTACTAAAGATGTATATGTACGCTTTATGAATGCGGGTAATAATACCATTACCAGTGCTTCTGTAAATTGGACTGTAAACGGTACTACCATGACCAGCTACAGCTGGACAGGTTCATTAGCACCTGGTGGTTCAGCTTTAGTAAAAGTGGGTTCAGTAACCTTTGCCTCCGGTTCTATTAAAACATTTTATGCTTGGACCAGTAGTCCAAACGGCGGTGTAGATAGCTTTACTGCTAATGATACTACCGGACCTGTGAGAATTGGTGCAGGCTTAAGCGGTACTTATACCATCGGTGGTGTATCCCCTGACTTCGCTACTTTCTTGGATGCTACCAATGCATTAAGTTCCGGAGGGGTATGCGGTGCAGTAGTATTTAATGTAAGAAATGGTTCTTACAATGAGTCAGTAACGCTTGGTGCTATTAAAGGCGCCTCTGCTACCAATACTGTTACCTTCCAATCTCAATCCGGAGATAGCTCTAAAGTAATCTTGGATACTGCTTGGGCAGGTTCTTGGTCTTCCAGAGGTTATACGGTACGCTTAAATGGTACCAGTTATGTTACCTTCAAAAAGATTACTATTTTGAATAATACTTCAACCATGTATAGTTATTCTGACGGTGTCGAAATTGCCGGCGGATCTAATTATAATACATTTACCAATTGCGTTATTGCAGTTCCTACTGCTTCTTATGCAACTTATGGTTCTGCTATATATGATGACGGAAGTTCTACGGATAATTATAATAACATTTTAAATAACCAGGTAAATGGTGGTTATTACATCATGTATTTGGCCGGTACTTACAGCAAATCCGAAATGGGTAATGTGATCCGCGGAAATATTTTTGATAGCGGCTCTTATATGGGTACCTACTTATACTATCAGGATAGTATTAACGTTACCAAAAATAAAATTATCATGAACCAAGGTTATTATGCTATGTATATTTATAGCATTTCAGCCAATGGTACCACCAAGGATAGTTCTTTAATTGCAAATAACTTTATTTCTATCAATAGTACTTATTGTTACGCAGTGATGGCATATAATTGCATGTTGTTAAATTTCTATAACAATAGTATTTATTCTTCAAGCTCTTATTCTTATTACTACACTACTTATTTCTATAACTATTCTTACGGTTCTGTATTGAATATCGTAAATAATATTGTATCTAATAGTGGTGGTTCTCCGGCATTATATATGTACTATTATTCCGGTACTGTATTCTCTGATTATAATGATTGGTATACTACCGGTAGTACCCTCGGATATTGGAATGGTTCTTCCTTCACTTCTATCTCAGGATTATCTACCATTAATAGTATGGATGCACATAGTATCTCCGGTGACCCGATGTATAATAATACCGCAACCGGTGATTTGCATTTAACCACCTCTTCTTCCATCGTAATGCATGATGGTGCTTATCGCAATTCTGTACCTGATGATATTGATGGACAAACTCGTGCTGCCAAACCTAATATGGGTGCAGACGAAACACACATGTATCAAATCGATGCCAGTGCCATGTCTATTGATAGTCCGGCTGCCGGTTTCTGCTCCGGTACTAAAAATGTTTATGTACGCTTATTTAACGCTGGTGCTACCAGCTTAACCAGCGTTACTATGAATTGGAGTGTAAATGGTACTGCTATGACCAGCTATTCCTGGACCGGTACTTTACCTTCTTTATCTTCTACTTTAGTTAAAGTTGGTTCTGTTACTTTCGTTTCAGGAGTTAGCAAAACCATCAAAGCATGGACCAGCAATCCGAATAGTGCTACAGATAGTAATAATATTAATGATACTACTTCTGCACGCAAAGGCGGTGGCTTAAATGGTACTTATACCATTGGTGGTGCATCTCCAAGTTATGCTACCTTCCGTGGTGCAGTAAATGATTTAAATGCCATCGGCGTTTGTGGTGCCGTTGTATTTAATGTTCGTGATGGTGCCTATAATGAAAGTGTGAGCCTTGGTGCCATTACCGGTAGCAATGCAACCAATACCATTACTTTCCAATCTCAATCAGGGGATAGTACTAAAGTAATATTGGATACTTCATGGAGCTCCAGCAGCTACGCTGCTCCGGGTTATGTGGTGAAATTATCTAATGCAAGCTATATCAATTTCAAGAAAATGACATTGATTAATGCACCTTCACTTTCTTATAACTACGCGGATGGTGTATTTATTACTGCCGGTTCCAGCCATAATACATTTACAAGTAATGTAATTACTACCAATACCAGCAGTTCTACTTACAATTATGGCTCTACAGTACATAATGACTATAATACTACTGACCCTTATAATAACTTTACCAATAATCAAATTAATGGTGGTTATTATGCTGTAAACTTATGCGGTCCGTACAGCTCTACCGGTGGTGAACTTGGTAATGTATTTTATCATAATATGATTGATAGCGCATACTATATGACCATGTATATCGAATATGAAGATAGCATGATGATTGCCGGTAATAATATTTTTGCTACCGCCGGTTATTATGGCATTTACATGTACGGTGTACAAGGCAATGGCTCCGGTTCTGATAGCTCTTATATTATAAATAACTTTGTTACCATGACCGCCTCTTACGGTTATGCGATTTACGGTTATTATAATGATATGTTAAATATTTATAACAATAGCATTTATAGTAGCTCCTCTTATTCTTGGTACTATACTGTTTATTTATACGATTGGACCACACATGTGGTGCACTACGTAGATAATATTACTCAAAATGATGGTGGCGGTGCTGCGATATATACTTATAATAGCATCGTTAATTCTGATTTTAATGATTGGTACACCACCGGTAGTACATTAGCTTATTGGAATGGTACCACTTGTAGCACTTTAAGCGATATCCAAACAGCCAATAGTATGGATGCACACAGCTTAAGCACGGATGCAATGTTTAATTCTCCTTCTACAGGTGATTTACATTTAACATCTTTATCCAGCGCATTAATGCATGTGGGTTATCCTTTCGCTATCGTTACTGAAGATATCGATCAACAAAAACGTGCGGCTAAACCTAACATCGGTGCGGATGAAACCCGTACTTACGATTATGATGCAGCCATTCAATCCATCGATAGCCCTGCCGTAGGTTTCTGCTCCGGTGCTAAAGATGTATATGCTCGTTTATTTAATGCAGGTGCTAAAACCATGACCAGTGTTACCATTAATTGGACAGTAAATGGCACCGCCATGACTGCCATTAGTTGGACCGGTACTTTAGCTTCTTATACTTCTACTTTGGTGAAATTAGGCAGTGTTACTTTCGCTTCCGGTTCCAGTAAGGTAATTAAAGTTTGGAGCAGCAAACCAAATGGTCAAGTGGATAGCAATAATGTAAATGATACTTCCTCCGCACATAAGGGTGGTGGCTTAACAGGTACTTATACCATCGGCGGTACTACGCCTGACTTTGCTACTTTCCGTGCTGCGGCATTTGCGTTAAATTCCCAAGGTATTTGCGGTCCGGTATTATTTAATGTTCGCGACGGTTATTACAACGAATCCGTAAGCTTAAATAATATTGCAGGTTCTTCCAAAACCAATAGCATTACTTTCCAATCTCAAAGCTTGGATAGTTCTAAAGTAATTTTGGATACTACCAGCTCCGGTTCTTATTCCGGACACGGTTATGCTTTCCAATTAAATGGAACGCAATACACCAAAATTCGTAAAATGACTATTACTAATGTAGGCGGAAGCTATGATGATGTTGTTCAATTTACGAATGGTGCCGCTTATGATACCATTGAAAGATGCGTATTGACCGGTAATACTTCCGGCGGATACAACTACGGTAGTGTTATTTATGACAATCCTGGTTCTGTGGATGAATTCTTAACCATCCGCTACAATCAATTGAGCGGTGATTACTATACTGTATATTTATCAGGTACCGGTGCTACTGTAGGCTCTGCTGAACGTGGCAACGTACTTTATAGAAACTATATTGATAGCGGTAACGGTGAAGGCGTGGTAGTTCAATACCAAGATAGCATTACCGTAAGTGCCAATAATATTTTCCAAACCAGCGGTTATTATGGTATGTATTTATACGGCATCATCGGAAATGGCGGTGGCGTAGATAGCAGCTATATTATGAATAACTTCGTTACGGTTCAAGGTTCTTATGAGTATGGAATCATGATCAATTACGTGGATTTAACCAACGTGTATAATAATAGCATCAATACTTCCAGCTCTTATTATTATTACGGTTCATTGTATGTGTACAATACTTCCGGCTCTTTAAATATTTACAATAATGCTATTGTAAATGATAATTCAGGTAGTGCGGTATACTTATACGGTTCCGGTATTAATACGGATTACAACGATTATTACACCGCCAGCGGTACGTATTTGGCTTATTGGGGCGGTTCTTATTGCTCCAGTCTTTCCGATATTCAAACCGCTTCCGGTTCGGATGCGAATAGTCAGAGTGCCGACCCTATGTATAATAATACAAGCATAGGTGATTTGCATGCTACTTCTTCCTCTACCATCATCAGCAATGATGCGATGGTATTGAAAGCCGTAACTGAAGATATCGACGGCAATCCGCGCAGTACCACCAAACCTGATATCGGTGCGGATGAATTTGGTGCATACCCTGATGACTTGGGCGTATCTGCTATACTTTCTCCGGCCAATAAGGATTGTGGCAATACCAGTACTTATGTTACCGTAAAAGTGCATAACTATGGTACTAAAGCAGAAAGCAGTTATTCCGTATATGTAAAAGCGGTAGGCGGTAGTACTTATACCACCAGCAAGGCCATCTCCACCACCATCAATGCCGGTGCGGATGCCATCGTTACACTTACGTTCTCTCCTGCTTTAAACACTTCCGCAGGCGGTTCCTGGACCTTTACAGGCTATACCGTGCTTTCCGGTGATGGTGATGCTACCAACGATACTTCTACCGTTACAGTGAGCCTGAATGCACCTCCTAAAGCTAAATTTAGCGTAGCTAAGCTTGGCGCCATTTGTCAAGGTGATACTTTTGCAGTCACTGACGGAAGTACTTATTCCGGCACGGCTTCTTACAAATATTATTTGGTAAATAGCTTAGGTGTAAAAGTGGATTCTTCTACTTCCGCTAATCCGCATTTATATGCTGCCAGCACCGGAGCCTATAGAATTTATCAAGGCATTGCTACCGGCACTACTTGCTACGATTCTACTTCTACTCCGGTAACCATCTATGCAAATCCTGTAGTAAGCTTTACGGCCTCTACCGCTTGTCCTGGAGATAGTGCACACTTCTATAGCACCAGCACTGCCGGTTCCGGTACCATCAGCTCTTATGCATGGAATTTTGGTAATGGCAAAACAGCTTCTACCATGAATGCAGGAACCGTATATGCCCAAGGCACCTATACGGCTATGCTGACCGTAACCAATAGCAATGGTTGTAAAGCCAGTGCTACCAAACCGATCGGTATTGATAGTGCAATATCCAGATTCAGCTATAAAGTTGATACCACCATCAATAAAGGAACCATTTCCTTAAAAGCCGGTGATACTACTATGACTACCTACAGTTGGGATTATGGCGATGCAAGTGTTGGCGCTACCGTGGCCACTACTTCTCACCAATACACCAAACCTGGTCGTTATGCAGTGAAATTAACTACTACCAATGGCGGTT
>CAIKRV010000072.1 GCA_903829945.1 uncultured bacterium | reverse complement strand
CTAAAATGGTTCCTACACAGCATGAACTAAAATCTCGTCCGCAGGTGGTCAATTTGATCCGGTGCGGGGTGGTCAATTTAGACCGGCATCAGGTGGTCAGTTTCGTCCGGTGGACGGTGGTCAATTTGACCGAGTTTTCCAGTCTTGGCGGTAAATCGGTTACCGCAGTGCTGACAAGTTTTTTGTAGACGAATGTTGCTGCTCATTTTGTTGCCTGTTGTTGCTACGTGTAGCAGCTTGTAGCTGTATGTAGCATGTTCTCTCCCGAGTGTTGCCTGATTTGTGGGCAACAAATCTGGGCAACAGTCAGGCAACAAATATAGGTAAAAAAGTGGAGTTGGGCAACAAATAAAAGAAAGATAAATCAGATAAAAGCTAACAATAACAGGCATTTATGAAACAAAGGAAAGATAGTTACTTTCCGATACAAAACTTACTAAAAATATTACCTAAAATTTCATCGCTGGAAATTTCCCCGGAAATCTCGCCCATTTCATGGAGGGCGCGGCGGATATCGATCACCAATAAATCGGAGCTGAGGCCGGAGTGCATGCCGGATTTAATATTATGGATGGCTTCCATGATTCTTTGCAGGGCATGAAAATGTCTGATATTTGTAATGATGGTATCATCCCCCGGACGTGCATTCAGGTGCAGGCGCTGTATTAAGGTGCTTTTTAATAATTCGATATTATCCCCATTCTTAGCGGCAATATACAAATGGCCTTCTCTTTTCGGCAATGTTGCGGTGTTAATAGCATCCATTTTATTGGCTACAAGGATAATTTCCTTATCCTGCGGCATCGTAGCCATATCGCTGAGGAGTTCTTCTTCCGTCAGAGTATTTACATCGTATAAATAAACAATTATTTGAGCTTCGCGCAGTTTTTCATGGGTGCGGGCAATGCCAATACTTTCTAAGCTATCCTCGGCGTCGCGGATGCCGGCAGTATCTATAAATCTAAACCGAATTCCCTCCATAATGAGGGTATCTTCAATGGCATCACGAGTGGTACCCGCAATAGGAGAAACGATGGCACGTTCCTCGTTCAGCAAGGCATTTAACAGGGTAGATTTTCCGGCATTAGGACGACCGGCCAACACAATCTTCACTCCGGATTTAATTACATTGCCTAAGCGAAAAGAAGCGATCAATTGCTGCACTTCTCCTGCTATTTCCTCCAATAATGCTACTAAATGCGGACGATGTGCAAATTCTACATCCTCCTCCGCAAAATCCAACTCTAATTCAATTAAGGAGGTGAAATTTAATAATTGCGTTCTTAAATCACGGATTTTATTGGCAAAGCCGCCACGCATTTGGTGCAATGCCGCCTGATGTGCCGCCGAGGTTTCGGAAACAATTAAGTCCGCCACCGCTTCGGCTTGGGATAAATCTAATTTGCCATTTAAAAATGCCCGCATCGTAAATTCCCCCGCTTCGGCGGGACGTATGCCTTGGGCAATTAAACATTCCATTACTTTTTGCAAAATATACGGGGAGCCATGGCAGGATATTTCCACCGAATGCTCGCCGGTATAGGAATGCGGCGCTTTAAATACACTGAGCAAAACCTCATCCAATAATACATCTTGGTACTTCAGCGGACCAAAATGTAAGGTATGTGAGGGTACTTTACTTAAATCCTTGGCAGGAAATAAAGGATTGACCAATGGCAAAGCCTCCGGTCCGCTGACGCGGATAATTCCTATGGCTCCTACCCCGTTAGGAGTAGCAATAGCAGCAATGGTATCATTAGGATTTCCCATAGTACAAAGGTACAATTTTAATGCTGCCTTAAGCCATCATTTTAGGGATTAACGTAGTGAATTAAAATTATGTATCTTTGGAGGGCATGGATGTACTATTGGATATTAAAGGCTTAAGCACAGGCTTTCAAACGGAAGAAGGATTTATTACTGCTGTGAATAATATTAGCTTTTCCTTGAAAAAAGGAGAAACTTTAGGCATTGTAGGGGAATCCGGTTCGGGGAAATCAGTGACCTCACTATCCATCATGCGATTAATTTCATCCCCTCCGGGAAAAATTAGTGGCGGATCCATTATGTATCATTCCGAAAAGTATGGCACCGTGGATTTATTAAAAGTGCCTGAAAAAGAAATGAGGCAATTTCGCGGCAATGAAATCAGTATGATTTTTCAGGAGCCGATGAGTTCCTTAAATCCGGTATTTACTTGTGGCGACCAAGTGATGGAAGCCATTATATTGCATCAAAAAGTATCGAAAAAAGAGGCCGCCCGCCGCACCTTGGATTTATTTAAGGAAGTACAATTGCCGCGCCCCGAGGACATGATGAAAAGCTATCCGCATCAGCTTTCCGGCGGACAAAAACAAAGGGTCATGATTGCAATGGCGATGAGTTGCAATCCATCCGTCCTCATTGCAGATGAGCCGACCACAGCCTTAGATGTAACGGTGCAAAAAACAATTTTGGAACTAATGAAAAAGCTCCAACAAAAACATGGCACCAGTATTATTTTTATCACACATGATTTAGGTATTATTGCTGATATTGCGGATAGCGTAGCAGTCATGTACAAAGGCAATATTGTAGAAACAGGTACAACTTCGGACATCTTTAATAAGCCGCAGCATCCTTATACCAAGGGCTTGCTTGCTTGTCGACCGCCGCTGGATAAAAACCTGAGTGCATTACCTACGATGAAGAACTTTATCAGTGAAGGAACCGATGGGGAAATTAAATCCATACACCTTAGTATTGAGGAAGTCATTTCAAGTTTAGAAATTAGTTTTAATCATATTAGTGAAAAAAGAAAATTACTATATAATCAAGCGCCAATTTTAGAAGTAAAAAACTTACAAACCTGGTTCCCGATTCGTCATGGTATTTTTGGAAAAACCAGCGGTCATATCAAAGCTGTAAATGATGTTTCCTTGGAAGTATTTCCGGGAGAAATTTTAGGCTTGGTGGGAGAATCTGGCTGTGGAAAAACAACTTTAGGACGAAGTATTTTAAGATTAATAGAACCCGGTGCCGGAGAAATTATATATCAAGGCAAAGAATTGCGAAGCTTAGGCGACGAAGCCATGCGTAAAATGCGCAAAGACCTGCAAATTATTTTTCAAGACCCATACGCCTCATTAAATCCGCGGATGACGATAGGCCAAGCCATTTTGGAGCCTATGCAGGTACACCATTTGCATGGCACTGATAAAAACCGAAGAACTAAAGTCAATGAATTATTAGCCCGTGTAGGACTGCACCCGGATATGTATTATCGCTATCCCCACGAGTTTTCCGGCGGACAAAGACAAAGAATATCCATTGCCAGAGCCTTGGCGGTAGAACCTCGTTTCATTATCTGTGACGAATCGGTATCCGCTTTGGACGTATCAGTGCAGGCAACGGTTTTAAACCTCCTGAATGAGCTTAAAAACGATTTTGGGCTAACTTATATTTTCATCTCTCATGATTTATCTGTCGTCAAGTTTATCAGCGACCGAATTGCAGTAATGAATAAGGGCGAAATTGTGGAAATAGGCTTTGCGGAAGATATTTATTTAAAACCGCAAAAAGAATATACCAAGCGCCTGATTGAGGCAATTCCTAAAGGCTTATAAAACATTAAATTGAAACAGCAAAAATCAAAATATTTGCTAGTATTCGGGGCATGTGGAAGTGCTCTTTTTGTAATTGTTTTTTTATTGGAGGGGTTCTTTAGAAGCAATTATAAATCTTTAGAACATCCCATCAGTTCATTGGCTATTGGCAATGACGCTTGGATACAGCAATTAAATTTTATCCTGACGGGAATATCCATTACGCTTTTTGCCTTTGGTCTGCGCAAATCCATAAAGCCATCTTTTGGTGCTTTTGCCGGACCTTTACTTATTGGCATGGCCGGCATAGGACTGATTGGTGCAGGCATTTGCAGTACTGACCCTATCTATGGATATCCTATGGATATGCCTTTGCGTCTGGCGCAATATACCATCAGAGGGAAGCTGCATGATTTCTTTTCTATCTTTTTATTTTTAGGATTGCCATTTACTTGTTTTATTTATAGAAAACATTTTTTATCATTGGGGAAAAAGCAATGGGCAAGGTATTCCACTGCCACGGCAGTCGGCATATTTTTATTTTTTATTTTGGCGGGATTAGGCTTTAAGCAAGCGGCACCTTTGGTGTATTTTGCAGGCTTATTCCAAAGGATTTCAGTCATTATCGGCTGTATATGGATTATCATGCTGGGCATACACTTTATTCGTCAGCCGGAAATAATTTAGTTTATGAAAACAAAAAAAACGCCCCATATCATGGAGCGTTTTATATAAATATTCTAATTAGAATTATTTCTCTAATTTTAAGAAATTACCTTCATGGCCTGGAACTGCACCTTTCAAAAAGATACGATTGGTAGCGGTATCCACTTTTACTACTTCAAGGTTTTGAACTTTTACATTCACATTTCCCATTTGGCCTGCCATACGCATACCTTTAAATACACGGGATGGGAAGGAAGATGCACCCATGGAACCCGGAGCACGAAGACGATTATGTTGACCGTGGGTTTGTCCACCTACACCGGAAAAATTATGTCTTTTAACTACCCCTTGGAAACCTTTACCGATGGAGGTACCGGTAACATCTACAAAGTCACCTTCAGCAAATAAATCAGCGGAAATAATATCTCCTTGTTTATATTCTTGCTCAAAGTATCTGAACTCTGCAACTTTACGTTTAGGAGTAGTATTTGCTTTCGCAAAATGATTCTTTAAGGCTTTAGTAGTATGTTTTTCCTTTTTCTCACCGAAGGCAAGTTGGATAGCCGCATAGCCATCTTTTTCCTTAGTTTTAACTTGGGTAACTACACATGGGCCCGCTTCAATGATCGTACAAGGGATTACTTTTCCCTCAGCGTCAAAGATGGTGGTCATCCCTATTTTCTTTGCTAATAAACCTGACATTGTTCTATTTTATTTAGTTGTTGAGAGATCGTCGTATAAGCGTATCACAGCGTTATAGGACGTATCTGCTAATTTATCCTTTTCTTAATTAAATTAAACTTTAATTTCAACATCCACACCACTTGGAAGTTCGAGTTTCATTAAAGCATCTACAGTTTTAGTGCTGGTGCTATAAATATCAATCAAACGTTTGTGTGCAAGAAGCTCGAATTGCTCACGTGCCTCTTTATTAACGTGTGGAGAGCGAAGAACGGTATAGATCTTCTTCTCTGTTGGCAAAGGAATAGGACCGCTAACGATAGCACCTGTAGCCTTCACGGTTTTTACGATCTTTTCAGCAGACTTATCTACCAAATGGTGATCGTAGGATTTTAACTTAATTCTAATCTTTTGACTCATGTTTTATAATTATGTCCGGGTCTATCCCCGAACGGTGATTATTCTACTTCTATTTTCTTACCTTTTGATTTTGCAAGGATGGTATCTGCAATGCTATTAGGAACCGGATCATAATGCGAGAACGTAACAGATGCAGAACCACGACCGGAAGTAATGGTACGCAAGCTGGTCACGTAACCGAATAATTCGGAAAGCGGAACCTTAGCTTTAATAACTTGTCCGGTTGGTTTGGTATCAATACCTTCCAACTGACCACGACGACGGTTTAAGTCACCCATTACATCACCCATGCTTTCTTCAGGGGTGATTACTTCTACTGCCATGATTGGTTCAAGTAAAATAGGTTTAGCTTTCTTAGCAGCTTCCCTATAAGCCATTTTAGCACAAAGTTCGAAGGATAATGCATCAGAGTCCACGGCGTGGAATGAACCATCAAATAAGCGTACTTTCATGCTATCCATCGGATAACCTGCCAATACACCATTGCTCATACATGCATCAAATCCTTTTTGTACGGAAGGAATGAACTCACGAGGGATAGCACCGCCGGAAATTTCATTCACAAATTGTAAACCAATAGGAAGTTTGCCATCAGGCCCCGGATCTGACGGACCAAGTTCGATAGAAATATCTGCGAACTTACCACGACCACCGGTTTGTTTCTTATATACTTCACGGTGTTCAACCTTAGCAGTAATTGCTTCTTTATAAGCAACCTGAGGAGCGCCTTGATTACATTCTACCTTAAACTCGCGTTTAAGACGGTCAACAATAATTTCTAAGTGCAACTCACCCATACCGCTAATTACGGTTTGTCCGGTTTCTTCATCAGTATGTACACGGAAAGTAGGATCTTCTTCAGCTAATTTAGCTAAGGACATCCCTAATTTATCAACGTCAGCTTGAGTTTTTGGCTCAATAGCCAGACCGATTACCGGCTCTGGGAAAGTCATTTTTTCCAATAAAATCGGATGCTTCTCATCGCACAAAGTATCTCCGGTACGGATATCTTTAAACCCTACAGCCGCACCGATATCACCGGCTTGGATAGAATCAATAGGATTTTGTTTATTAGCATGCATTTGGAAAATACGGCTGATACGTTCCTTTTTCATGGTACGCGTATTCAACACATAAGATCCAGCGTCAAGTTTACCGCTATATACACGGAAAAATGCAAGACGACCTACAAATGGGTCGGTCGCAATTTTAAATGCCAAACCTGCGAAAGGTTGACCTTCACCGGCATTTCTAAATGCAGGTTCGTCAGTATCAGGATTGATACCTTCGATATCAGGTAATTCAGCCGGAGATGGCAAGTATTCACAAACTGCATCCAACATGGTTTGCACACCTTTATTTTTGAAAGCAGAACCACAAAGCATTGGCGTAATGGTCATGCTAATGGTAGCCTTACGGATGGCAGCTTTTAATTCAGCAGGAGTAATACTATCCGGATCATCGAAGAATTTCTCCATCATAGTATCATCATATTCAGCTACGGATTCAATAAGTTTCGCTCTCCATTCAATAACTGTTTCTTTCAAGTCATCAGGAATAGGAACTTCAGTAAACTTCATCCCTAAGCTTTCTTCATCCCAGATAATGGCCTTATTGGTAATAAGATCCACTACACCACGGAAAGTGCTTTCCGCACCTATTGGCACTTGCAAAGGAATAGGTTTTGCACCTAATCGGCTTTGAACTTGGCCGACAACATTAAAGAAATCAGCACCAGCACGGTCCATTTTATTAACAAAACCGATACGGGCTACACCATATTTATTTGCTTGGCGCCAAACGGTTTCGGATTGAGGTTCTACCCCACCTACTGCGCAAAATAATGCTACAGCACCGTCCAGTACACGAAGAGAACGCTCCACTTCCACCGTGAAATCCACGTGGCCCGGAGTGTCAATAATATTAATAGTATAAGGTTTAGAATTAAAAGTCCAATGCGTTTTGGTAGCAGCAGAAGTGATGGTAATACCACGTTCTTGCTCCTGTACCATCCAGTCCATGGTAGCAGCGCCTTCATGAACCTCACCAATACGGTGATTAATACCGGTGTAGTAAAGAATACGCTCGGTAGTAGTGGTTTTTCCGGCATCAATGTGTGCCATGATACCGATATTTCTCGTAAAATTAAGATCTCTTGCCATAGGTAATTATATATATAGAGTTATCTATTTAACTCTCATCGTTCCATTTATTAATTAAAACCTGAAGTGGGAGAATGCTTTGTTAGCTTCAGCCATCTTGTGGGTATCTTCTTTCTTTTTAACAGCAGCACCTTCATTATTGGCACCGGCCATGATTTCAGCAGCAAGCTTTTCAGACATGCTTCTACCATTACGCTTTTTAGCATAAAGGATCAGCCATTTCATTCCCATAGCAATTTTACGATCAGGACGAATCTCTGATGGGATTTGGAAAGTAGCACCACCGATACGGCGTGCAGTAACTTCCACAGCAGGAGTAATATTAGCTAAAGCCCTTTTCCAAACTTCAAGGCCGTTTTCTTTGGTACGCGCCTCAACGATGTCAAGTGCATCATAAATAATTTGATAGGCAGTACTTTTTTTGCCGTCTAGCATCAAGTTATTTACAAATCGGGTTAATACTTGGTCTCCGAATTTCGGATCTGGAATCAAGTATCTTTTTTTAGCTTTTGCTTTTCTCATTACTTTAAACTTTTGAAAGGCGATTTAATTATTACGCCTAATAACTTAAATTATTAATAATCAACTACTAATTATCCTTTCTTCACTTTAGGTCTCTTCGCTCCATATTTAGAACGGCTTTTCTTTCTACCGTCTACACCTGAAGTATCTAAAGCGCCACGAACAATGTGATAACGTACCCCCGGTAAGTCCTTAACACGACCTCCACGAATAAGTACGATACTGTGCTCCTGCAAGTTATGACCTTCACCCGGGATGTAAACGTTAACTTCCTTACCATTAGTTAACCTAACCCTTGCTACTTTACGCATCGCGGAATTTGGTTTTTTAGGGGTAGTTGTGTACACACGAGTGCAAACGCCACGACGCTGCGGGCAGCTATCCAGGGCAGGTGATTTGCTCTTGTTCTTAATATTTGTCCTGCCTTTGCGGACTAACTGTTGAATTGTAGGCATAGTATACCATTTAATTTTGGAAGCGCAAAGGTAAGGACTTTTTTCAATTTAGAAGCCTAGTACTTGAAGATTTTTTTAGGTATTTGTACAATATATTTATTTTATGCGCTTCTTTCTTAAAATCACCCGAATTAACAAATTAATTAATAGGCATTTAACATATACTGTATTATTATTTTTTTCATTTAAAATAATGTGCTTTGGGCAACATTTTGCCCAAAATCCTTACCCCATTTCTTCTTTCATCTTATTTAAATCATTTTTACATATTTAATTATGTTTAAAACAATATTCGTTAATGTCTAATTTTCCTACTGAAAACAATGTTCAGATTTTACTAAAATTTAATAATTATTGCAAATAACTCATTTACAGCAATGTGAAATTATATTTTTCCATATATGCTTCATGGTGAATAATTTACATTTTACAAGTTTTAGGATTGAAACATTTAAAAAATATCCAACTTTGCAATTCGTCCTACCAAAAAACTGAGTCGTTTTTACATCTTATGAAGAAACCTTTACTTTTAATTCTTACTATCCTATTATTAATCAGCGGAAATGCAATCGCTCAAGTCAGTGTCAGCGGTAAAATTGTGGATGAAAAAGGAGAAGGCGTTCCTTTTGCCAATATTAGTATTAAAGGTACCTATGATGGAACATCCTCGGATGATAAAGGGAATTTTAGCTTTAACACCGATAGCAAGGGAAGTGTCACTATAATAGCCACATGTATTGGATATGATAGTTTTAAGACCAAAATTATCATCGCCGACAAACCTATTATTATAAAAGCTACCCTTATTGAAAAATCAAATGAGCTAAATACAGTAGTCATTACGGCCGGATCATTTGAAGCCAGCGACAAAAAGAAATCAGTAATCCTTAAACCTTTAGATATCGTAACCACGGCTGGTGCCAGTGGCGATATTGATGGTGCCATTAAAACCTTACCGGGGGCTCAAACTGTTGGTGAAGCAGAAGGCTTATTTGTACGGGGTGGCGCTGCCAGCGAAACCAAAACTATTATTGATGACATGGTGGTTCAAAATCCATATTTCAGCTCAGTACCGGATGTACCCGGCCGAGGCAGATTTTCACCATTTTTATTTACCGGAACTGTTTTTAGTACCGGAGGTTATTCCGCTTTATATGGTCAGGCACTTTCCTCCACCTTGGTACTAAATACCGATGATTTGGCGGAAGAAACAAGGAGTGCACTGGGCATTACGATGGTGGGTGTCAACGGTGGTCATACCCAAAGATGGAAAAACACTTCATTAAGTATTGATGGTAGTTATACTAACTTAAAGCCATTTTTTGCAGTTAATCCTCAAAATTCATTAAGAAATTGGACCCAAGCACCGGAAGGCGGGTCCGGCTCTATTATTTTGCGACAAAAAACTTCCGCTACCGGGATTTTTAAAATTTACGGAAGCTTTTCAGTCAATAAATTGGGGATTACCTTCCCTAATTTATATGATACCCTAAAAACCTTGGCGAGATTTTCACTTCAAAATCAAAACTTATATATTAATTCTTCCTACAGAGAATTTCTTGGTCATAATTGGAATTTCTTCGCCGGTACTTCCTATAGCAATAATGTAGATAAAATCAGTTTTAATCAATTTAATGTTAGTTCCTCACAACAGAATACTCAAGGCAAATTTTATTTTACCAAATATTTAAGTTCCAATTCTACTTTTAAAGTTGGCGCAGAAGTACAAAATATTATTTTCGGACAAGATTCTTCCGTGTACACCTGGGCAAGAAATCATAGTTTAAATGAAGTTTATGGCGCCGGGTTTGCAGAATTTGAAATTTTTATTACCAGAAAATTAGCAGGAAGAATTGGCGAACGAAGCGAATATTCGAAAATATTAAACAAATATAATAATGCACCGAGGGCATCCTTAGCCTATAAAACCGGTAAAAAATCACAGGTGAGTGTTGCCTATGGGAAATTTTACGAAACACCTCAAAAAGACGAATTGTTTTTTAGCAATCATCTAACTTTTGAAAATTGTACTCATTACATAACTAACTATCAAATTACAGATGATTATCACACTTTCCGGATTGAAGCATATTATAAACAATACAATGATTTAGTAAGGATTTTACGCTCTCCTACCGGAATCCCAAATGATACTTCAAAAATTTATTCTGAAAATAATTCCGGAGATGGATATGCACGCGGCATAGATGTATTTTGGAGGGATAAACAAACCATTAAAAATGTTGATTATTGGATTTCTTATACCTACTTAGATACCAAAAGGAAGTATAGATATTATCCGGAACTATTACAACCCACTTTTGCGACCCCACATACTGTTTCCGTGGTGTATAAGCAAGCCATTCCAAGTGTAAAAATGAGTGTAGGATTTACTTATACCTTCGCTACCGGAAGGCCATATTATTATTTTAATAATCCGCCCACCTATAATGGTCCTGACATTAAAGGCACCACAATTAATTATAATAATTTAAGCATCAACGGGAGTTATTTAACCAGCATTAAAGGTAATTTTACTGTAGTATTTTTAGGTGTTAATAATATTTTAGGCATTAATAATGTTTATGGATACCGTTTTTCACCCGATGCCAGTATCCGTACACCCATTACGCCCCAATCTTTACGCACCATTTTTATAGGAATGTTTGTATCCATTGGCACCAAAGTGGAGGATACCCCTAAAAATAATTAATTTTGCTTTCATAAATTTAAATTAAACTTTAACAAGCCTTATTATCTAAGAGAAATATGAAAAAACTAATTTTAATACTTATTCTAGGCATCAGTAGCCTTCAGGTATTTGCCGGTGGCGAACAATATATGAACGCTATGAAAAAAGCCGTTGCTGCCAGTGATACTGCTGCAAGCGCTTCCAGTTTGCAAAACTTAAGCAATCAATTCCAACGAATTGCAAATGTAGAACGCACTGAATGGCTGCCTTATTATTATGCAGCGTATTGTATTGCCGGTAGTGCATTTGTATTAAAGGATAAAAGCAAATTAGATGATTATCTGGATAATGCTGAGGCATTAATTAAATTAGCCGATTCACTTAGTCCAAATAATTCTGAAATATATACCATCAAGGCCATGATAAATCAAGGGAGAATTGCGGTAAGTCCAATGTCCAGAGGAAGAAAATATGGCACTATTTCTAATGAACTGATTAAAAAAGCGATGGAATTGGATTCCACCAATCCGCGTCCCTATTTATTAAAGGGCACCGGCTTATTTTATACCCCGTCTATGTTTGGAGGAGGGAAAGATAAAGCAAAACCTATTTTGGATATATGTGTTAAAAAATATGATGCCTTCAAAAGCGCCAATGAAATCGTTCCCCATTGGGGCCGTGATCGAGCCGTAAAAATGCTTGAAGAATGCAATAAATAAAACTACGCAGATAATATAAAAATACTATCTGCGCTTTTTAAAAAATGTGAGTGGGGATATGTGAGAATATATTTTATCCTAAATGAATCACAATATTATCTTGAATCACTTCGGTAACCAATCGTTTTAAGGGACGCTCTGCAGGACCTTGTTTAACGGTACCAATGCCATCATAGGTACTTCCATGCAAGGAACACATATACCCATGTCCGGTATATATTAATGCATTATCTGCGTGGGTACATTTAAGCAATAATGCCAAATAATTGCCATTTTTAGCTTTACGCAACGCAATATCATAATCCAGCTCCGGCACCCTAATCATTTGCATGGTAGTTTTATCAAATAATTTAATGGGGACATGAATGGTATTTGAATTTAGGTTTGTTTTGTAAATATTTACCCCGCTGCAAGAAGCTAATGGTAATAAAAGAACGCCTGCTCCCATGGCTAAACACCACGAACAACCAGATTTAATAAATTCTCTACGATCCATAAAAGTCAATTAAAAAGAGTAGCCGATGCCCAGATTTAAAAAAGTATTACTTCGCTTATAAGCCAGTGCAAATGGATTTTGATTTGTGTTGAGTGCCGGGTTTTCCTCCCCTGTGTTTAAAAAGCGTAAATCAGCTTTCAAAACCACATTGCTTAAAGGCAAAAACGTAATCCCGGTTACCAAATGATTTTGATTTAAGGTCCCGTCATATATTCCATTTTGCGGTATTTTAGCATTTAAGTCTAGTTTTTCATAGCGCGCAAAAACAATAAATTTTTTATTTTGTACTTGCTCTTTCAAGGATAATAAATCAAAGCCTACTTCGGCATAGGCGCCATAAATTTCACTCGGGGTATTATTATTAAATGCATTATTTATTTCATATGCATTCGGTATCCTGATAATACTCGCTAATGCACGCAAAGTAAATCCGCCGAGATAATATTTTATGTCTGCCTCCCCGATGGCTACCGGAGTAGCAAACATTCCGGAATTAAGTTTCAAACTATCCGCCTGGTTGGGTGGCAAAGGAACAGTCCCGCCATAATATCCGGCTATTTGAACGCTTAAATTATCAAACATATACTGAATAGAACCGCTTAATGCCAAATTATTCATTCCTGCATCACGTCCTTCAGCACGTCCTTCACGGATGCCGCTACCATGTTCAAAACCTGCAGCATTTAGACCATTCACTAATCCAAGCGTATAATTAATACCAAGCGCCGGTAAGTTGCCATAATATCCAATGCCAATTTCTCTCCATGTAGAAGGAATGACCAAAGTTTCCACCATGGACCTTTCATTGCCGTTAAAACCGGTAGGCAAATGATTCTCATTTAAAATCCCGATACGTGGAAGAAATAAACCGCCAACGATATAATTATTCTGATCAAGGCTATATTTTAAATAAGCCTGTTCCAAGGCGACCTCACCTCCGGCACTTCCCGGCTCCACTTTGGCGTCTTCCACTTCCAATTCAGAAAATAGAGAAAACTTTTTGGAGAACTTATGGCCAAAAAATAAAACAAAACGTTCCAAGCTGGCGGTGGAAGTTTTAGCATCAAAATCTCTAATCATGCGTAAGTTACCATATCCGCCTAGGGTGGTCCCTTTTAGGAAGCCATTATTAGAATTTAGAGAATCTTCAGCATTTTTTGCTGAAGTATTGCCCACTTGAGCTAACAAACTTGAAGTTACAAACAATAATGCTAGGATGTTGGTTATTAATATTTTATTCATTTTTGCTATTTGGATTAATTCTAAATAATGCGGCAAAGTTAAAATTATTTAGAATAATTCCAAATAATTTTAAAAATATTTGGAAGGGGTTAGAAAGAATCTAGCACTAAAAGAAATCAGTTCCATTGAAGCTAAGTATTGAAAATATTAAGGTTTGGTTAAAAAGTATTCATAAAAAAAGAGGTCCCCTTTCGGGAACCTCTACCATTCATCCTTAAATTGATATTTTACTTAGATGTCTCTTTTATTTTAATTAATGCTGTTTCAATTTCAGCCAGCATATTTTCTTTATCTTTAAATCCTTGAGTTTTGTAAATCAATTTGCCTTCGCTATTGAAAAATAGAAAGCTAGGCACATTGGTTACACCCCAGTTGCTTGCACGAAAATTATTCATGATCCCATCATCTGTGTACATCTTATTACATACAAAATTGTCATTAAGTACTGAACCTACTTCCTTTTGGTGAAAAATAAAGTTCATACGTGCGCTAATATTACAATAAGATGCCCCAACAAAAACGAAAATCGGTTTGTTGCGAATCTTAGCTTGTTGGGATACATCACCCCATTTCCAATCCATAAAATGTACACCACCCCTACCGGATGATTTGTATGACATTGAAAAAACTCCTACTGCAATAATTGCAATTAAGGAAAAAATTAGTGTTAGACGTTTCATAATGTTAGTGTTAAAATTTTTCATGTTTTCTTTGTTTACTTGTTTTGTTTTTAATTCTTGTTTTTAAAAATGCTGCCTATTATATGTATAAGAGGAAGCGGGGGGTTACCAAATCATTTAGTTTTTTGCGATTTGATGAAACAAAGTTATACCCTCCGCAAAGGCATAAAAATCCAAAATCCTTAATATCTTACATTTGGGATAAATGATATTAGAAGAATTCAAATAAGTAGCTGATTAAATAGCCATTGGAACTCAAAATCGGGAAAAACTCAAAGAATTGTACATTTGAGTTTTATAATTTAAATACTTATTATTCAGTACTTTAATAAATAAAGTCTTTAGGTGCCTGTTATTAATCAGGGATTTGAAATAAAATATTACCAAAGCTAAAAATAGGCGCTAAAAAAAACAGAAATCCAGCCCATTGGGCTGGATTTCTACTAAAATTTGGGTTAAATGCGCTGATTTACTTACAACTCGTCTTCATTAAAGAAGTACTCGTCATGCGTGGGATAATCAGGCCATATCTCATTTATCTCTTCATAAGGCTCACCATCATCTTCGAGTTCTTGGAGATTTTCTATCACCTCTAAGGGTGCTCCCGAACGGATGGCATAATCTATTAATTCATCCTTGGTAGCTGGCCAAGGCGCATCATCCAAATAAGAAGCAAGCTCTAATGTCCAATACATAGTATAAAAACTTAAATTTTCCGCGAATATAACATTTGAAACAATATATTGTTCTTGCTTTTCATAGTAAATTAATTATTATTTGATTATCAATATGTTAACTTGGCCTTAAGCAACGACTATTCTCCGTGCTCATTTACAAACCTATATATTTGGACATATTGCTTATTTGATAATATTCGCACATCCTAAAACTAATTTGCTTCCTATCTTTGCAAAGTCAAGACAAGGACGGAGCATATTGCGTTTCGTCCTTGTCTCTATTGTTATTTATGAATATCCAAGACTTACTCAACCTTTATACTAAACATGAGGCTGTTTCACTCCTTAATCCGCAAATAGGGAAACCCGCCAAGCTGCATTTTTCAGGATTGAAAGGCTCCTTGAGGGCTTTTATAGGCGCTGCGGCTTTTAAAAATAAAGCTCAACACCAGGTTTATATTTTAAATGATAAGGAAAGTGCACAGTACTTTCAAAATGATTTGCAGGCAATACTCGAAAAAAAACCGGTTTGGTTTTTTCCCTCTCCTTTTAAGAGAGAACAAAACATCAGTGAAATAGACACGCAAGCAGTGCTAGAACGCACTGAAACATTAAATCAAATTCGAGATACGGAACATCGAAACCATATTTTAGTAACCTACCCTGAGGCGCTTTTTGAAAAAGTAATTTCCGCTAAAACGCTTAAAGAAAATACTTTTGAAATCAGTATCGGCGATACTTTAGATCTTGATTTTATTATTGACTTCCTGGCCACCTATAATTTTGAGCGAACCGATTTTGTATATGAAGCCGGTACCTTTTCCTTACGCGGAGGCATTATTGATGTATTTTCTTTTGCCAATGACCTTCCATACCGAATCGAATTAAATGAAGATAAAGTTGAAAGCATTAGAATGTTTGATCCCGACACTCAGCTTTCTGCTAAAAAATTGGCTAAAGTAACCCTCATCCCAAATATTGAAGAGCCTACCCACGAATTTGAAAGGATTTCCTTTTTTGATTATATCGCCAAGGATAGCGTCATCTTTATTCAAAATTTAAATTATACCAAGGAAATCTTCAGTAAACTGGAAAAAGTACTCAAAGCAAATACTGAAATAAAAAATACGGAGGGCTTTCATTTAAAAGCAAGTGATTTTGATACGGTCAAAAACCTCATGAAAGCTTTAAATAATTTTTTGGTGGTAGAATGGAGTAGCAGTCCCTATTTTACTCCTGATATTGTGAAGGAATTTAACATCAGTGCGCAACCGGAATTTAATAAAAACTTTGAACTATTAGGTAAGGAATTAGAAGATAATGAGAAAAAACAATACACCTCATTCATCTTCTCGGATCAAGCCAAACAAGTAGAGCGCATTTATGCCATATTTGAAGATATAAATAGTAAAGTTTCATTTATCCCCATATACCATAATATATACGAGGGTTTTATAGACCATGATTTTAAAACGGCTTGCTATACCGAACATCAGGTTTTTGGAAGATATCAAAAATATAAAACAAGAAAAGCATATACTAAAAATCAAGCCTTAACTTTAAAAGAGCTGTATGAATTAAAGCCCGGCGATTTCGTTACCCATCTCGATCATGGTATTGGTATATTTTCCGGCTTGGAAAAGGTAGAAGCCAATGGAAAAATACAAGAGGCCATTCGGCTAAAATACAAAAGCGGAGATTTGCTTTATGTAAATATTCATAGTCTGCACAAAATAACCAGATATGTAGGCCAGGAAGGCAAACCGCCTAAACTAAATAAACTGGGTAGTGCCGCATGGGAAAATTTAAAAAATAAAACCAAAGGTAAAGTAAAGGATATCGCTCGTGATTTGATTTTATTGTATGCCCAACGAAAATCGCAATCTGGTTTTGCTTTTAATAAAGATACTTATTTACAAACTGAACTGGAAGCCTCCTTTATTTATGAAGATACGCCGGACCAAGGTAAGGCCACTTTTGATTTTAAAAAAGACATGGAAGCACCTTATCCAATGGATAGATTAATATGCGGAGATGTTGGATTCGGTAAAACTGAAATTGCCATTCGTGCTGCATTTAAAGCAGCTACTGATGGAAAACAAGTTGCTGTTTTGGTGCCTACTACCGTTTTAGCCCTACAGCATTACAAAACTTTCAAAAAACGTTTGGAAGATTTTCCGGTGACCGTTGATTTTATATCCAGATTTAAAACGGCCCAACAACAAAAAGAAACCCTTAAAAAAGCTACAGAGGGTAAAATAGATATATTAATCGGTACCCATCGTATACTCAGCAAGGATATTAAATTTAAAGATTTAGGCTTGCTCATTGTAGATGAAGAGCAAAAATTTGGAGTGGGAAGCAAGGAAAAATTAAAGCAACTTAAAACAAATGTGGATACCTTAACCTTAACGGCTACGCCTATTCCCCGTACTTTGCAATTTTCTTTGATGGGTGCCCGGGATATGTCTGTAATAAATACCCCTCCTCCCAACCGCCAGCCCGTTCAAACCCGAATTGATATTTTTAATAAGGAAATGATTCGTGATGCCATAGATTTTGAATTGGCTCGAGGCGGACAAGTATTTTTTGTCCATAATAGGATTAAAGATATTTTTGAAATGGGTGATATGATTAGTGCGCTCTGTCCACAGGCAAAAGTAGCCGTAGCGCATGCACAAATGGAAGCCCAAAAATTGGAAGAATTAATGACCAATTTTGTAGATGGATATTATGATGTATTTGTATCCACCAATATCGTAGAATCAGGATTAGATATTCCGAATGCCAATACCATTTTAATAAATCAGGCGCAAAACTTTGGATTAAGCGACTTGTACCAATTACGCGGCCGCGTAGGACGCTCTAATAAACGCGCCTATTGCTTTCTATTAACGCCACCGATGTCCGTGCTTACCCCGGAAGCAAGAAAGCGCTTAGCAGCTCTTGAAGAACATACAGAGTTGGGAAGCGGCTTTTATATTGCCATGAAGGATTTGGACATTAGAGGCGCCGGAAATTTATTAGGTGCCGAACAAAGTGGATTTATTGCTGAAATTGGCTTAGAAATGTATCAGAAAATATTACAGGAGGCCATGCGGGAATTGAAACATGATGAATTTAGCGGACTTTATACGGAGGAGGATCGTTTCTTCAAAAAAGAAATTACGATGGAAACTGATTTGGAAATTTTGATTCCTGATTTATTTGTCAGCTCCGTCAATGAACGTTTAAATTTATACAATCGAATCAATGATTTAGAAAAAGAAGAACAGATTTTACTTTTTGAAGAAGAATTGGAAGACCGTTTTGGTGCTATTCCATTTCAAGTAAAAGAATTGCTGAATAGCGTCCGCTTAAAATGGGCAGCTGAAAAATTCCATATTGATAAATTATCCTTAAAAAGAGGAAGACTACGTGCTTACTTTTCCAATACCGAGGACAAAACCTTTTTTCAATCAGAAATATTCGGAAAAATTATAAACTTTGTTCAGAAATATCCTACACGTTGTAAGCTGCAACAAGAAGAAAGCGGATTAATGTTTCATATCGGCGAAATAAAAAGCATCAGAGATGCTTTAAAAATATTCGATGAACTTGCCCAAGAATAATTGATTATTTTTTGACCCGGTCAAAAGAAATAAGTAAGGCTGGAATTAAAATAATATTGGTGAACATGGCACACAATAATGTAATGGCTGTAAGTGCGCCCAATGCTACTGTACTACCAAAGGTGGAAAAACAAAATATTCCAAATCCAAAAAATAAAACCAAACTGGTATATACCACACTAAAACCGGTACGATGCAGGGAAATGGTAACTGTTTTAGAAATATCTCCGTCATTAGTAATTAAATCCTGACGATACCTGACTAAAAAATGGAAGGAAGCATCAATGGCGATGCCAAAGGCAATACTAAAGACTAATACTGTACTAGGCTTTAAATGAATTCCAAAAAAGCCCATGATACCACCGGTGATTAATAAGGCGAGGAAGTTTGGAACTAATGCAATAATGACCAACCTTGCAGAGCGAAATAAAATAGCAATCACTACTATGATCAAACCAATGGCTAAAGCTAAGCTCCAAATTAAATTTTCAATTAAATATTTATTCCCCTTCAAGAATATAAAACTGTAGCCGGTAATATTAAAATCCACATCATCTTTTCCGAATATTACCTGTGCATCGCTTTTTAATTTATTCACAATTTGCGCCAAACGTACAGAACCGACATCCGCCATTTTTGCAGATACCCGCGCCAATTGCATATTTTTATCCATCATACTGGTCCCTATATTGCTTTTGGTATTTAAACCCTTAATATAAGGCAACATAAATACTTGTTCTCGGGCACTGAGCATACCGTATTTACTGGAATCTCCATTATAAAACGCCTGACGGGCAAATTTTACCACATCAACGATGGATAATGGATTGGCAAATTCAGGAATCTTTCGTAGGGTATCCTGCAAGCGCTCAATTTGATTGAGTCGCGTCAAACTCATCAAACCATTTTTCTTTTTTGTATCTACCGTAATTTCAAAAGGCATGATGCCTTTAAAGTTTTGTTGAAAAAAATCCAAATCAACAAACAGTCGATCACTTTTAGGAACATCGTCCAAAATATATCCGATGTCTTGCAGTTTTGTCATGCCAAATAAGGATACACACATCAATAGCACTGCTACTACATATACTTTCTTTCTATTCCCCTGCACCAGCATATCAATGCCGTTGAGGAATTTTTTCATAATAGGATTTTCAAGATAATGCAAATGCCGGGTTTTAGGCTCGGGTAGCAGACTAAAAACAATTGGCATCAAAATCAGTGTCATAAAGTAAGTAAGCACAATCATTGTAAATGCAATGGTACCAAACTCCTTTAAAATCGGACTATCAATAAAAAACAATACACCAAAACCTATGGCCGTAGTAGTATTATTTAAAAATACAACCTGTGCAATATTCCCAACCATCCGAGTAATGGCAAAGACCTTACGTCTATGTCTTTTGTATTCCTGATGATAATTATTTAAAAAATAAATAAAATTAGGAATACCGATAATGACCACCAGGGGCGGAATTAATGCGCTGAGCAAAGTTATTTTATAGCCATATAAAACAATAATGCCGAGGGTCCATATCAGGATAACGATAATGATTATTAATGGAAAAATCACATTATAAAATGACCTGAAAAAAACCAATAAAATCAAAGCCGTAACTAAGACAGAAAGCCCGAGGAAAATATTTAATTCATTTTGAATTTTTTGTGCAAATCTGGTTCTGATATAAGGCAATCCGGAATAATGCATTTTTACGCCATGTCTGACCCCGAAAGCATCACCTAAAGTTCGTGTATTTCTAATCAGGTCCGCACGGTCTTTAGAAATCAAGGTTTTTTGCTTTACGCGAATGGCCATCAAGGTAGCACCGGTATGCTCATTATACAAAAGCAAATGGTAAAAAGGATAATTTAATAAAGCACGTTTTATAGAATCCGCGGCCAATTGTGTTTGCGGCTCGGAAGCAATAAAAGGATGCATAACAAACTTATGCAATTCCGGATTCTTTTCCACCCATGGTAAGGAAGCTATCGATACCACCGTATCCACGCCGGATACATTTTCCAAATCCTTCGCTAAACAATACCAATCTTTTAAAACATCCAGTGTAAAAACATCCTTACCATTAAATCCAATGGTTATAATATTTCCATCCTCACCAAATTGTTCTTTAAATTTTCGATAATAAGTATAATCAGGGTCTGATTGTGGTACCACTTGAGGAAACTCATAACTTAATTCAACCTGAAGGGCTTCATAGCCCATAAAGGCAGTAATCAAGCCCATCACAATTAAGATGATAATGCGATTTCGAATGAGAAAAGTTGCCAGATTGGACCACATAATTTAAAAAAGTGAGCAAAGATAGGAAATTTAGGAGGTCTTTCCGCCCCAAATCTTCAGTTTTCATAAAGGCTTAAGTATCTATTTCATTACTCTTTCACAAACTTTCCATTCCAGACCCTTTCATTAACCTGATAGTGCAAAAGACAAGAATCATGTATGAAAAGTACCATCAGACAAGATATGAAAATAATAAAGAGAAATCTTATTCTTGTTCAATATTAAGAATTAGATGAACCTAAGATAATTGCATTTTTACCAAATGACTATAAAGACCATCTCTATTAACTATTAACTCTTCATGCGTACCTGTTTCCACAATTTGCCCGTTATTAATTACTAAAATGGTATCCGCTTTTCGAACGGTAGATAGTCGATGTGCAATAATTAGAGAGGTTCTGTTTAACATTAAAACGTCCAAGGCATCTTGCACCAATCTTTCCGATTCTGCATCAAGACTGGAGGTGGCTTCATCTAAAATTAAAATGGCCGGATCTTTTAGTATGGCTCTGGCTAAAGCAACCCTTTGTCTTTGTCCACCGGAGAGCTGCACGCCTCGTTCGCCAACAATTGTTTGAAATTTATCCGGAAATGCTTCAATAAAATTCAATGCATTTGCTTTTCGGGCGGCATCAATGATTTCACTTTCATCGGCATTCATATTGCCATATTTGATATTTTCATAAATGCTTCCTCCAAATAATATGGTTTCCTGAGGTACAATACCAATATTTGAACGCAAATCCGTTATTGATAAGTTATTAATTGAATTCCCATCTATTAAAATTTCACCGGAATTAACATCATAAAAGTGCATGAGCAATTGGGCAATGGTGGATTTCCCCGCACCACTCGGACCTACTAATGCTACTTTTTTGCCTTTTGCTATGTTAAGTGAAATATTATTTAATACCTGTACATCCATCCTGGAAGGATAGGTAAAATTTACATTGACAAATTCAATAGCACCATTTAGCTTTATAGGAGTTAAACTCGGGTTATTATCATTAATTGACTCACCATGCTCATTGAGGATTTCTATAATTCGTTCGGAAGAACCGATGGTTTTTTGAATTTGGCTATATAAATCACCAAGTCCACCCACTGCCCCACCGATAAATGCCGTATAAATAATAAATGAGGTTAATTGCCCAATACTTAATTCTCCGGAGGTTACTAAGCGTGCGCCATACCATAATACTAAAACTATTCCACCAAATAATGTTGATATAATAAAGGCAACAAATACGGCCCTAAGCTTAGCCGTACGTAAGGATACCATCACGGATTTATCCAATGATTTTTTATATCTTAAAACTTCAAACCATTCATTGGTAAATGCTTTCACAACTTTAATGGCTTGGAGCGTTTCTTCTACAATTACATTTCCTGTTGCTAATTCATCCTGGCGTTCTTTGGATAACTTTCGAATATATCTCCCAAATATCAAGGCAATAATAACCATAACCGGGAAAGTACTCAACATAAACAAGGTAAGTTTAGTTGAATAAAATAAGATAAATGCTATCCCAACAATTAAAGTCATGATTTGTCTGAAAAATTCAGCCAAAGTAGTACTGAGCATATCTTGCAATTGAGCAACATCAGTAGTTATTCTCGAATTTAATTCACCTAAGCGATGACTATCAAAATAGGTTATAGGTAATCTGGTAAGCTTATCATACATGGCATAGCGCATATCAGCTGTAATATTTTCAGTAACGTATGAAAATAAATACATCCTGAAAAAAGAAAATATCGCTTGAATAACTAAAATCCCTCCTAAGGATAAAGCAATATTATTGATAACATCTTTATGAATATGCGTGGCGGCATCAATCAGTTTCCCTGTGAAAAATGGAAAAACCATTGAAGTTAAACCCGAGCCCAATAAAAAGAATAAGCCTAAGAAAAATATTCCTCTATAAGGTTTAATAAATCTGTAAATGGCCAGGCTTTTCTTAATGTCCTGTATAGAAAAACGTCTTTTATTATCCTCATTAGGCATGCGCCTGCTTTGTCTATCCACGATAGTGTGTTTATATATTTAAGACGTTAGAAAGGTAAAAATATTGCATTTTCTAAAGATAAATAAAGGATGTAATATTTATTAATCCTCAATAATTTGTTCAAGTTTCATGCCTCTTGAACCTTTTAGATAAAATACTGAATTCCGCCACTTATTTGCTTTAAACCATTCTTTAGCTTGAGCTGTAGTTTCAAAGAATATAGTTCCGTCTTCACGATATAATTTCCCAAATTCTTTACCTACCAGAACCACTATATCGAAGGCGCTTTTATCAATCATTTCAACAATATTTTTGTGTTCTTCATCGGAATCATTACCAAGTTCGAACATATCACCGAGTATTAATACTTTCCGTTCCACCGGATAGTCTGTAAAATCTTCAATACCGCCCTTCATTGAAGAAGGATTGGCGTTATAAGCATCCATAATAAACACATTCCCATCCTTGGATATTATTTGCGAACGATTATTGGTAGGAATATAACTTTCAATCGCATCTTTTATATCCTCCAATGATACACCAAAGTATTTACCAACACTCGCAGCAGCCAAAATATTATAAGTATGAAAAGCCCCGAATAAGTGCGAATTAATTTCGATATGATTTCCCGTTACATTATCATAAAGCTCAACTTGCAATAGCGGAAAACGAGAATTAACTTCAGCAGACATTTCTAAAACATTTGCCACTCTATCTTCATGCAAGCCGTAATAAAATGGCCACATATCCCCCACATTTTTAAAAATTCGTTCATCATCCGCATTTACAAAACCTAAACCATCATGGGCCTTTAAATAATCAAAAAGTTCCAAGTTAGCCTTTTCAACCCCTTCAATTCCACCAAAACCTTCTAAATGGTCCTTGCCGATATTGGTAATAACTCCACCATCCGGCTGGCATATTTCACATAAAAAAGCATTTTCTTTAGGATGATTAGCCCCTAGTTCCAAAATGGCAGCTTCATATTCAGAACTTATTTTTAACAAACTTAAAGGTAATCCTATATGATTATTAAAATTTCCGGGGGTAGCAAAAGTTCTAAACTTTGAATTTAATACCAATGCCATCAACTCTTTAGTCGTAGTTTTTCCATTGGAACCGGCAATGGCAATGACTGGAATTTTTAATTCCTTACGATGATAAGTGGCTAAATCCTGTAAAGCTTTTAAACCATCTTCCACCAATAAGCATTTATCATTAATCTGATAGTTAGGATCGTCAATTACGGCATAGGCAGCACCTTTTTCAAAAGCTTGTGCAGCAAAAGTATTCCCATCAAAATTAGCACCTTTAAGGGACCAATAAATGGAATTGGGCACTATGTTTCTACTATCATGACATACAATAGGGAAACGCTTAAAAATTTGGTATAATTCTTCGATACTTGTCATAAAATTAGGATGCTTTACTCGATTATTTTTTCAATTACGTATCGAGGACGTTTTTTCACTTCCAAATATATTTTCCCAATATACTCGCCAATAATACCTACGCATAAAAGTTGGACACCGCCTAGGAAGTACATAGGCAATACGGTAGAAACCCAACCTTGCAATGCATTTCCCATAAAGTAAGAATACAAGGCATATAAGCTCATCAATAAGCTTCCAAAAAAAATAAGAAAACCAATGGTAGTAACCATTCTTAAAGGTTTTATGCTAAAGGAGGTAATACCTTCCCATGCAAAGGACAACATTTTACGCAAGGGATATTTTGATTCGCCGGCAGTTCTTTCCAAACGATCATAAAAAACCATGCTATGATTAAATCCAATTAAAGGATAAATACCTCTTAAAAAAAGATTAACTTCTCCATATTTGTCCAATTCATTAATTACTTTGGAGCTACTCAATCTAAAGTCAGCATGATTGTAATATACATTAACATTCATTATATGCAAGAACTTGTAATATAAATGGGCAGATTTGCGTTTGAAGAAACTATCCGTAGAACGGTCTTTTCTGATACCGTAAACAATTTGACTTCCCGCATTAAAGGCGTGAATCATTTGTTCAATAACGTGAATATCATCTTGCAGATCAACATCAATGGAGATAAGCGCATCAGCTTTATTTTTAAAAGCCAATAAGCCGGAAAGAAGAGCTTTTTGATGCCCGGCATTTTTTGCCAACTTTAAACCTTTAATATGCAAGTTGTTAGTGGCTGCATTTTCAATGAGTTCCCAGGTATTATCTTTACTGCCGTCATCCACCAGGAGGATAAAACTATCTTGGTGAATCACATTATTTTTTTTGTAATCTAGAAGCAGTGTTTGCAATTTTGCTAAAGAATCAAGCAGTACCTCTTGTTCATTAAAACAAGGAGCAACAATACCGATTAAAGGAAGTACTTGATTCATCGTAATAGGATGGAGCAAAGATAATAGTATGTTATAAGAATATGGGAAATAAGAATAAAAGGCGGAATAAAATTATCAAAATAATTCATAAAAAAACCCCTAAGTATTGCTACTTAGGGGTTATATAAAATTGGCACCGACATACTCTCCCAGCTTTACACTAGTACCATCTGCGCTGATGAGCTTAACTTCTCTGTTCGGAATGGGAAGAGGTGATCCTCATCGCTAAAAGCACCAAATTAATTTTAAATTTCGCTATCAAAAAGAGATAGAGAAATTAACTTACATGGATTAAACACAAAAGAGATTAAAAAATAATTTTAGAAAGCAGCTAGGTAATTAGTATTGCTCGGCTGAATGCATTACTGCACGTACACCTGCAACCTATCAACGTCGTAGTCTACAACGACCTAATGAAATCTAATCTTGTGGCGAGCTTCGCACTTAGATGCTTTCAGTGCTTATCTCAACCGAACGTTGCTACCCAGCGGTGCTCCTGGCGGAACAACTGGTACACAAGAGGTTCGTCCGACTCGGTCCTCTCGTACTAGAGTCAGGCCCACTCAAATTTCAAACGCCCACAACAGATAGGGACCGAACTGTCTCACGACGTTCTGAACCCAGCTCGCGTGGCCCTTGACTAGGCGAACAGCCGAACCCTTGGGACCTTCTCCAGCCCCAGGATGTGACGAGCCGACATCGAGGTGCCAAACCGCTCCGTCGATATGAGCTCTTGGGAGCGATCAGCCTGTTATCCCCGGCGTACCTTTTATCCTTTGAGCGATG
>CAIKRV010000071.1 GCA_903829945.1 uncultured bacterium | reverse complement strand
GCTTTAGAGTTTCATCAATTTTTGCAGTTTCAGGAGATTGCAAAGTTTTCTTTAATTTGCCATTTACAATTTCAGCCAAAAGTATATTTTCATACATTTTGCCATCTGCCATTTTGACCTTTTGATACCATATCATTGCATTGGTTTTATTAAATAAAACCATTCCGAGAAAGGCTCTGCCTTCATATATTTTCATACTATCCCTTCTGGAATAAAAATGACCCGGAAAGGGAAAGCGATTAGAAACAATTTCAAGATGTAGTTCACCGTCAGCCGGACAATGAATAAATATTTCATCCGGGGCATCGCAAACATTGCAATCTCTTCCTTGTAAAATATAAAATGGCATTTTCCCGTTATTGGGTAAATATCCTAAAATTTTAAGATGGGAGAGCGGCGTTTCAAATTTACTGCCATCAGAAAATACCAAATTTTTCCCTTGTACTTTGGTCGAATCATAATTGATTTGCGCAAAGCCCGGCAAATAAAGGAGGATAAAAATATAGATGAGTTTAATTTTCATTTTTCGTTTCATTTTCTACAGCTTGATAAAAAAATGACTGATACATTTCTGCCCAATCTTTCCAATCTTCTTTTTTTAAAATGATGATTTGACCTTTATAATTAATATGCATTTCATTTGCTATTAAATTTACATTTGAAAAAGCACTTGGGTAATATGAAATTTCTTCCTTAAATGCTACATCATAAACATTGGCCAAATAAAAGAAAGCACCATTAAAACCTATTTCTACATATTGCATTTTGGATCGAATCATGCCTGCAGCATTACTCAGTAGAAAAATACTGAGTAAACCTATAATACCATACCAAAAAACAGCTAAGTGGTTGGCTATAATTAAATATAGCCCACAAGCCCAAATTGCAAAGAAAAATAAGTAGGCACTGGCAGCGTGTTCCTGTATAATTGTAAATGCTTTAGCTTTCAAGGGAAAGGAAGCACTGCGATATATATGTTTTTCATTTACAATCATTTACGTGGCGTTACTTTTTAATTCAGTATATAAAATAAAGTATTACATTTGATGTTCCATTCAACCCACAAAATTATGGAGAAGAAAACACTAATAAACCTAAATGGCAAAATAATCGATGCCAGCCAACCCATTATCAGCGTAGATAATAGAGCTTTCCGATATGGCGATGGATTATTTGAAAGTATCCGGGTCATAGATCATCATTTGCAGTTATTTGATATTCACTACAAGCGTTTTATTGCAGGATGTGAAATATTAAAATTGAAGTTATCCAAAGATTGGACCAAAGAATATTTCATGACACAAATTCAGGAATTATTGGAAGCCAAAGGAAATGGAAAAAATGCGCGTGTACGTATGTGTTTTTTTCGAACTGCCGGTGGCTTTTATGAACCCGGTTCCAATCATGCTGAATTTTTAATTGAAGCTGATGCCATGAAAGATCGAGGTTATCCTTTAAATAAGGAAGGTTTTATCATGGATCTTTATAATGACACTGAAAAACCGACCAATTTATTTTCGACCTTCAAAACTTCAAACTCGCTCATTTATGTTTTGGCTGCCATTTATAAGAAAGAGCATGGACTGAATGATTGCTTTTTAATGAATTCTAAAAATAGAGTAATTGAATCCATTGATTCCAATATTTTCCTAGTTAAAAATGGAGAAATTTCCACACCGTCAACAACGGAAGGGTGTGTGGCAGGAGTAATGCGTGAGCATTTACTTAGTGTGATGGAAGCCAATAATATTACCTATCATAAAACGCCGATCATGATGGAAGACTTATTTGCAGCCGAGGAAGTATTCCTAACCAATTCTATAGGTGGGGTGCATTGGGTTAAGAAATTCAAATCAAAGGAATATAGTTTAGGAATTGCAAAAATTCTAAGTGACCATTTGAATAAAAATTTTGAATAAAACGTCTAAATACCCTTAAATTCGAACCGTAAAACAATTAACTAATTAATATGAAAAAAGTACTCTTATTGGTAATAACAATTGCCACGTTTGGAACCTTAAAAGCTCAGGATGGATTATATGCCGGCGCTCAATTTGGTTATTATTTGGTTGGCATGAGTAATGGACCGGCTACGCTATCCAATGCTTCAAATACCAATGCTTATACTCACTTTAAAGGCAAATACTCTACCAAGGAAGGTCTGTCGGTTGGATATGGTATTTTATCCTTTTTAGCGGTACAAGCTGAATTAAATTTTGCCACCCTCGGACAAGCCTCCACGGGTAATTATGGAAGCTCAACATTAACCAGAGATATAAATTTAAATTATGTTGAAATTCCAATTTTCTTAAAATTGAGAACACCTGGGGAAGCCATGCATTATTATTTTATGATTGGACCGCAATTTAATTTCTTGTCTTCGGCAAGCATTACGGATCCGGCCAACGTAAATATCAGCGATGCCAAGAGCCATTTTAATAGCACGGACATGGGACTAACCTTCGATACCGGTGCAGAATTACAAATTGAAAAAATAATGATCAATTTGGGATTAAGAGGATATTATGGTTTCTCTGATCCTAATGTTACTGCATTTCAATTAGCCAATACCAGTGGTGCATATTCATCATCACATAATTTTGCTGTTGGCTTAAGCTTGGGAGCACATTATAATTTTTAAGAATTAAATAAAAATAATTTGAAGCCATGCTCTAATAGGCATGGCTTTTTTATTTATTTTTCTTTTCGGACTTTTTGGGCGAATTGTAGTAAATGTATCTGAACAGGGATCTTTGTTTTAACTTACCGTCGTTGCCAAAATAGTTTTCCTCATGTTTGAGTCCATTCTTAGTGTACCACCATTCATACTTATGATTGTAACCACTTTCGCTGTAATGATAGGTTTCACTTGTTTTACCATAGTTATTATAAGTGAAAATATAAATAGAAGTATCCACTTCCCGCTGTGGTAATATAGGCAAGGAATCAAATCCGTCAGGGTGATGAATGCTAGTCGTAATGGTTTTCTTTTCTAAGACTTTATTTTTATCATCATAACGATAACTGATGGCTTCAGAATCGGAACCACCATTTTTATAATATTTTATTACCTTTTCCTCTATAGGTTTAGCATTTCTATTTAGAAAGATAATACGTGTTTTTTCAGGTGATTTATCCGGATAAAACCAACGTTCTTCTTTAAGGTTACCTTTGGCATCAAAATAAAAATAACGTTGCCGGTATTGTTCATAATCAATCATGGTAGATTCGAACAAATATTTTTTTTCTTCATCGTATTTAAAAGTCAATGAATAGGGTGCAACCCTGGCAAAACTAAGTCGACCGTCAGGTCCGTATTCAAATTCATAATCCATTCTATCAAAATCACCTTGTCCATTGTCATAAATTACGCCGCCACGTGCGCTATCTATATAGTCTATGAGTCTTCCTTTAGCATCATACTCATAAAATTTATGATTATAGGGACTAAAATACCTGACTATTCTACCCATCGTATCAAATTCTCGAATAATGTGCGCCCCTTTGATGGAATCATTTTCCAAATATTTATCTTCAAAATGAATTTTGAGTTTACGGTATTTGGAAATTTCATCTTTTTCTTGCGGGAAACGGTACTCATCATATTGTGCAAAAGAAAATTTTGGCAAGAATATCCAAGCCAAAATCAGCAATAGAAATTTATTTCCTTTTAAATTAGTCCGAAAAGCCAAGCTGTTCATTTACTGTTTTCCGTAATATTTATAATCATAAACCATGGTATTTTTTAATTCACCTTTTTTATTGAAAGTGCGTTCAAAGCGCTTCAATCCATTAGGTAAATATTCATAAGTCATGGTATAATTTAAAATGGCATTTTTAGCATCGGCATGAGTTTTCTTCATTAAATTACCTGCTTTATCATATTGGAAGGATTCAGAAATGGTATTGTACCTGGGTATATGTTTTTCGCCGGTTTCATCATCCGCGGTTCCATAATTTTCAACTATATTAATTTGGGTGCCTGTAAGCTGCCCATTGGAATTATAGGAATAAATGTACCCTATATAATTCTTTGCATTTCCTTTCAAATAAGTGTTAGTTTCTTCTTTTACTAAATTCCCTTTGGCATCATAAGTATAAGAATGGTCTTGATAAGGTCTGCCGATGGAATCGTGCAATTCCTCATAAACTAAGCGATGTGCCGCATCATATTTGTAGGTGTTTTTACAAAATATTTTTCCTCCTTTGGGAAGGAAGTTTTCACTTAAAAGATTTTTGTCTTTATAAAATCTAAAAACGGAAGTCCCGGTGGGAAGTTCCAATGCATTTAATAGTCCAAAATCTTGATAACTAGCACTATACGAATACACTTCTAATTGCCCCATAATTTTAAAGGTATCTAAACGATTAATAAGGAGTCCTGAATTATCATAATCGAAATAATGCACACTCTTTACATCTCTGCGTAATAGTATATATCCGGAGGAATCTACTGCACTGATGGAATAAATACTATCATGCGTTTCTTTACGTTCTGCATAGGTAAAAAAACTCACATGATTTTTTTTGTATAATGCAGCCGATTGCGGCATTTCAGGTTTTAATATTTCTTTGTATTGGGCAGAGGCAGTATAAACGGAACCTAAACAGCCAAGAAATAAAAGTAGTTTTGTCATTGTTTGCATACAATAATCTGATATCATGCTTTTAAGACGGTAAAATTACGTGAACCGTTATGAAAAACTCGATTTTTTTTTAGAATATGAATATATATTTACTGAAACTTCTTGTTTAAATTTGCGTTAGGAATGAATTTTTCAATAAATTACTATAGTGTACTGGGACTAAAAGAGAATGCATCTATGGATGAGATTCGTAAGGCATACAGGTCCTTAGCATTTAAATATCATCCCGATACCAATCCAAACAATGCACTCATGGCAGAACGATTTTATCGCGTACAGGAAGCCTATGAAATATTATCAGATGTTCTTAAAAAGCGTCAATATGATTCCTTTCGTAAAAATAAAATGTTTACCCCTTATGCCTTTGCAAAAGATATTGAATTAGATAAAGATACCAAGGATTATAATCAATCACCGATGGCGAGGAAAAGGAATAACTATTTATGGCTCAAACCAATTGTATTGATTACTATTGCTATAGCTGTAGTTTGGTTATTAATTCATTTGCCACATAAAATTAATTAGGAAAATATGAGAACAGTAGGACTATTAATAATTTCGAATATATTTATGACCTATGCATGGTATGGTCACCTTAAAGATACTTCTATGCCTTTATGGAAAGCAATTTTAATAAGTTGGGTCATTGCTTTATTTGAATATATTTTTATGGTTCCGGCCAATAGGATTGGATATGGAGAGTTTTCAGCAGCACAATTAAAGACAATTCAAGAAGTAGTTACCCTTACAATCTTTGCAGGCTTTTCTGTTTTATACTTAAAGGAACCCTTTAAGTGGAACTATGCAGTTGCCTTCGGATTTATTATTTTAGCGGTTATTTTTATGTTCAAAAAATAAACTGAACTTTGATTTGTAATCTTAGTTAATAAGAGAATATTTTGATCCAAAAAAAACCTCCGTCAAATGCTGTGACGGAGGTTTTTTCTTATGTTTAAAAATATTAGTTATTTGCTAAATATTCTTCAGCCAGTTTAACCATATTTTCACTGCCAATAAACAAGGGTACGCGTTGGTGTAATGCACTGGGAACAATTTCAGTAATTCTGTCTTTTCCGTTGCTTGCTTTACCACCCGCTTGCTCAGCTACAAAAGCCAATGGATTAGCTTCATAAAGTAATCTTAATTTTCCATTGGGTGCTTTAGCTGTAGGAGGATAAATAAAAATACCTCCCTTTAGTAAATTTCTGTGAAAATCTGCTACAAAGGAACCGATATAGCGACTACTATAAGGGCGCCCGCTGGCTTTATCTTCCACTTTGCAATATTCTATATATTTTTTTACACCTTCCGGGAAATGCGCTTCATTGCCTTCATTGATGGAATAAATTTTTGCATCTTTAGGCGTTTTAATATCCGGATGGGAGAGGCAAAATTCCCCGATGGACGGGTCTAAAGTAAATCCATTGACGCCATTTCCGGTCGTATATACCAAAATAGTTGATGAACCATAAATGACATACCCTGCAGCCACTTGTTGGGTACCTTTTTGCAAACAATCTTCAAGTTTACCGGCGCCTTTGCCCTCAGAAATTCTGCGATAAATACTGAAAATAGTACCTATACTGGCATTTACATCAATATTCGATGAGCCATCTAAAGGATCAAAAAGGACGACGTAGCTTGCGTTCCCTTCCGTAAATTTCACTTCTATAATATCATCATTCTCTTCAGAGCCCATTACACAAACTTCCCCGCCTGAGGATAAAGCTGCTATAAGTTGCTCATTAGCATATACATCCAGTTTTTTAACTTCCTCACCTTGTACATTTGTTGTGCCGGCATCGCCAAGGATATTTACCAATCCCGCCTTATTTACCTCTCTGTTAATAATTTTTGAAGCAGTACCGATATCGCTTAATAAGCGTGATAATTCACCTGAAGCATATTGAAAATCAGCTTGTCTCTCAATTATAAATTGATTTAAAGTTTTTACGTTGCCGTGCATAATTACTGCTTTATTTAAATTTGCGCAAAGATAATGGGGAAAATTGAAAAATATCCATCCTTAAACTAATCTTGAAAAGAAGCTATGGAAATAAAGCATGAAGTTAGACTTGCAGAAGAAAAGGATTTGCCTTCCATTTTTAAATTAATTAATGAATTGGCCATGTATGAAAAGGCACCGGAAGAAGTTACTTTAACCTTGGCACAATTGATTGAAGATTATAGACAAGAATTATTTATTGCATTTGTGGCAGAGCAAAATTATATGATTCATGGTATGGCCTTGATATATCCTATATATTCTACTTGGAAGGGAATTAGTTATTATCTTGAAGATATTATTGTAAATGAACAATTCCGCAGGCAAGGTATAGGAGGTTTACTATTTGATGAAGTAGTAAAATATGCTAAGCAAAAGAATGCCGCTCGTTTACGTTGGCAGGTTTTGGATTGGAATACTCCGGGGATTCGTTTTTATGAAAAATATGATGCCATCTTTGAAAAAGAATGGTTAAGCTATAAGCTTACGAGAGAACAAATAGCTTTGCTATCCTAATTTTTTGACTTTAATGGATATGGGCAATGTATGCATTTATTTCCGCAACAATATCCTCTTTTAAGGTGATAGTGCTCCGTGAAAACCAAGTATCCTTGTTCATTAAAATAAAAATCTTTTTCTTCCAATTTTTCATTTTGACTTGCATTGGAAGAGGGTAATTTAGGCGGTAGCTTTTTGCTGTTCATAGATTTCTTTTTCCATGATTTGCTTCCTATAAAGCGTATAATAATATCCCTTTTGTTCTAATAATTCATGATGTTTACCTTGTTCTATTATTTTACCAGATTGCAAAACAATAATATGGGTACAATGCTTAACGGTGGAAACCCGATGACTAATAATCACCGAAGTTTTACCCTTCATTTCGTCGCTTAGATTTTGTAAAATTCTAGCTTCTGTATTGGTATCAATAGCAGAAAAACAATCATCAAGAATTAAAAACCGAGGACTGCCTACAATGGCCCTGGCAATAGCAACTCTTTGCTTTTGTCCGCCTGAAAGTGTAATGCCTCTTTCGCCCAGCATGGTTTGATATCCCTCTTTAAAGCCAATAATATCATTATGTACATCTGCTACTCGGGCGGCTCGTTCTATATTGGAAATATTGGTTAATTTGGAATCTTTGCTGCCCATCAAAATATTTTCGGCAATGGTTTCAGAAAACAAGAAATCATCCTGTGGAACGTAACCGACATTTTTCCGATAATTTCCTAAATTAATATGTTTGATATTTTCATTATCAATTTTTACGGAGCCGTTGCTGCTGTCATATAGTCTTAATAGGAGGTAAGCCAAACTGGATTTTCCAGAGCCGGTATGGCCTAATACACCAAGGGTATCACCTTCCTTTATTTTTAAGCTGATATTATTTAAAGCATGAATACCGGTATCGGGATATTCCAAAGATGCATGCACAAGTTCTATGGCATATTCAGAGGAATTGGGAGATTTAGAATGATCCTCAGCTTTATTTTCCCACTGGATATCGGGTTGAATATCCATAATTTCATTAATTCTAGATTGAGAAGCAGCAGCACGTTGGATAAGATTGGTCGTCCAACCGATAGAAGCCACAGGCCAGGTTAATGCACCGACATAAATAAAAAATTCAGCTATATTACCGGCAGAAAGTCTTCCTGCCATCACTTCCATTCCACCTACATAAAGTGTTATTAAAGTACTTAATCCCATTAAAAATGCGATTACAGGAAAATAAAGCGCATCAATTCTGGCTAAATAAAGTGCTTTATTTTTATACTTTTCAATTTCATCTTCAAAATGAGCATTTACACTTTTTTCGGAAGCAAAAGATTTAATAACACGTATCCCGGAAAAAGATTCTTGAACAAAAGTTGTTAGTTTGGATAATTGTTCTTGAAAAATAGTTCCTCGGCGGTAAGTAATGTCATTAACATAATACATAATGATGGCCAAAAAAGGCAAAGGGAATAATACATACAAGGTAAGCTTAGGATTAACGGAAACCATGATGGTTACCACCAATACAATCATGCTTACCAGATTTATAAAATACATAATGGCGGGCCCAATATACATTCTTACCCGACTTACATCTTCGCTAATGCGAGCCATCATATCACCGGTATTATTGCGGCGGTAATAACTGACGCTTAGTTTTTGGAAATGTTCGTAAATATCATTTTTAAGGTCAAATTCCACATGTCTGGACATAACAATAATTGTTTGCCTCATTAAATACATAAAGAAACCTCGTAAAAAGGCCATTCCAATAATAATTCCGGCATATTTAATAGCAAGAACAGCAATATCATGTTTCAGGGCATCATTGAAAGGGGCGCCTTTATGAAGTTTTATTTGATCCAAAATGGTATCCATAACATGCCGAACGGATTGTGCAGGAATAATACCGAAGAAGTTGGAAATCACCACAAATACAATGCCCATGAACAGTAATTTCTTATACTTCCAGAGGTATTTATTTAATGGTTTTAAGGATTTTAGGTTACTAAAGGACGCCATTAAGTAAGAAGGTAAGGTTTAATAATAGGTGGATTTTGAGGCAAAGTTCGTGATTTTGGATGGAAATGAAGCATTCAAGGATTTTAATACCCTAACAACTAAAAAATAAGGACTTATGTTCTATTCCGTGAAAATAAATTTGCTTTCAATAAAAATACCTAATTTTGCGGCAAAGTTTAGAAACCTTAATCAAATATATTCAGTAACAATGACAACAGTGGCTCAAATGACAACTGATTCTACAGGCATTCTTTTTGAAAGGCTTGAACAAAATGACTATGAACAAATTGTTTTTTGTCAAGATAAATCTACCGGATTAAAGGCAATTATTGCTATCCATAATACCACATTGGGCCCCGGTTTAGGTGGTACCAGAATGTATGATTATAAGAACGAGCAGGATGCTATTACGGATGTTTTGCGTTTATCCAGAGGGATGACTTACAAAGCAGCCATTTCAGGATTGAACTTGGGAGGTGCCAAAGCAGTAATTATTGGAGACCCACGAAAAATGAAATCTGAAGCTTTAATGCGTAAGTTTGGACAATTTGTTCAAAACTTGAATGGTAAATATATTACTGCAGAAGATGTTGGAACTACCACTAAGGATATGGAATATATCCAAATGTCCACAGAACATGTAGTAGGCCTTCCTGAAATAATGGGTGGTGGCGGAGATCCTTCTCCGGTAACTGCTTATGGCGTATATTTGGGAATGAAAGCTTGTGCTAAAGAAGTTTTTGGAACTGAAAGCGTGGCCGGCAAAAAAGTATTGGTAGAAGGTGTAGGAAAAGTTGGCGGTCACTTGGTAGATTTCTTAGTGAATGATGGTGCCAAAGTTCAAATTGCCGATGTAAATAAGGATGCCATTAACGAAATGGTTAAAAAATATGGTGTTGGAGTCGTGGAATTAGCCAATGTACATGAGCAAGATATTGATATATATGCGCCATGTGCTTTAGGTGCCACTTTAAATGATACCAGCATTGCAAAATTGAAATGTGCTATAGTTTCCGGAGCTGCTAATAATCAGTTAGCTGTGGAAGCAGTTCATGGACAAATGCTCATGGAAAAAGGAATTTTATATGCTCCGGATTTCTTAATTAATGCCGGAGGTTTAATAAATGTTTATACTGAATTACATGGTTATAATCGTGAAATTGCCATGTCAAGAGCAGAAAATATTTACGATGTAACCCGTGCAATTATTTCCAAAGCGAAAGAAGAAAAAATACCAACCTATAAAGCAGCTAATTTAATGGCTGAAGAAAGGATTGAGGCGATCGGGAAAATCAATCTTTCTTATTAATTTAGAAAGGTTATACTATTAAATGCTAAGTCGAAGACACATACGCGTAAAAGTGCTTCAGGCACTGTATTCCTATTATAATGACGAAAATGTAAGTGTGGCTCAGTTGGAAAAACAACTGATTCAAAACATTGACCGTCTTTATGAATTATATAATTACTTGCTTCTTTTTTTAGAGGAAATGGGTAATTATATGATTCATTATGATGAAGAAGTAAAAGGCCGTTATATAGTTGATGATTCCGATTTACAAGCAGGAAAAAAACTATTTAACAATGCCATTCTTCAAAAATTAATGAATAGTGAGGAATTGCATAAAACAGCTGAAAAATTAAAAGTTGTTTTTAAAGCAGATCGTGACTTATTAAGGAAGATTTTTTTAGATTTAAAAAATCAGGATGCTTATCGTGATTTTATGAATTCCAGCGGTGGAATAAATGTTGCCGAACAAGAGGTCATTTTATTTATTCTTAAAAACTATTCCGGAAATAGTCCCATATTCGAACAGCATTTAGAAGAGGAATATTTTAATTGGAATGACGATAAAAAGATCGCTGTTCAAATGGCACAAAAGACGGTACAATTATTGGCTGCCGGAAAGGAACAAGAAATTTTGTTGCCTGTAGGACAAAATCCGGACGAGTTGTACGATTATGCCAGACAATTATTAAATAAGACGATTCAGGAAAACGATAAATTACAAGGAATCATTACTCCTAAAATCCCAAAATGGGAACCTAATCAAGTTGCATTAATTGATTTGATTATTTTAAAAATGGGGGTGTGTGAATTTTTACATTTTATGTCAATTCCTGCAACGGTTACGATCAATGAGTATATCGAGTTAGCAAAGATTTATAGTACTCCGCAGAGTAAGAAATTTGTTAATGGTGTGCTCGATGCAATAAGAAAGGATTTACAAAAGGAAGGAGTTTTACCAAAGAATTAAGTCATGAAAAAAACAGGATTAATTTTGATTTGCTCTTTAAGTCTTGGATTTTATGCATGTCAATCTAATGCACCCAAATCCAATGAAGTGACCTCGGATATGGTCACCAACAATCCGGCTACGGCGAGTGCAAAGGCAGATCCGGATCATTTACCGGTCATTAAGTTTGAAACGGATTCTCATAATTTCGGTAAACTCATATCGGGTGAAATTGTTACCTATTCTTTTAAGTTTACCAATACGGGCAAAGGGCCATTAGTTATTGGGAATGCCAGTGCTTCCTGTGGATGTACTGTTCCAAGATATTCAGAAAAACCCGTCGGACCCGGAGAATCCGGTTTTATTGATGTCACCTTTAATAGTGAGAATAAACAAGGGCCAACCGAGAAAACGGTAACCGTAGAAGCCAATACCGTTCCTGAACGTACGATTCTTACCATTTATGCAGATATTAGTAGTCAACGATAAATTTTAAATTATAACAATATGACAATGAATTCAATTTTAAGTATAGTTTTACAAGCTCCTGCAGGACCTGGTGGACTTGGAACATGGATTATGTTCCCACTCATTATTATTGTATTTTATTTCTTTATGATTCGTCCGCAATCAAAGAAAGCAAAAGACGAAAAGAACTTTAGAGAATCAATTGAAAAAGGCACAAAGATTGTTACCATAGGAGGCATTCATGCACGAATCCTTGAAGTGAAAGAAAACACTTTTGTCATTGAAGCCGGAAACGGAGTGAAATTAGAAATTGAGAAGACTGCAGTTTCGATGTCATTATCCAAGGCAGTACAAGAAAAAAAGGACTAATTCCTTAGTATTTAATTTTAGCGAATCTTTGGAGGCTCGTTAAATTTTTAAAAGATTTTTTTACAATATGCAGCGAGGGGCTAAAAACCCCTCGCTTTTATTATATTTGAGGCTGAATTTAAAGTATGGTCAGCGATAAACCAGAAGTAAAACAGTCAAATTCAGTTAAAATAAATCTCCGTTCCGAGTGGAGTATTTATTCATGGTGTTTATTGCTTGCTGTCATTTTATGGGTTTTAACCGGTTTGAATGAAACTTATCTGAGTACCCTCATCGTTCAAGCGAAATATACCAATATTCCAAAGGATAAAATTTATGTACATCCATTGCCTAAGGATATTAAAGTTCAAGTGCAAGCTTCCGGCTGGGATTTATTTACCAATTGGATTTTAAGCAGTAAGGAAGAGCTTAATATTGATATGACCCAATATGCGCACAAAGCTTATATTGTTAGCAATACCAGGATAAAGGAAGAACTACGTTTGAAATTGGCGCATAAAATGACTATCATTTCTATTGATCCGGATACTATTTATCTGAGCAGAGAGGCAAAAATGAGTAGGAGGGTTCCGATAGTTTTAAAGTTGAATATAAATTGTGATAAGCATTACGGGATATCAGATAAAATAAAGTTAAGTCCTGATTTTGTAACTATCTGTGGACCTCAGTCTTTGGTTCGACAAATACAATATATTGAAACCAGGGATACCGTGATAGATGATGTGGATAAATCGCAAACCTATGCGATAGATTTAAAAGCTATGCCTTATTCCAGTTTAAGTGCGGATACCAATACAATTAAAGTAAGTATTCCGGTAACAGAGTTGGTAGAAGCTAAAACGAATGTCAGCATAAATGTAATTAATAAACATGGCAGAAATTATCAAGTACTGCCGGGTAAAGTAAGTGTAACTTATCAAGTGCCTAAAGGTAAAGAGAAGAAAATACGAACCACCTTATTTGAGGCAATAGTAGATGCCTCTAAAACAGATTCTGCACTGAATGGACAATTAAAAATACAAATTATAAATCATCCTGATTATACTTACAATTTTAAATTAAAGCCGGAGACGGCAAAAATTTCAATCAAGTAAAAATATGTTAAGTATTGGAATAACCGGAGGCATGGGAAGCGGCAAAAGTATTTGCTGCGAAATATTCAGCAGTTTAGGCGTGCCGGTTTATAATGCTGACAAGCGGGGTAAATTAATCCTGGAAGAAAGTCCGTCCGCTCGTGAACAATTAATCAGGGAATTTGGAGAGGATATTTATTTTCAAGATACACATTTGGACCGAAAAAAGTTGTCGGCTTTAGTATTTAATAATATGATGAAGTTAAAAGCCTTGGAAGCGATTGTACATCCGGCGGTGAAGGAAGATTTTGAAAGCTTCAGACGATTGCATTTTACTTCACAATATATTGTCAAAGAAGCAGCCTTATTGTATGAAAGTGGCACTTATAAAGATTTGGATAAAATAATAGTGGTAGATGCACCTTTGGCGCTAAGAATTGAAAGAATTAAAAGCCGTGATGGTTTCAGTGAAAAAGATATCATGGCCAGGATTGAAAAACAATGGCCCGATGAAAAAAAACGAGCTATGGCGGATTACATCATTCTTAACGATAATAAGGATCTGGTTTTACCGCAGGTTCTTCATTTGCATCATCAATTTATGCTACATGGTTTGATGGCATAATTTTGGTGGTTTTCCAAATAAAAAAAACCGGAATTTTAAAGTCAAAAAGCATTCTAGTATAATGTTTTGAAAAAAGGGTGAAAATATTCGAATTTCACAGAAAAAAGCAGTACTTGTTGATAAGTAAAAATGATTAAAAAAATATGATATTTTTTATATCATTTTGGTAGGATAATTGAGCGTTTTTACCGAACTTGCATACTTATTAAAATCAAATCGTTTAATTCTAGCAAATGTCAGAAAATCAAAATCATAATCCCGGCTATACCGCCGATAATATTCAGGTTTTAGAAGGGCTTGAAGCAGTTCGAAAACGTCCGGCCATGTACATTGGTGATATTGGCATCCGAGGGCTGCATCACCTGGTCTATGAAGTTGTGGATAACTCTATAGATGAGGCATTGGCAGGTCATTGTAATGAGATTGAAGTTCGCATATTACCGGACAACAGTATCAGTGTAAAAGATAATGGTCGCGGTATTCCTGTGGATTATCATGCCAAGGAGCAAAAATCAGCCTTAGAAGTGGTCATGACTGTTTTGCATGCCGGCGGTAAATTTGATAAAGATTCATACAAAGTATCCGGCGGCTTACACGGCGTTGGTGTTTCTTGCGTGAATGCCTTATCTATTGCCTTAAAAGCCGAGATTTATAGAGATGGGAAGCATTATATTCAGGAATATTCTGAAGGAAAGCCATTGTATGATGTTAGAGAGATTGGTCCAACGGAATTTAGAGGTACGGTGATAACTTTTAAGCCCGATGCCAGTATTTTTACGTCGGTGGTTTATAAATATGATACCCTGGCTTCCCGTTTGCGCGAGTTAGCTTTCCTAAATAGAAAAGTACGTTTATCAATTATAGATGAAAGACCTGAAGAAAAAACTGCTGAAGGAGAATTTCGCAGTGATAGTTTTTATTCCGAAGGTGGTTTAAAAGAGTTTGTTCAGTATTTGGATGGTACACGTGTGCCTTTAATTCCTGAACCAATTTATTTTGAAGGTGATAAAGGTGGAGTTCCGGTGGAAGTTGCCTTCCAATACACTGAAACGTACAATGAAAATGTGCACTCTTATGTAAATAATATTAATACCATTGAAGGGGGTACACATGTTGGTGGTTTCAGAATGGCCATGACCAGGGTATTGAAAGGATATGCGGAAAAAGAAGGATTCCTCAAAAATGTAAAATTTGAAATCAGCGGTGATGATTTCCGTGAAGGATTAACTGCAATTATTTCAGTTAAGGTAATGGAGCCTCAATTTGAAGGTCAAACCAAAACTAAGCTGGGCAATAATGAAGTTTCCGGAGCTGTAAATGCATTAGTAGGAGAATTATTAACACATTACCTTGAAGAACATCCCCGTGAAGCTAAAGTAATTATCAATAAAGTTATTTTATCTGCCACTGCAAGACATGCAGCCAGAAAAGCGAGAGAATTAGTGACCAGAAAAGGCGTAATGAACAGTACGAGTTTGCCGGGCAAATTAGCAGACTGTTCTTCCACCGACCCGGCTGAATGCGAATTGTATCTTGTGGAAGGAGATTCCGCAGGAGGTACTGCTAAACAAGGGCGTGATCGCCGCTTCCAAGCTATTTTACCACTACGTGGTAAAATCCTAAACGTAGAAAAAGCTTTGGAACATAAAATTTACGAAAATGAAGAAATAAAAAATATGTTCACCGGTTTAGGCGTTACGCGTAACGATGATAAAACCCTAAATCTGGCCAAACTTCGTTATCATAAAATAATTATTATGACGGATGCCGATGTGGACGGTTCTCACATTCGTACTTTGATTCTGACATTATTTTATAGATATATGCATGAGTTATTGGTAAACGGACACGTTTACATTGCGCAACCACCTTTGTATTTGACCAAAAAAGGTAAGGAAGAAATTTATGCATTTAATGATGAGCAAAGAGATATTGCAATTGCTAAATTAGGGGGAGATAATCCTGCAAGTGTAGGAATCCAACGTTATAAAGGTTTAGGTGAAATGAATGCGGAACAATTATGGAGTACAACCATGAATCCGGAAACACGAATACTAAAGAAAGTAACTTTGGAAAGTGCTGCTGAGGCAGATTATGTGTTTTCCATGTTAATGGGAGATGAAGTACCACCGCGTAGAGAGTTCATTGAACAAAATGCACGTTATGCTAAAATTGATGCATAGTATTTAATGCTGAATGTATATTATAAAAAAAACCACTCTTAGGAGTGGTTTTTTATTTTAAATTAATCAGAACTTTTCATCGTATTTGAAAGAACACTTAATGATTTAAGCTGCGTAAAAGAAGGCATATGCAAACTGTAATACAAGCAAAGTTTTTCTAATAAATATTGTCGCGAAATTTTAGGAATATGTATACCCTGCAAATCTGATAATTTGGAATGAAGCAGCCGGCTCAAATAAATGGCATGTTCAGGAATAATGGTTTCATCCTCCTTAGCCGGATAGCTGAAAAACTCACCTTCTTTAAGGTGAAAAAAATAATTTTCCTCATTATTATTATTAGGATAGAAGCCAAGATGTTTGCTCAATTCCAACATAAAATAAAGAGGCATTAAAGGTTCGGAAGATGGAGATTGATCCAAGTAAATAATGCATTCCATTAAAAAATCAAATAAAGGATTATTTTGTTCCTCCTCTTTAATGGTTTTATAAATGATTTCAGACATAAAAAGCCCGATAGAGCCCTTGTTTACATCAAATGGCAAGGAAGATAAAAGAGGTTGAGGTCTTGCTTCCTTGAGTCTTTGCAAGTCCTTTATTTTATTATGAAAAACCACTAATTCCAAAATGGTCATAGGCTGCAAAAGGGATGGTTTGATCATCGCTTTAGGCGCATAAATTCCTTGTATGAGGAAGCTTTGCATGCCTAAATTTCTGGTATAGATTTTAGAAATTACTCCGGAATCAGAATATTTCACATTTCTAATAACGATACCTTGGGTATGAATTAACATTATCTGACGATAAGCAACTTTAGCACATTAGTCATCGTACCATCACTGCTGACAAGAAGAATTAAATAAACGCCGGAATTGGCTTGTTGTCCTGAGAAATTATGTCCATCCCAAGTTACCAAGCCACCATGAGAGGTAGTTTCCCAAACAATATTTCCGGTAATATCTGTTATTTTAACACTGGTATTATCAGTTAGCCCTTTGATGGCAATAGGACCACTATATCCCGGGCGCACGGGATTAGGAAATACATATACATCATTTAAATCATTATTGGGTTCACTGGCATTGGCACGATAGGACATTATTCCCGCATCAGTGCCGATAAACACTTCACCGCTTACTCCGTTAATGCCGATGTTTTGAATATTATCTGAAGGTAAAGGACTATTTTTGGTAGTAAAATTATAAAGTATTTGAGTACCGTCTTCACTGGTTACAAAAATGCCTTTTTTGGTACCAATCCATTTCCGATCCGCACCATCAATGGCAATGCAATTGATGATTTGTAAATTTAGTAAATAACCGGAAGCATTTCCTGCGTCCACCCAAGGCGGCTGTGCATCAGCAATGGTAAATGGTTGATTAGGATTGTTCCAATTGGTAGAAGTAGGAGAAGTATTGTAAAAAACAGAAACTCCATTATTGGTGCCTACCCACATTTGTCCTTGCTTATCTTTTACAATACAATTAACGACGATATCTTGCAAATTTCCAATGCCTTTTGAGGCTCCTAATTCAATTGATTTTCCGGTGGGAATATCCATAACTACGATTCCGGCATTATAGGCCCTACGCATCCAAATATGTCCGTTATCATCCGGTGTTGCTGTGATAATATCTTTTTTACTGGTAGAGGAACTTACATCGAAACGAGTAAATTTATTATTGACTTTAGCAATTAAAGGCGTTTTGGCCAGAAAATTGGTAATCCACAAAGTTCCATTGGCATCATAAGCTAAACTACCTATTTTTATGTTTCCGGTCATTTTACTTTGCGGTATGGTATCAAATCCCAGAGGCGGGCGGAACGGACTATTGTAAGCCCCTAAGGTATCAATTAAATTTCCTTGGTAATAAGAGGCTATACCATATCCAAAAGAACCAAAATAGGTTTTTCCGCTTACAGGGTCAGTGGCCACCCCGATAATATCTTTAAGGTCGCCAAACCAAGGAGTATTAGCAGATTTATTATAAAAATGCCACGCACCACCGGTAAAATACGAAACGCCGGAATTATTATAAAGCGGAGCATAGTGAATTAAATCATAGGCCCCATGCGCCACATAAACAATATCATTAGAACAATATATTTGAAAATTATCAGGAGCAAATGGGCCATTTGGTTTGATGAAGCTAATTTGATTGCTTAAATCTTTTTTAATTAATCCATAGAGCGGATTGGCAATCCACAACATATCATTTTCATCTATAATTGCACTTGGAGTCATTTCTCCCCTTGACGTAAAATTTAAATTAGAATCAATTTGAAGAATATGCGAACTGCCACAAGCTATTAAATAATTATTGCTGCCTTCCAGTGAAACAACCTTGTGTAAAGTTGTATCTCCGGAATAAACCCTCCATTGGGACTTATCAAAATAGCGCAATGGGTTGGTCATACTATTAATGCCCACCCATAATTTATTATTAAATACTTCCAGTGTTCTGCAATCCGCTTTATTAATAATAATTTTCCAAAACGTATAATCTCTTAAATTGACCTGATCATTTAGCGGGGCACCAATTAATCCCCGAGAAGTAGCGGCATATATAGAATCGTTAAAAAAAGCAATGCTATTAACATTTACACTAGAGGCATCACTAGGCCATATTTCTTGATAGTCGTCATAGATTTCGTTTTTCTCAATATCATATTGAACGATGCCAAAAGAAGCAGCAACATAGCAATATTTACTATTAAAGAAAAAACCATTAATGGATTTGGCACCTGCGATGCGATTGAAGGTACTAATATCCTTCACATTTGTAATTTTCCCGTTATGCCAAATATCTATATTGGAATTTTGGTAACCCAAAAATATTTGATGGTATTTTTTATTGCAGCCCATGGCAGCAATATTAATATCACTCATTCCATTAATTTTGGAAAGAGGGGTAGCCACTTCAGTGGAGCGGATGTAATAAAACATACCTGTAGCTGTAGCAACATATATGGTATCACCCAATTGCGCAACCTTTATGGCATGAGAAAAATTTTGATGCGAACGCCATTGCCCAATGGCAATATTATCTGCTTGGGCATTCAAAACGCCTAATAAAAGGAAGAAAGTTAAAATATACCTCATCTAAAGGGGTGTTACAGCAAAATTAATAAAGAATAGTAAACGAAGGTACTTATGTTTTTAGTTTATATTCATGAAAAAAATTATTCTGTTGTCCAAATATTGGTGCCTTCCGTACAATTTTTACAAATATCAATTTCACTTCTGGATTTAAATAGTGCTAATCTGAAATTATAATATGCCGGACTGTTCCAAATTTCTTTAAAGCTTTGCGTTTGTAAACTACCCATACCATGGTCAGCATCCTTGTCAAAGCAGCAAGGCACTACTTGTCCATCCCAAGTAAATACACATGAATGCCACATTTTCCAACATTGATTGGCCAGGGAACTTTTTATTTGGTAAGTACCATCACTCAATTTCTTGTATCTTGAATATTTTTCATTGTTGGGAATAAGCTCATTACCATGTTCATAATCATATATTTGTGCAGTCTTGAAGCGTACTTCATCTACGCCCAAATCCTTGGCAATACTTTTAATATCTTCAATTTGATGTTCATTCGGCTTTACCACCAAAAATTGAAAAATAATAAATGGCGTACTTGATTTTAATTTCTTTTTCCAGGCTACAATATTTTTAGTGCCTTCCAAAACTTTGGATAATTTTCCGCCGACGCGGTATTGCTCATACGTTTCTTGATCCGTCCCGTCAATTGAAATAATTAGGCGAGATAATCCGCTTTCTATGGTCAGTTTAGCATTTTTATCATCTAAATAATGAGCATTGGTGGAGGTAGCAGTGTACATTTTTTTGCTGCAGGCATATTGTACATAATCCAAAAATTTGGGATTAAGATAAGGCTCGCCCTGGAAGTAAAAAATTAAGTAAGGGGTGGTAGCAGCCAAACTATCAATAATTTGATAACAAAGATCCGTCTGGAGCATTCCGGTAGGTCTTGAAAAGGAGCGTAATCCACTGGGACATTCCGGACAACGCAAATTGCAGGAGGTGGTAGGTTCAATGGAAATGGCTATGGGCATACCCCAATTTTTGGGTTGATTAAATGTTTTGGAATAGTAGTAAGAAACAAATACCAGTCCTGCATTCCAAAAACGCTTAGGAGTAATTTTTGAAATAAATTGATAAGCGTCCTTCAGTTTTGGGACTATCTTCATTTCAAAAGGGTTTAGAATAGTTTAACGAATTAAACATGAGTGGCTTTGATGGGGTATTATTTAAATTTCTTTTGCAAAATTGTTCAATTAATTTCGAAAAGATTTGTTAGCTTCGAAATATATTCAAAACTAACACGAAAAAATGAGAAATGCATTGCTAATATTCGTCAAAAATCCTGCTCTTGGAAAAGTTAAAACCCGATTGGCAAAAACGATAGGAGATTATAATGCTTTAAAAATTTATCAGTATTTGCTACAAAATACAATGGAGCACACTTATAACTTGGATATGGATAAATTTGTTTACTATAATGAATATATTCCCACCCGAGATGAATGGCCTAATAGTACCTATCAAAAGGAATTACAAATGGGAAAGCACTTGGGAGAAAAAATGAATAATGCATTTTTTAAAGGTTTTGATGAAGGCTATCATAAGGTGGTCATGATAATGCCGGATTGTCCTAAACTTAGTGATACCTTAATAGAAAAGGCATTTAAAAGCTTGGATGGTAGTGATTTGGTAATTGGTCCAACCAAAGATGGAGGTTTTTATTTACTTGGGATGAAAATGCTTCAGGAGTCATTATTTAAAAATAAAACATATGAAACAGCCACTGAATACAATGATACGATTCAAGCTGCTGAAAAAATGAGTTTAAATATATTTAAGCTCCCGATACTAACCGATATAGATATGGAAGATGATTTGGGTGTTTTGAAAAAAATTATTGATAATCAAAAATAATTGTACTTAATTTAAAAATGTAATTGTTTGATTTTAAAAGGCATATCAGAATGGTTTGAATTATTACTTTTTTAAAAAATCATAATATTAGTATTGTATTATATTTGCTTTAAAATAAGCACCACGCATGTCTTCAAAACGAGCAGACTACGGCATAGACGCTCCTAAAATAATTAGATTTTATTTCTTATGTGGAATAATCCTTTTATGCGTGGGATTCAGTTTGCCATTTGCAAAATTCATCCATTTTAAGCGTTTAATTATTGAAATAATTCTAATTGTATTTGGTTTTATATCTGTTTTAATTGCAGCATTAAGGTATAATTATTCTATCAATGGAAAACTCTCACACAGAGATAGATTAATAAATTTTATCCCTTGGAAAGGGGATGAACGCGTTTTAGATATTGGAACAGGAAGAGGATTAATGATGATTGGTGCTGCCAAAAAAATAATTGGTGGCATTGCTACCGGAATAGATGTATGGAATGATGATGATTTGTCCGGCAATGATATAGAAAACGCGCGTGTAAATGTACTTAGAGAATCAGTTTCACATAAAACAGTAATAAAACATGATGATGCACGGAAATTATCATTTCCGGATGCAAGTTTTGATATTGTTTTTTCGAATAATAGTTTACATTGTATAGAAGATAAAAGCGGAAGAAAGAAAGCCTGTAAAGAAATTATTAGAGTATTAAAACCAGGGGGTATAGCCATAATATCTGATTTTAAATTTATGGATGAATATACTTCCTCCTTTCAAAAGGATGGCCATCAGGTTAATTCTAAGGGGAAATATTGGTTACAAACTTTTCCGCCCATGTCCATTATTGAAGTCCGTAAAGTCTAATTTTAGGCATAAATTTCATATTTTAACTTTTTATAAATTATTTTAATTCAATTAATTAACTTGATTGTTGAAAACTTTTGTGTGATTAATTTGGTATCGTCAAATAATCTAATTAGATTGCTATAACAATTGCAAAAATATCAAAACACAAACAAATGAAAACATCAAAAACAAAGCCTTATCCCTTTGTACTAAATATTATTTTTATTACTGATTGACATTGATTTAGGCCACTTAAAGATTAAGTTGTCATTACAGTCAGTCCTTCAGTATGTACCAGTAAGCATTATGTACAATTGCATACTATCGCTCGTTCCATTGCCTCAATATTTACAGCTATATGTTGTACAGGCTTTTAGCCAAGCTTACACTGATTGCTAATGACAACTTTCCTTTTCCCTTTTAGGGCCTCTTCCTAGGATAGCGTATCAAAAATTCTACCTACCTTTGCAATTAATTCGTTTAGTTGATGGAAGACGTTTCTCAAAGTATTCATTCTCAGAAAGCACCGGAACCGGTGGGATTGTATCCACATGCCAGGAAAGTAGGTGATTTATTATTTTTATCAGGGGTTGGTCCTAGGGAAAGAAACACTAAGAAAATTCCCGGTGTAAACCTTGATGAAAACGGAAACATTATTTCGTACAATATCGAAGAACAATGTCATTCCGTTTTTAAAAATGTGCGCATGATTTTGGAAGACGCAGGATCCTCCTGGGAAAAATTAGTAGATGTAACTGTTTTTCTAACGAATATGAAAGACGATTTCCCAATATATAATCGCCTTTGGGCAGAATATTTTGGCACTAATCCTCCTTGTAGGACTACTCTTGAAATAAATTGCTTGCCTACCCCTATTGCTATCGAACTAAAGTGTATTGCTACTTTATAAATGGATCTTGTAATTGATGCCGGAAATACGCTTGTGAAAATTGGTTTTTTTCATAACGAATTATTAGAACGAACTGAGAATGTTCCTTCCAATGATTTGCATGGTATGTATAACATTTTATCCGGCCTTAGTTTTAATCATATTATTTTGGGCAGTGTCATTTCATTTCCGAATCATTTACTTAGCTATTTAAAGAGTAAAAGCAAACTTTTTTTAATGTACAGTTCCGATTTGCCATTACCCTTTAAAAATTCATATTCCAAATCCGGAGGAAGTGATCGATTGGCCATGGCCGCCGCAGCTTGGAAAAAATACCCTCATACCAATACCTTAGTGATTGGAATCGGATCATGTATTACCACCAATTTTATTAGTGAAAAAGGTGTATTTTCCGGTGGAAGTATTTCTCCCGGTATTCAAATGCGTTTTAAATCATTGCATCAGTTTACTTCGGCTTTACCATCATTAATTTTTGATAGTGAAACGGAGGTAAAACTAAAGGGCAATACCACTGAAGGCTCCATGTATTCCGGAGTGATAAATGGAATATTATTTGAAATAAAAGGATTTATTCAGGCTTATCATAAAAAATATTCTTCTTTAAAATGTATCATTTGTGGGGGGGATAGCCGTTACATCGGTGAAAAACTTCAAGAAGATATTGAAATTGATCCTGAACTTGTATTATATGGATTACACTCAATTTTAAATTTTAATGCGGAAAAGAAACACTAAATACATTATAGCCATGTTTTTTGGGCTTGTTATTACAAATGTACAAGCTCAAAATTATTTATCTCCATTTTCTAAATTTGGTTTGGGTGAACAAATGCCATCCTCCTATAGTGCTCAAAGAGCCATGGGGGATGTATCCATTGCATTCGGTGATGAAAATTTAATCAGCGCCACCAATCCGGCCTCTTATAGCAATTTAACCTCTTTGGTTTTTGAAACTGCCGCCAATGCTTATTTTTATCAAGTATCCAGCAGTTCTGATCAATTTAGCAATAAAGATTATCGCCTTCCGTATTTTGCCTTTGCTTTACCCTTGGATAAAAAAATTGGTTGGGGATTTAGCTTTGGATTAAGACAAGAAAGTAAAATTGGTTATTTATTCCAACAAAGCTATGCCAGTCCAATTTCTTACAATGAAATTTATGAAGGCTCCGGCGGGTATTCAAAATTTTATTTAGGAACTTCCATCAGGATCATTAAAAATTTATCATTCGGTGTAAATGTTGGTTACTATTTCGGTACACAACAAATAAACCAACGCATAGATTTTGATTCTGTTTCTCCTGTCAGTACTCACCGTGATGTATATACCAATATCGGAAATTTATCTTTTGATTTTGGCCTACAATATAAAATCAAAACAGGTGAAAAAAGTGCTCTCCAATTTGGCTTAACAACTACCTTGCCGGGTAGCTTTAGCGCACATCAAGATTTATATTACAATTCATTTGTAACCATTAATGGAACCAATTATGTAGCAGATTCCATTCTAAAAACCTTACAAGCTTCCGGCAAAGTTATTATGCCGGCAACCTATGGTTTTGGTGTTCAGTGGAAAAATGAAAAATGGCTTATTTCTGCCGATTATAAAATGCAAACTTGGTCCGATTTTAGATTTTTTGACAGAAATGATTCTTTACATAACTTAAGTTCAGTAGGTGTCGGTTTGCAATATTCTCCTGCGGGTAATGATATTTATGCACGATTCACGGAACGAATTAAATATAGAATCGGATTTAGATATACACAAACCTATTATAATATTAATAATACTCAGCCTGTGGATATGCGCCTGACCTTTGGTGTAGGTTTGCCTATTGTTAAAAGTGGCTCTGCCGTTAATTTGTCCTTTGAATTGGGGCAATTGGGGGATATTTCCAAGAACTCCATTCGTCAAAGATATATGGGGGTAACAGTTGGATTTCATTTATTTGATGATAATTGGTTTAGGAAAAGATTTATTGATTAATGAACAATATAGTCCTTGCTCTCCGGTCGCTTTTAAATTCCATTGATTATAAAGATAGATGGGTGCGCATTATTGGAGCAGGAATTTTATTTATATTGATTTTTATAATTTTCTTTACCGGCAAAAATGAAATTGCTAAAGTAAATGCTTTAAGTAATGCGATACCCAAAGAAATTGCGTCTGATGTAGAAGTATTGTATTCCGATTCTGCCAAAGTTAAAGCTAAATTAAAAACGCCTCAAATGATTCGATATATCAGCGAGGATCCTGTGATGGAAATGCCTAAAGGTTTACATGTTCAGTTTTTTGATAATAACTTGAATGAAAATGCTACCCTGCGGGCCAACTATGGCATCCGCTATATTAAAAAGAGCCAAACTATTGTACGAGGCAATGTAGTAATAGTAAATACTGAAGGCGAAACCATCAATACGGAAGAATTGATTTGGGATGAGGCAAAGGACAGTGTTAAAAGCGATAAGTTTATAAAAATTCGTAAGAAAGATGAAATAATATTAGCACAAGGATTTATTTCAGATCTTACTTTTACCCACTATAAATTTTTTCATTTAAAGGGTACAATTTACTTGGATAATAATACCTCCAAAAAATAATTAGATGACCATTACAGATGCACAAAAGCAAGTTGACGAATGGATTAAAACCATAGGCGTGCGATACTTTAATGAATTAACCAATACTGCAATCCTAATGGAAGAGGTAGGGGAATTGGCACGATTAATGGCTAGAATTTATGGAGAACAATCCTTTCAAGAAGGGGAATCAAAAGCAGACCTAGCTGATGAAATGGCCGATGTACTTTGGATTTTGGCTTGTCTGGCCAATCAAACCGGTGTTAACTTGGAAGAGGCGTTTAAAAAAAATCTTCAAAAGAAAACTCAAAGAGATAGTGAACGCCATATTAATAATACAAAACTGAAATAGTTCGTTAAAACTATTTTTTTGTGTGAGTATATTTCTTTTTTTTATAAATTGCAATTAGAATGTCGTCATCCAAAGTAAAAAAAGGAAGATCCTTTAATCCACGCTTTCTAATAGGCATTATACTTTTGGCAATAATTGCTTTCATAGTCATGAAAGTTTATGAAAATTATTCTAAAAATAATCCTGCTAAAAATTCCGATCTAGAGAAATCAAATAATATTCAAATGTTTGATTCGGCTATGGAGCGAAAATTGGTACTTCCTGCCATTAGTCCTAATGATGAAATAGTAAAACATTTAGCATATACCTTATCCTATAGCAGAGAAGACATGGAGCCTTATTGGGTGGCCTATCGACTGACGGCATGGATGGTGGCTGGTAATGAAAAAAGAAGCGGTGATTTTAGAGAGGATCCTTTAGTACATTCGGGTTCCGCCTTGCCGGAAGATTATAAAAAGAGTGGTTATGACCGAGGACATATTTGTCCGGCAGGGGATATGCGGTGGTCAAAAGAAGCGATGTCTGAAACTTTTTATATGAGTAATATGACTCCCCAGGATCATGGATTTAATGATGGAATTTGGGCGCATTTAGAAAATAAGGTCAGATCATGGGCAAAAAAATATGGTGAAGTTTTTGTAGTATCGGGCCCCATCTTCAAAGCTCCCGTAAAAAAAATAGGCAAGGATAAAGTTAGTGTACCTTCTTATTTTTATAAAGTAATATTGGCTCCTGAAGGAAATACTTATAAAGGCATTGCTTTTATTATCCCAAATAAAAACTTGCACGAAAGTTATTTCCATTATACCGTCAGCATTGATTCCGTTGAAAAAGCAACTTCCATTGACTTTTTCCCGCTATTGCCTGATACAGCTGAAAAGCGAATAGAATCTACTTATTCTTTGGAACAATGGAGATAATATTTACTATTCCTTAAATTTGCATATACAAGGCATATTTTTTGCTTGATTATTAATAACTGAAAATGAATGTTATGAAGAAATATTTCTTATTGCTGCTTTTTTTACCCTTAGTGCTCATTTATGCTTGTAGCAAAAATTCTAATGGGGTTACAAATGGAATAAAATATGTTCCTATCAGTTTTCAGTTCAGCGTAAATGATCCTGTCTATTCAAAATTAGGATTTTCAGGCAACTGGATGTACCTCGACGGATATGGGGTTAAAGGTTTAATTTTATCCAATGTAGGTGGAGTTATTTATGCGTTGGAACGCGATTGTCCATATAATCCGAATGATACTTGTGCTTTGTGTACGGTTTTAACGGGCAATACTATGATTTCTTGCGGTAGGTATAATACAAAAAAGGTGTGGGTGCCTTGTTGTAATTCTTCTTTTTTATTAGATGGAACCTTGCAAAAAGGTCCGGCCGTTTATTCTATGAAAAAGTATAATGTTACCCAACCCGATCCTTCTACCGGAATTGTAACCATTACCAACTAAAATATGCGTCATATCCTTATCATATTTTATTTTTTCACTTTAAGTACTATGGTACAAGCCCAGCAAGTATTGAAGATAAAATTTGATAAATTAGATTCTTTGCTGCATACAAATAATGATACCACCTATGTTATTAATTTTTGGGCCACATGGTGTAAACCTTGTGTAGAAGAATTACCGTTCTTTGAAAAATTAAACACAGCATCTTTAGGCAAAAAGACGAAAGTTATTTTAATAACTTTAGATATGTCAAAAGAATATAATTCCGCCTTAATTCCTTTTTTGAAAAAGAATCATATTCAATCTTGCGTTTGGATGTTAGATGCAGTGCATGCCAATGATTGGATTGATAAGGTATCAGATGCATGGAGCGGTGCCATTCCTGCAACGCTTATTTATGCCTCCAAAAGAAAACGTTTTTTCGAAAAAAGTTTTACCTATCCTGAATTAATCGATACTTTGAAACAACCTTAATTCCGTTTGATTATTCCTTTTTGAAATTTGTAATATATTATCGGCAAGCCTTTGTGCTATGGGGTCTTGCAATATAATTTTAGGAGCTAAAATGCCTTCCTGAAATAGGATAGGTGCCTTAAAAATTCTTGCTTCATCCCACAGTTGTTTATCTATAAATTGCTGTAATAAATTACTTCCGCCTTCTACCATCAAAGTTTGAATCTTTCTTTGATATAATTCCTCCAAAATATTTTCAATTAGATGATCATCAAATGTTAATTGAATACAAGTAATATTCGGGTAGTTTGCTGTTGTTGATGCTGTAAATAAAATACTTTCTGTCGACCCATCCAGAAAATTTGCATCTGGTGATAGGTCTCCATTTTTTAATATAGCAATGCGTATCGGATTTTTTCCACCGGGTATTCTTGAGGTGAGTGAGGGATTATCATACCTCAAGGTATTGGAGCCTACCAGAATGCCATCTACTTCATGCCGCCATTGATGGACCAATTGTCTGCTGTAATCATTACTAATCCATTTAGAATCATAATTGGAATGTGCTATAAAACCATCGGCTGTTTCCGCCCATTTTAAAATTATATAAGGCCTCTTTTTAGCATAAAAAGTAAAGAAAGGACTGTTTAATGCCAAGCATTCTTTTTCCAGGATGCCTACACTAACATTAATTCCTGCATCCCGCATCATCGAAATACCTTTACCATTAACTTCAGCATAGGTATCTACACAACCTATTTTAACTTCCGGTATTCCTAAATCAATAATTCGCTCGGCACACGGCGGTGTTTTTCCATAGTGTGCACATGGTTCTAAATTAACATAGAGGGTAGCTTCCTTTAGGAGTGATAGATCTAGTACCGAATTTATAGCATTTATTTCGGCATGAGCTTCCCCAAATTTTTGATGAAATCCTTCTCCAATGATAGTATCTTTGTAAACAACTACCGCCCCAACCATAGGATTTGGAGAAACGTTTCCTAAGCCTTGACGGGCCAAGTCTAAACAGCGCCTCATGAAATGCTCTTCGGAAATCATAGTTCAAAGTTAATTATTAAAGTGGCACCCTAAATACCAATGGCAAGTATTTCACAATTATTGAACGATACTACTGAACGATTATCCAAGCTGTATAGCGAAAGGGAGGCGTCATCAATCATGCGTACTTTGTTTAAGGATATACTTGCTTATTCCGGGACTGAACTTGCTTTGTACAAAATGCGTGATTTAATACCTGAGGATGAAAAGAAATTAAAGGCGGCTATTAAACGATTGCTCAAGGGCGAGCCTATTCAATATATTATAGGACATACTGAATTTTTAGGGTTTCGTTTCAAAGTAAATGAACATGTGCTTATTCCAAGACCGGAAACAGAGGAATTGGTTCAATGGATCCACCAGGATAATAAATTAAACAATAAAGCCATTTTGGATTTATGTACCGGCAGCGGATGTATTGCCATCAGCTTGGAACGCCTAAGTCTGCAAGCACATGTTAGCGCAGTGGACATAAGCCCGGAAGCATTGCATGTAGCTAAGGAAAATGCTGAACACCTGGGAGCATCAATAAAATTTATTCAGACAGATATTTTATCGGATGAAGCAGATGCAAAACTTGGTAGCTATGATATTATCGTTAGTAATCCGCCGTATGTATTAGAACAGGAAAAGGAATTCATGCATATTAATGTTTTAAATCATGAACCAAGCTTAGCCTTATTTGTTCCTGATCATGAACCATTATTATTTTATCGCATCATCTCAAAATTGGCCATGGAACACCTGAAACCATTGGGAAAATTGTATTTTGAAATTAATGAAAAGTATGGCCATGAGGTTAAACTATTACTTGAAGTAATAGGCTTTAAAAATATTATAATCAAGCAAGATATGCACGGTAAAGATCGTTTTGTAAAAGCAGAAAAATAAATTCAAAATATAATTATGGACTTAAAAGGAAAAGTAGCTTTAGTAACAGGGGTAAGTAAAGGCATTGGAAAATGCTTGACTGAATTATTATTGGATAAAGGAGCAATTGTTGCTGCCTGGGGACAAAATCCGCCGGATATTAATCATCAGCATTTGCATTTTTTTAAAACTGATGTTCGGTCCATGGAAAGTGTTGCTTCCAGTTTTAAAAATACGCAGGCTCAACTGGGAGATCAGATTCATTTATTAATTAATAATGCCGGTTTGGGATATTTTGCATTTTTTGAAGAAACCGTTCCGGAACAGTTTTATGAAATGTTTGAGGTAAATGTTTATGGAATTTTTCATGTTTGCCGCTATGTAATTCCGGTGATGAAGAAACATGGAAACGGACATATTGTTAATATATCTTCCATTGCCGGTTTGGAAGGAATGCCTCAGGTAGGCGCTTATGCAGGCTCCAAACATGCTGTAAAGGGCATCACGGACTCTTTATTTAAGGAATTGCGTGAGTTTGGTATTAAGGTTACCGGTGTGTATCCCGGATCTGTACAAACGGATTTCTTTAATCATTCCCCGGGCATCAAAGCACATGATAAAATGATGCAAGCCCCTGATGTAGCTCGTCAAATTATTAATACCGTGGAAACGCCGGATAATTTCAATGTCAATGATATTGTGTTTAGACCGCTGCGAG
>CAIKRV010000070.1 GCA_903829945.1 uncultured bacterium | reverse complement strand
CAATTAATTAAATAATTTTACTTAAAGTAAAAGTTTAAATCAGTATAACTCTAAAATTTGATGTTTCTTATTATTAAATACAAAAAAATCGCCTTTCCTTTTCCCTGCCATTCCGGTATAAATAGGTGTGGAAGTTGAAACTGCCACATAAACTTCCGCTCCAATTTTTACCTGACCGAGGCTGGCCGCAATAAATAATTTCTGCGTCTCTGTAATGACCAATGCTCCCAAAGCCACCTGAATATTTTTCTTCTCCGGATCTATTTTTTTCAATACCGCCAAGCCCTGCAAGGCGGCATCATATTGACGGGCATGCATATCACGGTCAATTTGCATTTGCTCACGGAAGGATTCAAACTTATCCCCCATCGTTCCTTTTTGCTCATTAGCACTTTCCTGACTTTGAAGCATCGCTGACTTAGCACTCTCCATCAGCTCGGTCTGCTTAGCCATACACTGCTCCCACAAAAGCCTCTTAATTTCAGACATATTATTTTTGAAACTTAAGGCAGCGAAATTAAGAATAATAAATATGGTGGAGGGTCATTGCAAAAAGGTTTAGACCTACAGGCAGAAACTTAACCATTCCTTCCTTTCAACAAAAGCTAAATATATATTAGCTCCTTATAAATCACCTATTTTACTATAATTATCCAATGTTATATCCCTTGTTTTGTTTTTTCATTTTCTTTGAAAGCTAGGATTGCTTTTAGTAACTTTGCTGCTAAATTATTACGATCATGTTGCTATTTGAAAAACATAAAGAATTATTAGATAAGGCCACTCAGGCGGTATTCAGCAGAAAATTTTATGCTGCTTATTCTGAAAATCCGAAGGCTTATGCCGAGGACGGCTTGGCCAAGGCTCAAGCCTGGTACGATGCTCAATTAGGTAATAGATTTACTGAATTATTGCAACAAGACCCGAGCGATTGGAAAGGTAATGAAAGTTCCCCTTACACTCAGGAATTACTGAATATTCACTATCCTAGTTTTACGGATGAACAATTAATTGATAATGCCCGCGCTTGCCTTAGCGAATGGCGCAATGCCAGTCCTGAAAGCAGGGCTGGTGTATTATTAGAAAGTTTGGAGCGCATCAGCAAACGTTTTTTTGATATTGCAATTGCCACCATGCATACCAGCGGACAAGCCTATATGATGTCCTTTCAGGCTTCCGGTCCACATGCCAATGACAGGGCCTTGGAAACGATTGCCATTGGATATGATTTGCAAAGAAAATTCCCTGACCATCAGGAATGGATAAAACCAATGGGAAAATTTGAATTGAATGTTCATAAAACCTGGAGAACGATGGGCCGTGGAATAGGCTTAGTGATCGGTTGTTCTACTTTTCCGGTTTGGAACACGGTTCCCGGGGTGTTTGCCAACTTAATCAGTGGTAATCCGGTCATCGTAAAACCACATCCGGGTGGTATTTTACCGATTGCCATTGTGGTCGCTGAAATTCAAAAAGCCTTGGTGGCCGGAAGATATAATCCTGACCTCATCCAATTGGCAGTAGATACCACCAATGACCCTATTACTAAAAAATTAGTCAATAGTCCGGAAGTAAAATTAATTGATTATACCGGTGGCAATTCCTTCGGCGACTATATTGAAAGTTTGCCGGGTAAAATAAGCTTTACTGAAAAAGCAGGCGTCAATTCCGTTATTTTAGATTCGGCGCATGATTTAAATGCAGTTATGCAAAATCTGGCTTTTGCCGCTTGTTTGTATTCCGGACAAATGTGTACTGCGCCTCAAAATATATTTATTCCTGAAAATGGAATTAAAACAGATTCGGGTCATGTCTCCTTTACTGATGCGGCTCAAGCCTTTGCTGATGCTGTACAAGCCATCGTGGATCATCCTAAAATGGGGCCTGGAGTATTGGGTGCCATCCAAAATATTGATACTTTGCAAAGAATTGGCAATGCCATTGAAAGCAAAAACGCTGTATTGATTTTAGATTCAAAATCTGTGGTCAACGAAGAATATCCAAATGCAAGAACAGCCAGTCCGGCCATCATAAAATTGGATGCCGAAGATATTGCAACCTATGGGGAAGAATGTTTTGGACCGGTAGTATTTATAATTAAAACGGCGGATACTGAAGAAAGCATTGCCTTGGCCAAAAAACTGGCACTACATAAAGGGGCTATCAGTTGTGGTGCATATACCACCAACGAAAATGTAAAGCATAATATCGCAGAAAGCATGGAGGAAGCATTTACACCGGTAGCATTTAACCTGACCGGTCAAATTTGGATGAACCAAAATGCAGCTTTCTCAGATTTTCATGTTACGGGGGGTAATCCAGCCGGCAATGCAAGCTTTACCGATATCTCCTACCTCAGCAAGCGATTTGTTTGGGTAGGTCATAAACATATGTAATGAAAGCAAAAGATAGGCAGTACTTTAAAGGAATTGTCATGCAATTCCAAAGATTCTTTCCTATCTTTGCCACAAATTTAATTTTAAACAATTTTATTTCATGAAAATAGGTGTTCCAAAAGAGATCAAAAATAACGAGAATCGCGTAGGCGTTACTCCGGGAGGCGTTGCAGAATTAAGCAAGCATGGCCACCAACTATATGTACAACATACTGCCGGTGAAGGAAGTGGCTTTAGTGATGATGAATACATCAAAGCCGGTGCCAGTATATTACCGGATATTGCATCCGTTTATGCGGAAGCAGATATGATTATTAAAGTAAAAGAACCCATTGCGGCAGAATACGGATTAATCAAAAAGAATCAATTATTATTCACCTATTTTCACTTTGCTTCCAATAGGGAGTTGACTGAAGCGATGATAAAAACAGGTGCTGTTTGCTTGGCCTACGAAACAGTAGAAAAAGCAGATCGTTCCTTACCTTTATTAGTTCCGATGAGTGAAGTTGCAGGTCGTATGGCTGTACAAGAAGGTGCAAAATATCTTGAAAAACCAATGGGCGGTCGCGGCGTATTATTGGGTGGTGTACCGGCAGTAAAACCGGGTAAAGTACTCATTTTAGGCGGCGGTATCGTAGGAACTCAAGCGGCTAAAATGGCTGCAGGCCTTGGTGCTGATGTTACTATTATGGATATCAGCTTACCTAGATTACGTTATTTGAGCGACGTTATGCCATCAAATGTACATACTATTATGTCCAGCCATTATAATATTTTGGCGGCCATCCGTGAATCTGACTTAATTATTGGGGCAGTTTTAATTCCGGGAGCTAAGGCACCACACCTCATTACTAAAGATATGCTGAAAGAAATGAGAAGCGGTACTGTAATTGTGGACGTAGCTGTGGACCAAGGCGGATGTATCGAAACTTGTCATCCAACCACCCATGAAAATCCAACCTTCGTTATTGATAATGTTATTCACTATTGCGTAGCCAATATGCCTGGTGCCGTACCATATACTTCAACGATTGCTTTAACCAATGCAACCTTGCCTTATGCTTTGCAATTGGCCAATAAAGGTTGGGAAAAAGCTTGTACCGATAATCACGAACTACGCTTAGGTTTAAATGTAGTTTCCGGTGATATTGTTTATGAAGAAGTGGCGAAAGCATTTGGTATGCCTTATAAAAGCATTGATTTAGTAATGAATGCAAGCAAAACAGTGAAAGAATTTGCTTAAGCTTTAAATAGGATAAATTAAGGAAAACGGGCTTCGGTCCGTTTTTCTTTTGTATAGCCTTTGATAAAGATATTAAATTATACTTGAGCGACGAAAATACGCTCTGCTTCATGCATTAATTCATCCTTTTGAATCGGAACTACGCCAGCCTTTTCACAAACCAATCCACCGGCCAAATTGGCAAGGGCAGCAATGCCATCCATGGGCATATTTGTGAGCATACTGAGGGCTGCCACACTAATAACGGTATCACCTGCACCACTGACATCAGATATACTTCGAATATGAGCCGGTATCAGGTAACCTTCAATGCCGTCAGTAATATACACGCCACGTTCACTTAGGGTCACAATTACATATTTAAAGTGCATAGAATGAATTAATAAATTTGCAGCACTTTGGATTTCTTCCAAGGGTGAATGCGCATTAATTTCGAGCTTTAATCCCTCGGCAAGTTCGCGAAGATTGGGTTTAAATAATGTGGCTCCGGCATACGCATGAAAATTTCTTTTCTTAGGGTCCACCGCAATAGGAATATGACGGGTATTGGCTTCAAAAATCAGGTCGGTGATAAGCGCTTCGCTGAGGACGCCTTTATCATAGTCTTCAAATATAATCAGTGCTGCATCCTCCATTTGTAAGAGGATACGCTCAAATAAAGCATCACTATCTTGTTCAGAAATTAATTGATTATCCTCGGTATCGATTCGAAGCATTTGATTCTTCTGTCCTATAACGCGGGTTTTAATGGTGGTAGGACGTGAAGGAATGCTTAAAATACCATCACTGGCAATGCCTTGTTTTGCGGCTTCCTCCAAAAAGATATCGGCTTCCTGGTCCTGCCCTATTACTGCGCATAAAACCGGAACTGCACCCAAGGTTTTTAAATTAAGAGCCACATTTGCGGCACCACCCAATCGAAATTCTTTTTTAGTTACATGAACGATGGGTACCGGAGCTTCCGGCGAAATGCGATCTACTTTGCCCCACCAATAAGCATCCAGCATTACATCACCAATCACCAAAATGCGTTTGCCTTCAAATTGATTAAAAAGGTTTTCGAGTTCGGCTTTGGAAATATTTTCAAACATATTATTAGCTTAGTTTGCCTAGGGCTTCTATGATTCTATCGCAAGCTTTAATTATATTTTCCTCAGAGGTAGCAAAGGATAATCTGATACATTCCTCAGCACCAAAACCGGCACCGGAAACTGTAGAAACCCTGGCTTCCTTGAGTAAATACATGGATAAATCCTCGCTGGTATGTATGGTCATTCCTTGATAGCTTCTACCTAAGTACGCACTGACATCAGGGAATAAATAAAAGGCCCCTTCAGGAATTCCGTATTTGAGTTCGGGAGCAGCTTTAAGCCTTTCTACAATCAAATTTCGGCGTTTTAAAAAGGAATCCCTCATAACATAAGTAGGACTCATATCAGAAGTTAATGCACAAATGGCAGCCTTTTGAGAAATAGAGCAAGTACCACTGGTAAACTGGCCTTGCAGTTTCTCACAAGCCTTGATAATCCATTCCGGACCTGCTGCATAGCCAATACGCCAACCGGTCATGGCAAAGCCCTTGGACATGCCATTAACTACTACCACTCGATGATTGATTTCGGGGAATTGTGCTAAAGACACATGCCCGGAGCTGTAATTAATATACTCATAAATCTCATCGGAGATAACGATAATGTTTGGATGCGCATTAAATACTTTTGCAAGTCCTGCCAGCTCCTCCTTGGAATAAACTGAGCCGGTAGGATTAGAAGGAGAAGAAAATATAAAAGCACGCGTTTTTGGAGTGATAGCGGCTTCCAATTGGGCCGGTGTTATTTTATAATCTTGATCCACCTTTGCGGAAACTACAACTACTTTTCCCTCGGCAAGTTTTACCATTTCCGGATAGGAAACCCAAAATGGCGCAGGAATAATTACTTCATCATCTTTATTAATGATGCTGAGAATTATATTAATTAAAGAATGCTTAGCACCGGTACTGACAATAATTTGAGAAGGAAGATAATCCAAATTGCTATCGCGTTTTAGTTTATCTGCTATCGCAGTTCTAAGTTCCGGATAACCGAGTACAGGTGTATAATGTGTAAAGCCGTCATCAATGGCTTTTTTAGCAGCTTCCCGAATGTGCAATGGGGTGTCAAAATCCGGTTCGCCCAGGGTAAGATTTATAATATCCAAGCCTTGCGCAATAAGCTCGCGACTAAGACGGGCCATTTGCAGTGTGGAGGACTCTTGTATATCATGGATACGCTTCGCTACCTTATCATCCATAAATTAGTATTTCAAAACACAAAAATAAAAGTATAAATCGAGAATACAGCCTAAAATTAAACCAAGAAGTACATGGATATTATCATTTACTCAGGTTAAATATTAACATTATTACCAATAAGTTGCTACATTCTTTAGTGCACAAAATTAAAATAAGGTGATTTCCCAAAAGGAATTTCCCATTGGGAAGGATAATCCGTCTGGTCTGAAATTGCATTGTTAAACACCAAAGTATCCGGACCAATGGTACCGCTTTCATATAAAGCAGTGATTCCATTCAGGGGTACTAATTGTACTTCTTTATCCTTTAAATACCCCATTTTCATTCGATCAAAAAGTTGCAATTGATATTTTTGCTCTATGGTCTTTAAAAGTCTGACAGAATCATCAATAGAGCATCCCGAAGCCTTGGCTTCTTCCTCATCAACTTTAAGGACAATAAAATGATCATAAGGCAATTCATAAGCAGCTTTCAGTTTTTTGCCGTGTGCATTCCATCGATCAATAAAAACCTGAAGCTCTTCCCGGATCGATTGAAGTTCCTTGCCGACTAATTTTTTATCTACTTGATATATCCAAAGATTCATTGGGCTTATATATTTTGGAAATGGAAGGATTTACTTTTTAATTATCGGTTTTTTACCGGGTACCGGTTTAGGGGCAACTTTAACTGGCGCAGCCTCTTCAGGCATAGCGGCAATAGGTGCAGGTACCGGAAGGTCTAATCCGGTGGACCACCAATAAAAATCCTCATTTACCGGAGGTGTATGTACAATGGCTGCAATTACATATTTGGAATCAGCAGTAAAAGTAACGGCATTAAATTGTTTGGTATATTTTAATTTCCATTGTTTTAATTCCTTACCATCTGCTACATTCCACATACGCACGGTACCATCAATAGAAGTTGAAGCAATATATTGGCCGGTAGGATTGAAGGCCACACTAAACACCTTCCAGGTATGACCTTCAAAAGTTTTATCAATCTTTCCGGCAGCGATGTCCCATAATATAATGCGCTTATCATCAGAGCAGGTAGCAGCATATTTACCATCAGGAGATAAAACCATTTGATGAACATCTTCGGTATGATTGCCTTCAAAAGTTCGAAGTAAAGCCCCGGTTTTGAGGTCATATTCGCGCATTTTACCATCTTTACATATAATTAAGGCATTGCGGCTACCGAATGGAATACCCATCCCCATAATGCCGCCCCCTTCAGTTTGAATGGAATTAATAAATTTACAACCGGTTAAGCGATCATAAACCTGAATTTTACCATCTTCCCCGCCGGTATAAAAATATTTTGGTGAAGCTTCCGGGCTAAAAGCAAGTCCATTAACTCCTTCTTGGTGGTTCTTTACCTTTTGGATGATGCTACCCTTTTCTACATCCCAAAGGATAACGGAGCCATCATCAGACCCGGAAAGCATAAGTTTGCAATCATTACTCATAGCGACCACCTGAACGGCAGAAATATGACCCTTAAAGGTTTGAACAGGATTTAAGGAATCAGTTTCCCAAAGTTTGATGGTCATATCACGAGAACCCGAAATAGTATATTTCCAATTCGGACTGGTACCAAGAAAAATAACATCTTGGCCATGCTGTTCTTTAGCTTTTTTATATGGTTTTTCAAGGGTGGCATCAGATTGAGCGAAAGTTGCACAAGCAATCAGGCATAAAGTAATAAGTGAAAATATTTTTTTCATCTGCATTTGTTTTAAGCTGTCAAAGTTAAAAAAAATCTCTAATTTTGCTTCCCGTCATGATTCAAGGGCGGAATATCCAAAAAAGTTACGATAATCTTCAGGTTCTGAAAGGAGTTAGCTTCGAAGTATCCAAAGGTGAGATTGCTGCAATCGTTGGTCCTTCGGGTGCCGGCAAAAGCACATTACTCCATATAATTGGAACTATCGACAAGCAAGATGCGGGTGAAATTACTTTTAACGGAGTTCAGTTAAGCTCATTAAAATCTTCTGAACTTGCAGCTTTTAGAAATAAGAATATTGGCTTTATTTTTCAATTTCATCACTTATTACCGGAATTTACGGCATTGGAAAATGTCTGTATTCCGGCCTTTATTGCAAAAACACCAAGGGCAGAAGCAGAAAAAAAAGCCATGGCACTTTTAGAAACCTTGGGATTAGAAAAAAGAATACACCATAAGCCGAATGAACTTTCCGGCGGGGAGCAACAAAGAGTGGCAGTTGCCAGGGCCTTAATTAATAGCCCGGAAGTGATTCTAGCCGATGAGCCCTCCGGAAACCTTGACTCAAAAAATGCGAAAGAACTGCATCAATTCTTTTTTGATTTGAGCGAACGTTTCCAACAAACCTTTATTATTGTAACTCATAATGAAGAGTTAGCGGAAATGGCGCATCGAAAATTACTAATGAAAGACGGACAAATAACGGAAACCATTTTTTCCCGACACCTATCATGAAAAGCATTGCTATAATACCTGCACGATATGATAGTACGCGCTTTCCCGGAAAGCCATTGGTACCTATTAATGGCATTCCTATGTTGAAGCATGTTTATGACAATGTGATTAAAAGCGGATTATTTTTAAAAGTGATTATTGCAACGGATGATGAAAGAATATTTTCGGCTGCAGAATCATGGCATGCCGAAGTAGTCATGACTGCCAAGCATCACGAAAGTGGTACGGAACGATGTGCGGAAGTGGTAGCTAAATTAAAATTAGATGTTGAAGTAATTATAAACGTACAAGGGGATGAACCATTTATTGCTAAAGAACCCTTGGAAGAATTATTATCCTTATTTAACAATAATGAGGTTGAAATAGCTACTTTAGTTCAAAAAATAAATGAAGAAGCAGAAATTCAAAATCCAAATGTAGTAAAGGCTGTTTTAGGCATTAATAAAAAAGCATTATATTTCAGTCGCTCTGCGATACCATTTGTTCGAAATTCAAACAAAAGTCCAATATTTTGGAAGCATATCGGACTTTATGGTTACCGACTAAATACATTAAAGAAAATAACTCAACTTACCCCTACTCCATTGGAGCAAGTAGAAAGTTTGGAGCAATTGCGTTGGCTTGAACATGGAATTGGTATTTTTGCCGAAGAAACCAATTACCGAATGTTGGCGGTGGATACTCCGGAAGATTTAAAAAAAGTAGAAGATTATATTTTCCAAACAAAATAGATTATGGCAATTACTAAATATATATTCGTGACAGGAGGTGTGAGCTCCTCCTTAGGAAAAGGGATTTTATCCGCTAGTTTAGCAAAACTTTTGCAAGCACGCGGCTATTCTGTAACCATCCAAAAATTTGACCCCTATTTAAATGTTGATCCGGGAACCATGAATCCGTATGAACACGGAGAATGTTATGTCACCGATGATGGTGCAGAAACAGATTTAGATTTGGGACATTATGAACGTTTTTTAAATATCCCTACTTCACAGGCCAATAATGTAACCACCGGACAAGTCTATAGAACGGTGATTGAAAAAGAAAGACGCGGAGATTATTTAGGAAAAACCGTACAGGTGATTCCTCATATAACGGATGAAATCAGAAACCGTTTTCAAAGACTTGGAAAAGGAAATAATTATGAAATTATCATCACAGAAATTGGTGGTACGGTTGGGGATATAGAATCTTTACCTTATATCGAATCGCTTCGTCAAATGCGCTATGAAAAAGGGCCAAGCAATTGTTTGGTGGTGCATTTAACGTATATACCATTTCTAAAAGGTGCCGGGGAATTAAAAACCAAACCAACACAACACTCCGTTAAAACCCTTTTAGAAACCGGGGTACAACCGGATATCTTGGTTTGCAGGACAGAACATCCGATTAGCAAGGATATGCGCAAAAAATTAGCTTTATTCTGTAATGTAAAAGCTAATTCCGTAATGGAAGCCATTGATGTGAGCACGATTTATGAAGTTCCTATTGCCATGCAAGCGGAAGAATTGGATAAAGTAGTTTTATCAAAATTAAAACTACCTTTAAAACATGAACCGGACATGAGTAAATGGGAAGATTTCTTATACAAATTAAAACATTACTCTACCACCATTACCATAGGATTGGTTGGTAAATATACTGAATTACCTGATGCCTATAAATCCATCAATGAAAGTTTTATACATGCAGGTACACGCAATGATTGTAAAGTAGAAGTAAGATATATATCCTCTGAAAGCATTACCAAACAAAATATTGCTGAAAAGATGGAAGGATTGAGCGGGGTTTTGGTAGCACCGGGTTTTGGAGAACGCGGCATTGAAGGTAAAATAGAAGCCATACAATATGTACGTGAAAATAAAATTCCATTTTTCGGAATATGTTTAGGCATGCAATGCGCAGTAATTGAATTTGCTCGCCATGTATTAAAATTAAATGGCGCACATTCTACCGAAATAGATGCTAAAACACCACATCCTGTTATAGCCTTAATGGAAGATCAAAAAACACAAAATTCCAAAGGAGGAACCATGCGTTTAGGAGCCTATCCTTGTCAATTAAAAAAGAATTCATTGGCCTATAAAATATATGGACAGAATGTCATTATGGAGCGCCATCGACATCGTTATGAATTTAATAATGATTATAAAGATGCCTTTGAAAATGCAGGAATGATTCCATCCGGCATTAATCCGGTCAGTAAATTAGTTGAGGTGGTAGAAATTGAAGATCATCCATTTTTTATTGGCACACAATATCACCCCGAATTAAAAAGTACCGTAGATAATCCGCAACCTATTTTTGTAAAATTTGTGGAAGCTGCAGTGAGTTACAGTAAACAACATAACTTAATTGAGTTAGTTGAAGCTTAATAAAATGAAAGAAAAAAAGACATCACCGGTTTTATTTATTTTTTTTACATTACTTATTGATGTAATTGGTATTGGCATTATTATTCCGGTGATGCCAAAACTGATTAAGGAATTAATAAGTGGAGACTTAAGTAAAGCCAGCCTTTATTCAGGTTTACTGATGTTGAGTTATTCTTTAATGCAATTTATTTTTGCGCCGATTGTTGGTAATTTAAGTGATAAATATGGCAGACGACCTATTTTATTAATGTCATTATTCGGTTTCGCCATTGATTATTTATTTTTGGCCTGGGCACCTGCCATCGGCTGGTTATTTTTAGGTCGCATATTGGCCGGCATTACCGGTGCCAGCTTCACCACTGCCTCTGCTTACATTGCCGATGTAAGCACGCCAGATAAGCGTGCACAAAACTTTGGACTGATTGGCGTAGCCTTCGGTTTGGGATTTATTATCGGCCCAATCCTCGGTGGCGTTGTAAGCGCAAAATTTGGTGTCAGAGCTCCATTTATTGCCGCAGCAGCACTTTGTTTTATTAATTTCCTCTACGGATATTTTATCTTACCGGAATCACTTAAAAAGGAAAACAGAAGGAATTTCGAATGGAAAAGAGCAAATCCTTTCGGAGCTTTATTTCAATTGAAGAAATATCCCGTAGTATATGGGTTAATTGCCTCCTTAATTTGTATTTATTTGGCGGCTCATGCCGTGCAAAGCACCTGGACTTTCATCACCATGGCGAAGTATAATTGGGATGAAAAAATGATTGGCTATTCCTTAGGTATTGTCGGATTACTGGTAGCTATTGTCCAAGGCGGATTAATCAGAGTAATAAATCCTAAACTCGGACAAAAACGTTCTGTGTATTTTGGCTTAGTACTTTATGCTATAGGATTTGTATTATTTAGTATTGCTAATACCGGTTGGTTATTATTGGTATTTCTACTCCCCTATTGCTTAGGCGGAATTTGTGGTCCGGCACTACAAGGCATTATTTCTAATCAGGTTCCTGCCAATGAACAAGGAGAATTGCAAGGCGCCTTGACCAGCTTAATGAGTGTAACTTCTATTGTAGGCCCCATACTCATGACCAATTTATTCTCTTATTTCACCTCCCCTGCTGCACCGGTTTATTTTGCAGGAGCGCCCTTTATTATGGGGGCCATTTTAACCGTGGCCAGTTTATTTTTTGCCATGCGCTCGCTCAATGGTTATGTACATTTAAACGAAACCGAGGCCTAAAATTAATTATTTTACTACTTTTCTTAATGCTTCTAAAGCGGAACGATCCATGGAGAACGTTAAAATTTTATCGGAAAGCACCTTATAATGAACCCAGCGCAAACGTATGGTATTGTGAGTATTGCGAAAAGGATGTTGTTTGGGTTCAGTACTAATCTTTTTTAGATCGTCGTGATTGACAGGAGCTAATAAATAATAGACGCCAATAATTTGCTCATGAGCATCAAAACTATTTTGAATAAATAATTCCGAAGTATAAATATGCGATAGCACTTCTACCGCCACTCCGGTTTCCTCTTTGAATTCGCGAATGATGCAATCATGCAATCCTTCACCAAATTCTAAGCCGCCGCCGGGAAATTTTGTAAAAGCAGTGTTTTCAATTTGTTCATGGGCTACCAATACTTCTTGTTGTCTATTAAAGAGTATACCGTACACCCGAATACTAAACTTATTAGGCACTATCATTGACATGCAAATTTCGTGATCAAAGCAATACAAATTTCAGTTAAAATTAACATTTAAAAAATATTTAATGCGCAATTAAATTTTTCCCCTCCAAATACAAAGTGCTCCTGCTAAAAATAGAAAAGATTGTAAATGACTTTAAAATTCTGTTTATTTGTAAAATTAATATAATTATCGTGGAAAATTATTCAAATGTTCAATATTGGAAGGAATGCCCGGACAGGGATGAAGTGTTAGAACGCATTTACGGTTTTATAAAAGCTTTGCATTCAAAATCAGAAACGCTTGAATTGCAAAAGGTATTTGTTAAAGATACCGAACAATTTCGTAAAGCCATCAATGATGCATTGAAGCATTATTTAAGTCATTCCATAGAGGACGAAGAATGGGAAGAATACAATGCCAAGGATTTATCCTATGAAATTGATGATCCTACCCATATAGATGAAGACTTAGTCCTTCCTGAATTTTCAGGGACATCCTATACCCTAAAAAAAGATGAAGACATCAGTGTAAAACTTAGTCTTCATCATTATATTACCCCTATTCGCCTGCACTTTCAATTGGTGGAAAGCGATGAATTATACTATTTGCGCGTCCAAAAATTAAGTGCCGATAATTAGTTCACTTTATTATTACTTCGTAAAAATTAGTTTTTTATTGTAGATCCCTTCATTGCTCAATTGCACTTGTAAGAGATAAACGCCGGGCATTAATTTTAATTCACTTGCATTAATAATATATTGGTGTGCACCTGTTGTTTCCCATGAATTTATAGGATCCAATATCGTTTTACCATCCATAGTGAATAAACTAAATTTCACCATTTGACCTTTATCCAAAGTATAACTCACTACAAATTGATTATTGCTCGGATTAGGAGCTACACTAATTTTATTTGAATTATTTTTGGTATCCGTAATACCGGTATAAATTATTAAGGTTGAATCAACGGAACTGGCACTGCATCCATTTTTTAAAGTCACCGACAATGATACTTCAAATCGCTTAGGCGATTTATATAAGTGTGAAGGATGATATGAGTTTCCTGTGCTGGTATCACCAAAATTCCACAAATATGCATTTGCATTTAAAGTGGTATCTATAGCTTTGAAATTGTAAAGCAAATGGTTTAATAGATCTTCTGCAAATGTAAATTTAGCATTGGCACCGGTATCCACTTGAATTATATTTCTTGCAGTATCCACGCATGCATTGGAGTCTTGTACCACTAAACTGGTGTGGTAGGCACCCGCAGCACTATATGCATGTGCAGCAGCAATATTACTACTGGAATCACCATCCCCAAAATACCAAGTTTGCTTAAAGGTAGTAGAGGAGGAATCAATAAATACGGTAGGAATACCGCTGCAAGCCTTACCTACAGTAAACTTAGCTATTGGATTAGGATAAATACTTAAATGAACAAGATTAGAATCCTTGCAACCATTATGATCCGTTTCCGTAACTTGAATGGAATCTTTTCCTGCGCTTGTCCAATTAACCATTATGGTATTGGTTCCTGCGCCTGAAATTATATTCGCTCTCGGAATCTTCCATTGGTAATTTGAGCCCAAATGATTGGCTGTTGCATAATTAACTTTAGTTCCGTTACAAATATTTGTCACCGTGCCAATAGCCGGACTCGGCAAGGGATAAACCGTAATGGTAACCGAATCCATCGCGGTACAACCCGTGGCATTAATGGAATCCATCAAATAATAAGTGGTCGTAGTACTAGGCTTTATACTTGGATTGGATAAGGACGAACTGAAGCCTGACGGCTTAGAACTCCAATGATAGGAATAACCCGAAGTGGGACTTGCACCAAGTACCATTAAGGTGCCTGCGCAAATATTATTAGCAGTACCCGCTTTAACACTTGGTACCGGGTTCACATTTATCGTTACGGAATCCTTGGCAAAACAGCCGGTGGCAGTATCAGTTTCGTAAACAAAATAGGTAGTGGTATCCTTTGGATTAACGCTTGGACTGCTGGAACTGCTTTTAAATCCGCTTGGCATGCTGGACCAAACATATTTATGACCGGGCGTTGGGGCGTTACCAATGCTAACTAGAGTTCCTGCACAAATAGTACTACCGCTACCTGCGGAAACAGCAGGCTTAGGGTTTACGGTAATGATAACAGAATCAATCCTACTGCAAGAAGTAGAAGTGATGGTTTCATTTAATACATAAACAGTCATCGTAGTAGGCTTAACATATGGAGCACTGGTAGTAGAAGTAAATCCTGAAGGTATGCTCGTCCATGCATAAGCATGTCCGGCAATAGCACTTGCGCCTAAACTTATGCTATCTCCTTTGCAAATACCTTTAGAAGCAATTGCACTTCTCATCGGATGAGGATTTATCGTCCAAACAGCAGTTAAACTATCATTGCGATGGTTATAATCTATAGCACCATTAGGTTTGGAGGTCCATATTTTAATATTATATGTTTTTGATGCAAGCATTAAATAGCTACCTAAAGTAACAGAGGTAGAATCACCGGGTTTTAAAGTACCGGTCCATGCCAATGGTTTTTGCAAAGTTCCATTAATTGACCAATTAATAGTTGTGCTGCTTATAGTGGTTAACCCAAAATTTTTCAATTGAGGCATGATGGATTCGGTACCATCACAGAAAGTAAGGATGCCATTATTTAATATATTTATGCCGGCATCATTATAGGATATTTCATCGGCTCCAATGGTAGGCACTGAAGCCCTCGTTTGGCCATCAATATCTATGGGAACCGTAGCAATATATTTTGCCTGTTGTACTATTGATTTGGAGGCCACATGTAAGTCAGTATTTGAAATAAATAACGGATCAGCATTTAAGGTATTATTTTGTGCAGTACCGGAAATATAAGAACTTAAAGAGGAATAATCCGTTCCATTCCAATCCGCCAGAACACTACCGCTTGCCACTAAATTATTATAATTTACAGAATCAAAATAGGAAGAAGGATTAATGTAAAGTGCATACGGGCCACCGTGATTTACAAAATTATTATTTTCAACATTATTACCACCGCCATAATTGTAATACGATATAAACGGCACCCCATTGGAATTGGTTTTGAAAAGATGCACATTATTAAAATATATATTTTGATAATACGTATAGTATAAATTTATTCCGTAGGGCGATTTGGTAGAATCAAAACAGGACATGGAAATAAAATTATTTGCAATTAATGCAGGAGCACTTGAGGACGCAAAGCTGGACGAAATACTAATACCATAGGCTTGGGTATTGATGCCCGGAATATCAATTTTATTACTTTCAATGAGGGAAGAATCATGACAGGATTCCAATTGCAGACCATAAATATAATTTGAATTATCACCGTCACCCAGATGGGTAATAATATTATTCTTGATGGTGATTGCTGATTGATAAAAGGCATAAACGGCGGATATATAAGTGGAATCAAAAAGGTTCCCGCTGATCATATTATTAGTGGCATTATATCCGTAATAGGAACATAGATATACCCCATAATTTCCATATTTTAAATAATTATTATAAAATGAAATATTTGAATCTACACCTTCTGTAAAATAAGCCAAAGTACTGGCACCATAGACACCAATTAATGCATTATTGTGAACGCTGATATGATTAGCTCCTCCGCTAATATTTAAAACCCGGGAGGTAGATAAAATACCTGTACCTGTCCTTTGTAAGGTTATATTGCGCAAGGTAAGATAATTGGTACCATACATTCTGAATACAAAATTATCACCGGTATTATTTGGATAATTCCAATTAACAAGACTACTGTCACCGCTTGCACTTTCAATGGTAATGGTATTTACTGCAGAAGTATTTCTTATTTGATTGATGGTAGTTTGTTCGGTATAATTTCCATCCAAAATTTGTAAGGTCAGCGCACCACAAACACCTCTATTATTTAAGTCATTGATGGCAGAAGAAATGCTGGGATAAATCGGAGAAATAATACCTACGGAATAAGTACCGCTCAAGCCTCCTTGAATATTATTTCTGCTGGTAGAATCATTCACCACATTACCATCTATGCCACCATTGGGAAGCATGGTATAAGCTTTAATATTATAAGAAAAACCATTGGTTAATTTAACACTGCCAATATTAACGGAAGTAGAAGCACCAATACCTAAGGAACCTGTCCATTTAAATGGTGTTTGTTTCACTCCATTTAAAGTCCAGCTAATGGTTGCACTGGTTAAGGTTACTAGTCCATAATTATTAAGATGAACATATACGGCCACCGGACCCGTACAAAATCCTAATGACGGACTATCAATATTGGATATTCCGGCATCCAGTTTGGCAAAACACGAAGAACTGCCGGTATTTAAATTTACTGCAATAGCCTGCTGACTAATGCCATTATTTTTTTCAACCGCTCGAATACTGTACCAATAATAACTATAAGAACTAACACTGGAATCAATATAAAATGTATCGGTAATATTTTTTAATACCTGCCATGAGCTATCATTTTTTAAACGTAAAACATCATAGGAAACGGCATGAGGAATTTTATTCCAAACAATTACAGCATTGCTTAGACAAGCTTGAGAAAAAATTACCTGAGGTGCTTTAAGGATGGTAAACGTACTATCACTTATGGAGCTTAAGGAACCATTCGTAATTTTTATTAAACATTGAGAAGACGAAGTATCCGGCACTCTCCAAAAGAAATTTCTTCGATATCCGGGTGCAGTACCAATATTGGTCCAAGTACTTCCATGATCTGCAGAAAAATAAATAATAAAATTATTTGTGGTAGGACTCGACTCCCATCCAATTCCGATTTGATTGCTATCTACATATTGGTATCCGGAGGAAGTTAAAGTTTGTCTGGCCGGAGAATAAGTTTCCCCGCCCAATGGAGACGTAAGGTTTAAATGAGTCGTATCAGCAAACCAAGTTATTGCAAAATGTTGTGGTCCTACCGGAACACTTTTTCCAATGACCAATAATTGGTAAGCTCCGGCAAAAAAGGTATCCGCACTGATTTGCTCTTCCACATTGATGGTATCACGTCCTTTGACGGCATTTTTGCTCGGATTGGCCGGATCCAAAATCCATGGCAAAAGGGTATCCCCTTTCGGATTAATAATCACTAAATCCAAATCATTCACCAATGATTTAGTTGTTAATCCGGTTGCCGGCACATCGGTCCAATTGAGCATAAAACGTACATGAGTGACGGTATTATTAACGGTAAAATTCATCTTGACCGTATCCAAATTATTAACACTATCTAAGGAATAACTATTCGATTCAAGCGAAGTAACGGCAGCCAAGGCATCAATTCTGCCAAAGCCGTAAGTATAATCCGGGCCGGGATTACCCAGGTCATAAGCGCTATTTAATAAAACAGCTTTTATTAAATCACTTTGAGGATCTGCACCGGCATTGAGCTGACGGTACCTTTGATACAGTAAAGCCACCGTTCCGGCAGTACCCGGTGTGGCCATGGAAGTTCCGGAGTATTTGTCATAAGTATTATAGGGTAAGGTAGAATAAACATTATAACCTAAAGCACAAACTTCAGGTTTTATTCTTCCATCATTTACCGGACCGCGGCTGCTAAAATAAGCAATGGTATCACGATCCAATGCACCAATGGTGATGGTATTTTTTCCGGAATTACCCCCGGAAGAAACCGTACTATAACTGGAACCGCTATTGCCCGCTGCAAAGATTTGTGATACATTTTTATAGGCATAGGCTAAAGTATCTACTACCCAAGAATTATAATCATAGCCCCCATAAAATCCGGAACCATATCCAAAAGAGTTTGAAGTAACTTTATAATTAAAAACTGGTTCATAATACCAAGTTGTATCTTCTACGGAGCCGAAAAAAGACCAACTGTATAAAGAAGCCTCCGGAGCCATTCCTTTGCCATTAGGATCCATTAAACCGGCACCTGTAATCGTTCCGCTGCAATGCGTAGAATGATAAGAAACGGGGCCTGCATATTCATGATTGGTTCTGCGTTTTAAATCAATATGGGTATAAATATCTCCTTCATCGAAAATACCGACACGCACACCTTGACCGCTCAAATGTCTTTGTCCGGAAAGTGTTGAAGTTAAAACATTATCACGATGCAGCGGCCTGCCGTAGTTGTTGTTTGTTTGTATTTCCGGTGTTATTGGAAGTATCCATGTTATCCATGGAATGGCTGCCAAACGAATTAAATCATTTTTTTGAACACGCAGCTCCATGACATTCATACGTGCATTATCGGACAATACCGTGGCGCCTAAGGCTTGCAGCTGATTTTTGGATAATGTAGGATCAATGCCGGGAAAAATTTTAATTTTCACGTCATAGTAACCTGAAATTTTTTCGATATAGGCAGGACAGTTATTGCCGAGCAATGCGGGCGCAATTTTTGATTTTAACGGCACTGCATCGATGGCACGAATAGAAAAGCCATCAAAATCATTTATAATAATTGTTTTAGGAATGGTGGCTAAAAAAGCATTATTAGGAATAAAATCTGATAAAATAATTCCTTTATTTTTTAGCATTTGCTTTTGAGCATTGTTGGGTAAAACATCAAATTGCATTAAAACATAATACCTATCCTGCGCTAATACAGCTCTAAATTGCTCCTGATTCTTAAAGAAATAATTAATTCCGGCATGGGGCACAAAATTGCCTGACTGAAATAAAACAGCTTTATTTTGCGCCGATAAACGGACAAAAGGGCAAATTAAAAAATTGATAATCAGTAAGTGGAACAGAAAAGAGGCACTTTGTTTCATATGTTATTCCTATTATTTTTCGAACCTAATCACTCAAAAAACCCAAGGGATTAGCTTTTAAATTCTGCTCGCAATTTAATGTTAATTACCAACATAGCACAAGGATTATGTAGCATAATAGGGTACCTTATTTTAATAGTGGCATTTTTATTAAATTATAAAAAATATTATCAAATTAAATATAACATAAAAAAGCCCCGATTGCCGGATGCAACCGAGGCTTTAACTAAAGCAAGAAGTTCTATTTATTTCAAACGAATAATTTGTTTGGTAACAGTTTGGTTACCTACTATTAATCGCATCAAATACATGGTTTGTACCGTAGGATAATCTGCAGCATTAAAGGTTACCCTGTGCAGACCCTCCATTTGCATAGCATCTGTAAGTACCGCAATTTGTCTTCCATCCAAGGCAAAAACTTCTACGCGTACTTTTTCAGCTCTTGCAAGCGAATATTGTAAGGTAGTAGATTCCTTAAATGGATTTGGATAAATACTGAGGTCAAAAACATTTTTAATGACTTCGGCAATGCCGGTAATCACTTTAATAGATGAATCAAAAGAACCGGTACATCCTTTTGTATTCATAATTGCCAGGTGAACATGATACAAGGTATCCGTAGGATACGTGTGTGATACCTTGTACCCGTTGCCTGTGGCTCCATCACCAAAGGACCATTGGTATGTGTTAGGTGCATACAATGAATCATCCGCGATGAAATGGTAGGAATTATTACCTGCATTTTTGGTGGTCCAATGAGCATTCGGTGTACTATCTATTTCAACGGAACGTGAAGTAGAATCAGTACATCCGGCGGCAGTTTTAACAACCAGTGATGCAGTATATAATCCGGCTTTGGCGTACGTATAGTTAGGTTTCAGGGCTGCGCTTGTATCGCCATTACCAAAGTACCATATTTGAGAGCTGTGTGTGCTGGATGAATCTATAAAATTACTGGCGGTGCCTTGGCAATTTTTAATATTACTAAACTTAGCTTGAGGCGTTGCATTTATCTGAACCGTATCAACAGTTGAATCTACACAACCGTATTTATTGGTTTCGCGAACAAAAAGATTGGCAGTTCCTGCTGCGCCCCATGTAGCTTGGATAGAATCTTTGGAACTGCTGCTTGAAGTTATAACTCCGCCTTTAATATTCCAAACATAGCTGGCACCTGTATCTAATTTTGTAGTATAATTTATATTGCTGCCTGCACAAACATTATTCTTACCGATAATATTGGTTTTAGGATTTGGATTAACAGTAATATTTGTATTTACAGAATCCTTGCAACCCATGGCACTGGTTTCAACAACTTTAACATTGTTAATTCCTACAGTATTCCATTGTATAGTGATAGAATCAGTACCGCTTCCTGATATAATTGATCCACCGCTAAGGGTCCAATTATAACTGGCACCTTTATCAAGTGCAGTATAATAGGCTCCGGTAGTTCCAAAACATTTAGATATAACACCATTGATACTTGGCGCCGGCAATGGATTAACAGTTATGGTAAGGCTATCGGATTTATTACAACCCGTAGCAGTGATGGTTTCAGTAACATAATACACCGTATTTGCAGTCGGACTAACACTTGGATTGCTGCTCGTAGAAGTGTATCCGCTAGGTTTGGAAGTCCAACTATACGTACTGCCCGTAACACTTGCCGCACCAATGCTGATGGAACTACCATTACAAATGGCAGTAGAAGTGATATGCGAAGCCGCAGGTAATGGATTCACCGTAATCGTTACACTATCGGATTTTTGACAACCCGTAGCAGTGATGGTTTCAGTAACATAATACACCGTGGTTGCACTCGGACTAACACTTGGATTGCTGCTTGTAGAAGTGTATCCGCTAGGTTTGGAAGTCCAACTATACGTACTACCCGTAACACTTGCCGCACCAATGCTGATAGAACTACCATTACAAATAGCAGTAGAAGTAATATGCGAAGCAGCAGGTAAAGGATTCACCGTAATTGTTACGCTATCGGATTTATTGCAACCCGTAGCAGTAATGGTTTCGGTAACATAATAAACCGTAGTTACAGTCGGGCTTACACTTGGATTGCTGCTCGTAGAAGTGTATCCGCTAGGTTTGGAAGTCCAACTATACGTACTGCCCGTAACACTTGCCGCGCCGATACTGATGGAACTACCATTACAAATAGCAGTAGAAGTGATATGCGAAGCAGCAGGTAATGGATTAACAGTTATTTTTAGGCTATCGGATTTATTACAACCCGTAGCAGTAATGGTTTCGGTAACATAATAAACCGTCGTTGCACTTGGACTTACACTTGGATTGCTGCTGGTAGAAGTATATCCGCTAGGTTTGGAAGTCCAGCTATACGTACTGCCCGTAACACTTGCCGCACCAATGCTGATGGAACCACCATTACAAATAGCAGTAGAAGTGATATGCGAAGCTGCAGGTAAAGGATTCACCGTAATCGTTACGCTATCGGATTTTTGACAACCCGTAGCAGTGATCGTTTCAGTAACATAATAAACTGTAGTTGCAGTCGGGCTTACACTTGGATTGCTGCTCGTAGAAGTGTATCCGCTAGGTTTGGATGTCCAACTATACGTACTTCCTGTTACACTTGCCGCGCCGATACTGATAGAACTACCATTACAAATGGCAGTTGAAGTGATATGCGAAGCTGCAGGTAAAGGATTCACCGTAATCGTTACGCTATCGGATTTTTGACAACCCGTAGCAGTGATGGTTTCTGTAACATAATAAACTGTCGTTGCAGTCGGACTAACACTTGGATTGCTGCTCGTAGAAGTATATCCGCTAGGTTTGGAAGTCCAACTATACGTACTGCCCGTAACACTTGCCGCGCCGATACTGATAGAACTACCATTACAAATGGCAGTTGAAGTGATATGCGAAGCTGCAGGTAAAGGATTCACCGTAATCGTTACGCTAT
>CAIKRV010000069.1 GCA_903829945.1 uncultured bacterium | reverse complement strand
GTAATGATATGAACTTTTTTAAACCATCCTAAACAGCTAAAATGAACGTAAATCTCGCCAGCAAAATCACTGGTCAATTTGCTCCGGTTTTAGGTGGTCAGTTTGCCCGGTATATCCAAATATTAGAAAAGAATCAATAATGTATATAAAAGAATTACCATATATACTATACCGTTTTTTAGACGAAATGACATGAGAATGACTACCTCTACAGCACCTTTAAGAAATTGGCAGTTCAGTGCTGGCAGAGAGTTTTATGGTTAACCGAACATTTGTTTTTCAAATCTAGTTTTGTGGTAAAAGTCCCCTCCTTCGCCAAGCCCGAAAACGTTAACTAATTTCTTTTACAAACCTAATTGGTTCGATAATAGTCCAATGCGGGCTACTAAAAAGAAAAAGCCTGATACGAAAGTATGCAGGCTTTTTTTCCCTTAACCCTCCATATTCATATTATAAAGAGCCAAGCTTTCCTTACCTCCCTCGCATTTTCTTAATTCCCTATTTATCATTAACTTTGTCTTGATGATCAATTAGAGACATGTTAAAAAAGCTTTTATTTTTATTTATTATATCCCTTTTTGCGGGTAGTTCAGGTATATATGCACAAAGGAAAGCAAGCCCCATGCCTGCTGATACAGCCAATTATCCTTATTGGATCAAGATGATGGATGATACCTCATTGGTATTTGCCAAGGCAGAACGTGCGTTTTATCTTTATTGGAAAAATAGACCCAAACCTCAAAATGATCAGGAGGAAAATGAAAAAGGCTTTGAAGGTGAAGGAAATGAAAATATAAAATATGCCTATGAATACAAACGATTCAAGGCATGGGAGCAATCCGCTAAAAACTTGGTGGGTCCGGATGGAAAGGTGCTAAGTCCGGCCAAGCAAATTGAAATATGGGAACAAAATCATAAAAAGAAAAATGAGCAGTAAAAGCTTAAGAAAATACGCTCCTTTTGGACAAAATATGCCCCTTGGCAGGTTCGCAAACTATTTTATGAAAGCAGCATCACTCCCGTTCCGATTGCTTCGTGCTACTCGTCCGGTGAAAATAATTGCGATTTATTTTGTTTGGATGTTCTTCACTGCATCTTTTCTTCAGGCACAAAATGCCTCATTTACGCAAGTGGGTCCCGTAAAGTTTCCACAGGATCCGAGCATACAAACCACAGGGATGGGCAGGGTTTGTCAAATCGTATTTCATCCTACCGATAGCAATATAATTTTCGCTGTTTCCTCCTCGGGTGGTCTTTGGCGTTCCATCAATAAGGGTGCCACCTGGCGCTCACTAACCGATGGCCTGCCTTATACCAGATGCGCCTGCCTGCTCATCAATCCTAAAAACCCGAATACCATGTATCTGGGCACCGGTGACCCTAATTATTATTATGCCAGTTTGGGCGTTTGGAAAACATACGATGGTGGAAAAACCTGGAATCCTATCGGTAAATCTTTAAGTTCATATCTCATTTCAAAAATGGTGATGAGCCCCTATGATACCGGTGTAATTATTGCAGCTACTTCCAATGGAATTTATAAAAGCATTAATGGAGGAAGTTCATGGAAACTAAAATCAAGCGTTGATTATTTCCGGGAATTACTGATGAAACCCAATAGCAATAATACGCTTTATGCAGGTTCTTTTAATAGCTTTTATTACTCTAATGATTTGGGGGAAAGCTGGACCGGAAAAGTACTGAAATCAAAAGATACCATGTCCGGTATTGCGCTTGCCGTAACACCGGCAGATTCCAATGTGGTTTATGCGGCTGGATGGCGACAAAACGGAAATCCTACTTTTTTCGGAGGTATGTTCAAGTCCACCAATAGCGGAAAAACTTTTACCAAAATTATTGATACACCCAATGTACTTGGCTATAGCTGGAACGGTACTTCCAATGATGGACAAGGTGCCTATAACTTGGCTATTGCCGTGGATCCGAATAATGCAAGTACTGTATATATTAGCGCCATCAATATTTGGAAATCCATTAATTCCGGAAAGAACTGGACATTAAAATCCTATTGGGTCAATGGTGTTCATGCGGATAAGCACGGCATGGAATTTTCGCCATTTAATAGCAACGAATTATACGTCAATCATGATGGCGGCGTGGATAGATCCACTGATGCTGGTAATACTTGGACGACCATTAGCGACGGGCTTTCCGCCTCTGAATTTTATACCTTGGGGCAAAGCCTTACCCGAAGAGAAATTTGTGTGGGCGGCCTTCAGGATAATGGCGTGGATCTGATCAGAAATAATATTACTTATACCGTACAAGGCGGTGATGGTACGGACGATTATGTATTTGACACGAAGGATACCTCCTATTATTATGAGGAACGCTATTCCGATCGTCACAATGCAAATACATATGCTGTCGATTATATCGGATCGGTGGGTATTATGGAATTATCAAAAACGGATACCAATGTAGCCTATTGTGGCACCTATCATTTGGAACGAAGCAAAAACTTCCGTGCCGCTGCAGCAAGCGTAACATGGACCAGTATCAGCGATAGTGTTCCTGCTATTTTGAATTCAATTTCCACTTCAAGATTTTCTTCTAATTTATTATACTATTCCGATTATTACTGGCGCTTATTTCGCAGTGATAATATACTTGCGGTAAAGCCCAAATATACTACTTTAACGCCCCCTGATAATTCTACCTACGTTACACAAGTACTTGCGAGTCCGTTTAATGTTAATCACGTTTATGTTTCGCAGAATACGGCCATTTATATTTCCCGCAATAAGGGTAAAACATGGGTCAATATTAGTAAGGGATTGCCGGGATCTTATATAATAAAATTTTTGGCGGATCAATATGATACGGATACCGGATTATATGCCGCTACGTATAACGGAATTTATTATACCAATTCCAAATTAAAAAAATGGATATTTTTTTCTACTGCTATGCCATCGATTGCAAGTATTACAGATTTGGAAATGTACAATGACAGCACACCCAAAAGTTGCATTCGTGTGGCTACCTTCGGCAGAGGAATATGGCAAAGCAGCCTCTATCGCGATCTTAACAAATTACCTCAATCGAATTTCACCGTCAATAGCAGCTCCTCGAGCCCTTGTCCGAATACCTATATTTTAAATGATCTCAGTGAAGGTGCCATTAGTTCTAGACAATGGATCATTTCTCCTGCTTCCGGCTTCCGGTACATCAATGCCAGTGACAGCGCCAGCAGAAATCCTGAAATATTATTTACAAAACCGGGCATCTATTATATCAGTCTGAAAGTAGGAAATCTTGCAGGAACGTCTCTAAAAACAATAAACGTAAATATAACAAATAGTACGATTGCGGCAAGTTGTTTACCTTATACGAAAATACCTTGTTGTTATTATATCGGTATTGCAAGGTTTGAACTAAATACCATTGATAATTCCTCTTGGTATAGCACGGATAATTATATAAATGTTGAAGATTATACTTGCTCGCAATCCACTGTTTTACGCGCAGGAAATAAATATACGGTGTATGTTACCAACGGTATATATAATGACGAGAACGTAAAAATGTATATTGATTACAATAATAATGGCAGCTTTACGGATGCCGGGGAAATGGTTGGAAAAATTAGTCCGGGTAAAGGTCGTCGCTCCTTTACTTTTACGGTTCCGGCACATCCCAAAATTGTAGATACATTTTTACGCTTGCGCGTGATGAGTGATTTTTATAACTTGAAAGGACCCTGCGATACGCTTGGCTATGGGGAAGCAGAAGAATATTCCGTCATGATAGATTCCGGAAATCCAACGGTAAAAGTAATTGTACCTGCGCAAAGCAGTTCCAGTTATACTGCCAATTTTAAGCTCAGCGAACCGGTCATCGGCTTTGATTCTTCAGACGTAACAGTCACCAATGCTATTATGTCAAATTTTCATCAGATAGATGATTTAAATTATGCTGCTACCATCCATCCAAGCATCAATAGAAAAAGCATTCAAGTGAGTGTAAATGCAAATGCCTTTAGCGGATTTTTTGGAGGCACCAATCTAGCGGCAACAGATTCTACTTATTTCTTTCTCGGTTTTAAAAATTATGATTTGAATGTAAAGCCAATTGCTAAGGCTCTTAGTCAAGGAAACTTCGGTGATCATTACTTATTCACGCTTCCATACGGCAGCAGAAAGGATTCATTGATTCCTAATTTCACCCTTAGTGATACTTCGATGGCTGTTGTAAATCATCAACCACAAACCAGCAATGTAAGCGTTGGTAATTTTACTAATCCCATAGTATATAAAATAATTGCAAAGGATACCACTCTATTTATGATGGATACTGTGGGGGTAATTATCAATATGGATACTGCCTGTACAATGATTCAGTATGCCATTAAATCACCGGCCGCCACCGGAAAAATAAGTGGTGATTCCATTACCGTATTATTGCCGGTAGGAACAAATATCACGAGTCTAATAGCCGATTATAAAACAGCAAATACTGCCAAAGTCAGCGTAAACGGAAACAAACAATCCAGTGATACCAGTGCAAATAATTTCAGCACTCCGGTCACCTATCTTGTTACAGCACAAGACACCAATTATCATAAAAAATATGAGGTTTCCATTAGTTTAGTTACTTCCACAGGAAATATTTTAAAATCAGGTGAGGAATTAATAAATATTTATCCGCAGCCGGTCAATGAAGATTTGTTTATAGATTTTAATTTAACGAACGGGAAAAAAGTACTTAGCTTATCTGATATATATGGGCAACAAATTGCCTATATTGAAACAAGTTCCAATAAAACATTTGTTATGAAAATGAATACTTATCCAAAAGGAATATATTTCCTGAAAATTGAATCTACGCTTGGAAGTATCGTTAAAAAAATAGTTAAACAATAAAAGCATTTTCATAGCAAATCACTTAACAATTTTGGGATATGTAAAAAATAGTAGAAGATGTTTATAATGACAATTCAAATTTTAAGAAAAGAAACATTAAAATTATGTTTTGTTGTTAAACTATAGTGAATTTTAATTTAATAATTACTCCCCAATTCATTCTTCCATGCCGCAATATATAGCTCCTTCAACACATCCATATTTACATATGAAAGTTTTTTAATGTAGAGGCATCCCATACCAGATTTATATTTACCGAGTTTTTCCAGGCTATTTCCTAATTCATTTATATAGGTTCCGAAATATAATGTCAGATTACCTTTACGAGCAGCAAAACCGATGCGCATCCATTCGGATAATCTGCCGCTTGCCACACTTTTGTGAATCTTTGTACCGAAACCAATAAAAGAATTGCTCCACAAAACCGGTTCTGTTTTAGATATTTCTTTTAATAAATTCAATAACACCAAACTATCCTCAAGCTTTTGCGGCTCCTCAATTCCTTGGATATACACTAAAACATCATTTGCAGTAGGTTTGATTTTATTTTCTGCCAACTTTGCTTCTTTTACAGCCATTGTTTTTTTATTTCATTAAACTAAAATAGAAAGTACTGCCACTGCCAACATTTGATTCCACCCAAGCCTTACCACCCAACTCATGCGCTAGTTTATTAACAATACTCAGTCCGATTCCGGTACTATCGCTTACTTTTTTAGTAGAAAGCATTTGAAATAAATCAAAGATGGATTCATGATGTTTTGGATCTATTCCCTCTCCATTATCCGTAACCCCAAAAACATGATGGGTATCGGTTTGAAAATAATTAATACTAATTTCAGGTGCCCCTAAATTTGTATATTTAATGGCATTTGAAATATAATTTGTAAAAATTTGCTCAATAGCAATTTTATAAGTCTTCAATCTTGGTAAATGCTTTGATATATTTATTTTGAAAGATTCTACCAATTTAAATGATTTCACGATATCACTAACCAAATCAAAGCTGTTAAACTCTTCTTTTTCGCCACTGATTCTTCCGGCTTTGGAATAAAGCAAAATTCCAGAAATTAAATTGCTCATCTTTTCAGATGTTTCCAAAATCAGTTCAATTTTATACGTCAGATCATCCGTTATATTTTCTTCAAGATCTTCCTGCATCAATAAGGCAAGTCCTTTGATGGCTTTTAAAGGTGATTTTAAATCATGTGAAACGATATAGGCAAATTTATCTAATTCCTTATTTCGTTTTTCTAAATCTTCAGTATAAAATTGCAATTTCTCTTCAGCCAATTTTCTAACTTCCACTTCACTTTGCAGGGCATTATTGGTTTGCAATAATTCCTCTGTGCGTTCCTTTACAATTTCTTCTAAATTAGAACTAAATTTTTTAAGTTCTTGATTAAGCTTAAATTGTTCCTGAGAGCTAAGTTCAAGGATTCTTTCCAAATTTGCATATTCCTCATCAGAACCTTTATACGCATTATTTACGGCCTCCAAAAAATCCTGCAGTTGCGGTTGTGCCGCATAGTTTGGAAAGAACTTATTCAGCTGTCTTTTCAGTAAGCGATGAAATTGTATTTCGGACATTAAACTAATTCTTTAAATGCTGTAATGGTCATTGATTGATTATGCAATTCACATTTAGAATTTTTATCAAATTGAGCAATTTCTCCGTAAGAGTAAAAGCCGGAAATATTTATCATAGCGCCTAAGATATTGCTGACTCCTTCTATTTCTTCTTCTACAATTTGTTTGAGCACCATTTTTCGACCCACACAACTAATTAATAAAGCAAAATCTATGGTTTCATCATTAAAATAATCATTTTGTAAAGTATTGGCGGCCGTAATGGCACCATTTATTAAATGATCCAAATTTGCCTTCATTAAGCGTACCACTGAACCGCTGGGTATTTCCCCTGCAAAAGTCATAGACTTGCTTGCTTCATCTACAGCTAAAACAGTTCGAACTACAGGACGAGCACTCGCATCATTGCGCATGGATAAAGGGAATAGTAACCCTGAGGCCGGCAAATTTAGAGATTGCTCCTCCCCTAGAAAGTACTTGTATAAATCAAGAGCAGGTTGTCCATCTATTTCGTACAATACATTATCAATGGCCTTGGTAACGGTTCTATCAATGCCAAAGGAATCCCATCCTCCAAAACTTGCATTACCAATTTTAATATGATCACCATAAAAACCTAAAGCCGTAATAATTTTAGATTCAACATTTCCTTGTTCACTAAATAAAAAAGTTTCATTAAAATTAGGCCCGTCCCCGGCCAAACCTCCGGAAATAGGAATATTTTCATTAAATTCAGATTGTAATCCCCGAATTAACTCCGAACCGTTGACATTAAGTCCGTCCGATAATACAAATATATATCGTAAATTTTCTTGGTCAAACTTTGATGCTAAAGCTGACCCTGCATTAAAACTATCTACCCTGTTATTAATTGGAACCTGATTAAATTTCACTTCTGTTTTTTCGAATAAACATGCGTTAACAATAATGCTATCGTAATAAACACTATTATTTACAATTTCACCTGCTGTGGTGCAACCGAATAAAATAGCATTCTTAAATTTTTCCTTGATTCCAATAATATTTTGTTTATCTTTTAGCAATGCAGAACTACCAAAAACAAATAAAACATTCGGCACAAAGTTTTCCTCTTGTTCGGGATTACAAGTTTGCCAACCCTGTTTTTCTCTCCATAGGTATTGTATAGATTTCATTTGAATTTTCTTTAGTATTGATGTTCTTTTTTTTAGTTTTCTTTAAGCTGAGAACTTCATTGCAGATTTCGTCAACCTTTTTCAAATTTAACGGCTTGCATAAATAACCTATCACTGACGTGAAATTGCCTGCACTTTTTACGTCTTCATCATTCATGGAAGATGAAAGCATATAAATACTGGTTTTGGTCTTGAATTTAACCGGTAATTTTTCAAATGCTTCCAAAAAATCAAAGCCATTCATTACAGGCATACTTATATCTAATAAAATAATATCCGGGAACTCTTTTTTAGATTTTATTAATTCATGTAAATATTCTAAGGCATTTGCAGCACTTAAAAATATTTCAACATCTTTTGAATGTTCGGATTTTGTAACCGATTTTTTGTTCAAGTAGTTAAAAACTTCATCATCGTCGATTAAAAGGAAGTTAAGTTTAGGAATACCCATACGATCCGGTTTTTAGTTTTTTTTAAAATCAATATCTAGTTTATAGGCTGAAAGAAGATATCAATTAACAAATATAATACATCAAAACAAAATTGATATCTGCCAAAAATTAAAAAATCAATAAATGTACCTTAAAACTTAAAATTAAGTGCTAAAAAAAGGAACACTTTTTAAATCGTTCTTCAAACATATTATTTTTTTTAAAAAGGATTTAACTTATTTAGGGAGTAGACGAATATTTAACCCATCCTTAATTTGGAAATAATCTTGCTCAGAGAATCCCTAAATCTAATTAATTATAAACAATGGTTGGTAATAACATTTATTAGCATAATCTTTATCACATCGCCATCAAAACTTTTAGGCCCGCCCATGAAGAAAAGATGCTAAACCATTTGATTTCAAAAAATTGATATTCCTTTAGGCCTTTAAATTATCCTAATAAATAAATTAAAGAAAATGCCTATTTTTGTGGCACTTATGCATTTTTTCAATTATAAGTAGTTAATAATCTGCATAATATAAAATTTTTACCAGAACGTGTTATTCAATTCCTTCGAATTTTTACTGTTCCTACCGGTGGTATTGTGCTTGTATTGGTTTGTATTTAACAAATCCTTACGATTACAAAACGTATTAATTTTACTTGCCAGTTATTTCTTTTACGGCTGGTGGAGCTACCAATTTTTGGGACTGCTTATCCTCAGTACCCTGCTTGATTTTGCATATGGTTTTGGTGTAGCATCTTCCGTAAAGAGCAAGGCAAAATTCTTCCTTTGGCTTAGTGTATTGAATAATTTAGGCATCCTGGCGGTATTCAAATATTACAACTTTTTTGCAACCCAGTTTCAGGCGGCCTTCAGTTCAATTGGCATACAAACCCATCCCCTTTTGTTACAAGTGGCCTTACCCATCGGTATTTCATTTTATACCTTCCATGGAATGTCCTACGTTTTTGATATTTACAGAGGACAACAAAAACCGGTAAAAAACTTTATTGATTATGCTGTTTTTGTATGCTTTTTCCCGCTATTGGTTGCCGGTCCTATAGAACGAGCCCATCATTTATTACCGCAGGTTCAGCAAAAAAGAAGGTATGATAAAAAACAATTTTGGGATGGATGCAAATTAATATTGTGGGGTTTATTTAAAAAAATTGTCATTGCAGATACCCTTGCAGGTACCGTTGATCAAATTTTTGGGACCTATCAATCACAACATTCACTAACATTATTATTTGGTGCCATTGCCTATAGTTTTCAAATTTATGGTGATTTTAGCGGCTATACAGATATTGCATTAGGAACCGCCAAATTAATGGGCTTTGAATTATTAAGTAATTTCAAATTCCCTTATTTTTCCAGAGATATAGCTGAGTTTTGGAGACGCTGGCATATTTCTCTTTCCTCATGGTTTAGAGATTATTTATATATCCCATTAGGAGGATCAAAAAATGGGAAGGCCAAAGCCGTCAGAAATACTTTTATTATATTTTTAGTGAGTGGATTTTGGCATGGTGCCAGTTGGAATTTTATTACCTGGGGATTTATTCATGCCTGTGGATTCTTGCCTTTGTTACTTTTAAATAAAAATAGAAAACATGTGTCCTCTGTGGTAGCACAGGAAAGCGCCTTACCAAGTCTTAAAGAAGTATGGCAAATGCTCAGCACTTTTGCCTTTGTAACCTTGGCTTGGATCTTCTTCAGGGCACCTAATATCGCTATTGCTTTAAAGTACATCAAACGAATATTCAGCAGTTCTTTTCAGCTTCATGATATTTTGAATATTGATCAAATATTTTTACCGATAGGTGCACTTTTAATCGGTGATTGGATATTAAGAAGAGATGAAAGACATTTGTCGCCAAAATTATTTAATTTTATAATTATTTCAATTTTAGTCTGGCTGGTGATTTTAAGATCCTTTGGAGGAGATGCCGTTAAATTTATATATTTCCAATTCTAATGAAAGTATTTTTAAAAATATTAGCATTCTTAATTATTGGAGAAATCATCTTCCAAATACACGTTCGCCTGGGTGTAAATGAAATCAAGGATATTCAAAAAACTAAAGAAGGCAATACTAACCCCATCAGCGGAGGTAAAATATATTTACTTGGAGATTCTTATACCAAAGGACTGGGTGTTAAAAAAGAAAACAGAATTGCAAATCGAATAAATGTACCGGGTTATATCGTAATTGATTCCAGCCAAGCCGGAGATAATTGGTCAGATTATATTCGCATTATTAAAAGCTTGGATCAGCAATTACAGCCTAATGATTTTATAGTTATAGGCGTTAATTGGAATGATGTTAACTTTAAAAAAGGTCTCATCACCAAAATTATTCATCCGGATTCCAATGCTAAAAATAATATAATCAGCAAAGCTGAAAAGAAAGAAAAAGCACATGGATTACAAGCCTTCGTTCATAGCTTATATAATTCATCCAAGTTAATTGATTTTGTCAGCTCCAATTTACAAAACACCTTACGCAGGAAGGGAATACCATTACCTATTGGTGATTTTCAATATTTCAGAGCAGTGGCTTACCACGAAAAAAAGACAGATTTAGATTCTGCCATGGTATTTTTAAACCGTACCAATATCACTCATAACACCCATACTATTTTATACTTGATGCCTGATTTTAATCTCACCAAAAGATTAGAATATTTTAAAAATTATACCAATTATTTCACGGAAAGAGATTCAAAATATATCCAAGTAATGAATGGTCCGGAATTATTTTATAGTGCCCCGGATGGTTATTATTGTTTATCTATTCATGATGGACATCCGAATGATTCTGCCGACATAAAAATGGCCGGACAAATTCAGGAAATAATTTCTAAACTTATTAAGTAAATAATTATATTTTCTTACTCTGTGGTTGGATTAAAAATAAATCATCGCCACAATCCCGCAAATCGCCTTTACCAGCATTAACCCATCAATAATAATCAGGTAATACATTATTGAATGACGGTTCTGTAAGCTCATGGCAACGCCTAGCAATAAAACAAAGGATAATACATTCAGCGTGATTTTATAAATACTGAAATGATGCAGGATTCCGTAGCTGATAAAAGAACCCAATCCTAAAATACATAATGGAATAATTATAAAAAATATTGTTTTTCTCAGCCCATGATGCACAACAAATGTTTTGAGTTGAGTATTATAATCCATCGCATAATCTTTAATATCAAACATGATGGCCAATACTGAAATAAACATAAAGTTTTTAAGGAATAATAAGAAACTAAGCAGATTTAAAGCGATTTCTTTTTCATGACTGATATTATAAAACATCACAGGATATAAAGTAACCAAACCCGCCCAGGAAAATCCAATAACAAATGGTTTTAGCCAACCTACAGTCCGTAAATTAAAGGTATGATTAGTTTTTAAGTTTAAGCCGTAGTATAAGATCGCTACAGCAGGAAAAATAAGAATAAGCAGCCAATCCAATACATGTATATAAGAAAACCAATTGGGATGTAATATAATCAGCGGAAGTAAGAATATAAACGGTAATGATTTTAATATCCACTGGCTAATTTTTACAAAATATTTGTTTTTAATATACCAATTGGTCCTGGGATTTTTAGTGAATTCTTGCAGATCCGAAATATAAGCAATGGTATAATAGCTCACTGTTACACTAAACAAACAGACATAAAAATACCAATAATTAAGTAAATAGTGCTGCTGCAAACTTGCCTCTACGGATAGCGCCACTGCGCAGGCTCCATAAAAGTAGTTCCCAAAAAAAATAAATTCGGTAATGGAAACTAATTTTGATTTTTGTGAGTGCGTTTCAAGCATGCGAATTTATTTACATAAAATTCATCTACATCACTTATTTTTTCTGCCTTTGGTAAATTTATAAGATAATCCTACACCCAATACCTCCTTAAATTGCGTTCTGGGACCAATATAATGCATGGTTCCACTCGCGTCTTTTCCAGTGGGTATTTTTATGGCATCATCATAAATTAAGTTTGTTGCAAAAGTTACCGTAAGGATTTTATTTACTTTCATGGCAATTAATGCTTCCCAGTTAACTACTAAGTTTTGCGGATTTTTCAAATAGTTAGAGAAGAAATCCACTTTTGTCATAATGTTAACATTTTTAACAATATCTTCTTTACGATAAACTAATTTCAAATAACCGCCGAATTCATTTTTAATCATGGCGGCGTGAGAAATAATATTCCCCTTAACATCTACTTCAGCCGGAGTTAATCCTGCGGTACCTGCATCCGCCAGCTTTTGGTCGCCTACATATATCGTTCTAGAGGTAAGCGGAGCAATAAAGGCACTGATGCCATTGCTGGGTTTAAAATCAAATCCAATAGCTGCTAATACATATGCTGGAGCTAAAAAATTGGAAATTTTTACAGAATCATTCGGATAATTATAGCCTGGAGAAAATTGTGTTTTAAAATTAACCAGGCCTGCGTAAAACCATTTATCGGAAACTTTACGTCCGTACTTAGACGTAAAATCAATTTTATCATCAGATTTTATCCATTTTGACATGGTGCCTTGCTTTACTACACCGTATCCGATATCTAAGGTATTATCCCAACTCGCTTTTGCAGTTTTATATCCGGCATATAAACTTATAATAGTATTCCCGGAAATAGAATTTTGACCTCCTGCTGCCCAATTATTAAACGAGCTCTGGGAAAAGGATATAATAGCTACCCCGTTTATTTTCCAACCCAAAGTGGAATCCAATTCCAATTCTCTTAATTTCTTTTCATTGTCCGTTACCTGAGCAAATAACGCATTAGAAAATATAAAACTGCTCAATAAAAAAATCCCGAATTTAATTTTACTACGTTCACGCATACTGATCTTAAAACTTCAATAAATTGATTTAAAATTTTGTAAATATTTTTATAGTACCTGAAAATTAATCCAGATATTTTTCACGCATTACATTGCAATGATGAATATTGTGTCCGGCTATCATCCAACCGATGCCTTTAGTGCTGGATTGAAATTTATTTGCTGTACCTTTAAATTCCAACATCTCTCCATTCATATACTCAAATAATGCCAAGGTAGCTTCGCGAACAGCTTTATATTCTTTCGCCATATCTTGCAAATTGCGTTCGGAAGTATTTGAATTAGGCACAAAAATATTCTCATTATATCCTGCCAATTCGGTATTATCTTTCCGGGAAAAACGTAAAGCTCTATAGGCAAAAATTCTTTCCGTATCAATGATGTGATTTAACACTTCTTTTAAAGTCCATTTTCCTTCAGCATATTGAAAGTTTTCTTTTTCTGCCGGAATACATGCTAAAAATCCAAGCGTATCATTCATACTGGCTCTTAATGCATCCAATAAATCTTGTTCCGGACACAAATCAATGTACTTCATGTAATATGGAGGAATATCCTCGCCTAGGGGTTTGCTAATCATATATTTTTATTTAATACTTTTATCTTTGGTTAATGGTCCTACCGTGACCAGATATTTATAAATAAGCACCTGACTGGAATCATCAATAACAACTTTTCCGCCTGCTTTTTTCATAGCGTGCCTGGCCATGCTGGGAATAATTTGTCTCCATTGTTTTTCAGTTTTTGAGTTCGGGCTTTTCATTTTATGACAAGATACACACATTTTTTCGCATAAGGCTTTTCCTTTTTCCAAGTCGGATACCGTTAAATCCTTATATCTGTTTTTACCTCGTTCCACATCCGCTAGCGTAACGGGTGCCAAAATAATAGGGCCGCAGGCCACCATTAACAATAAAATAAATAATACTGACAGTTTACTGATCTTCATAATTTATATTGGAGTATTCCCGGAGGTTTAAGGTTGCAAATATAATTGATTTTAGCAATTGGCACCATCATCGGTATTGCATGCAAGTCCAACGGATCCCTCACTAATTAAATGCATTTCATCCGCGCAATGATTGAGTACTTGAAGGAAATATGCTTCCACTTGTGCTCCCGAAACAGCATATTTATTATTAAAAACAAAAAATGGCACCCCATTTACACCAATATTATAGGCTTCATTAATGTCATGCTTTACTTCCTCCGTAAATAAATTTCCTTGATATAAAGCAAATAATTGGTCTTCCGGCAATCCTGCAAGTTTACCCAATGAGATTAATTCTTGCTCATTACTAATATCCTTCCCGTCGGTAAAATAGGCATGAAATAACAATTCTTCCACTTCACTATCCAAATGCAGGGTTTTTGCCAATTGAATTAAGCGATGTGCTTTAAAGGAATTGGCTACCAAAGATTGCTCAAAATTATAGGTCAGTCCTACCTCCCGAGCCATTTGAACCACTTGTTCATGCATTTTGACAGACCATGCCAAAGATTGCCCCTTTTTATCCGCCAGGTATTGATAAATATTTTTATTTTCTCCCTTTATTTCAGGATCTAATTGATAACTGTGCCAGTTAATTTGTATTTGATCTTTATGACGAAATTGTTCGATAGCATGTTCAAGTTTTCGTTTCCCAATATAACAGAACGGACACATTACATCGGACCAAATATCGATTTTTAGAACGGATTCATTCATGGCACATTATTACATTTTATTCATTCCCAATAGGTATGAACTAAGCATACAAAAAAATGTCCGTGAAAGTTTCACGGACATTCTCAAAAATTTATTTAATAAAACCTATTTAATGAATTTCAGATTTTGGGTAAATCCGTTCGCACCGCTCACCCTAAGCACATAAACTCCTGATGGCAGATAAGATACATTAATTTCCTGGGTGCCTTCTTTTAGGGTAAGTGTATTTAATTCAATACCATTCATATTATAAATGCCTCCGTATAATACTTGCTTTTCAAAATTTTGCAATTTTAGAAGATTTATAACCGGATTTTGGAAAATTCGTATCCCTGTATTTATTGGATTAATGGTTTCAATTCCTGTAAACAAATTGGACAAGGTTATAAAATTCGCAGTTGCTGTCACGGAATCTAATTCATAATTATAAATATTAATTAAAGCCACCTTACCTGAAGAAGCATCTTGTTGTTGATTGGTAGTATCATCCTCAAAAAAGGTAAGTTTCTTATTAGCATCGTACACTGCTAAATTATTTTTAGTGTCTTTAAAACTAGAGACGTACTGACCATTCGCATAAATGGTTGTCAATTTAGTAGTACCATTTCTAGTTAAAGTCACAAAAGTCCATACTTTATCATCAAAAAACTCACCTGATGTGGTATCCGGACTTTTAAATATCACCTTATTAGCATTGTCATAAAAACCATTTTCTGTGGTAAGGTTTTTAAAATCAATAATCTTTCTTAAACCTCCACCTGCATCATCCAAAGCAACATAAGTTTCAATAGAGTATGTACCATTACTGATAAAATTATTGGTATCATAAAAAACTAAGCCGCAGTTTAATGCAAAATTATATACCGGTCTGGAAATGCCAATAAGTTTTAAACTATCGGTGGAATAAGTACCGGTACAATTTTGTTTCAAATCAGGCCCTCCTCCGATACAAGATAAAGTATTGTTAAATTGATAACTATATACTTTCTGAGCCAAAATATTGTTTGAGAAAAATAAAATTCCAAACAATAAGACCAAAGAAGAAAATTTATATTTCATGAGTTATATATTTTATAGCTCAAAATTCCGATTTATAAATTAATGAGAACATGACACTAATCATTTGTTTAATTGATTTTCATCACTTTAATTAATAAAAAAACGGGTGGAATATTAATTTCCACCCGTTTTTAAGCTATAAACGCCCGTTTATAATTATTTGTGATACTCTTGAATTAAGGCTTCTATTAAGTCCTTACTTAATGGCTTAGGTAGAACCTTGGTTATTTCCGGAATATGTTTGATATGTTCATGATTATCAATATCATGAACAGCAGTAGTTAAAGTAATCATACAATTGGATTGGGTTTCGAAAGGTAGTTTCCTAAATTCCTCAACAAAATCATTCACCCCCATACGTGGCAAATTGGCATCCAAAATAATAAGTCCCGGTCTCGGCAAATCATTACCGACCTGATAAACAGTATTAAAACTTAAAAATTCCAAGGCTTCTTCAGCAGACCTTGAAGTATGAATATAATGCTCAAATCCACAGGACCGAATGGTCATTTGATGCAAATAATTGGATGATATATCATCCCCAATAAGTAAAATACAAGATAAAGTTCTTGACTTTTCCCTTTCTATTAAATCCACAAGTGTTATTTTATTGCTCGAAATTAGCTGCCGGAACATTATAAAAAAGATGCCCCGGCAGCTCCTAATCGATATTAAACGGTTCGACAAAACTAAGTCCAGAACAAGCTTTTGATTTTTTACAAGCGTGGCAAATACGAGAATAAATCATATATTATTGATTATCTTATATTTAAATATCCTTCGTGGCAAAAACGTGGCAAATATGATTGATATATCAAAGCTTAGTTGTAAACTTGCATTACCTTTAACTTACTTACATATAAATTGATTTTCAATATTTTAACATATTGTGTTCAAAATATTTTCTAAATATTATTTTATTTAGAATAATTCTACTTTATGAGAAAAGGTGTCGTGTTTAGGACTATTGTCCTGCTATTTTGTTACTTTTTAACCAATAATCCTTGTATTGCTCAAAAGGATGATCTTACCTTTTGGATTCAATCCTTAAAAGATTCCAGTAGCCAATCTGAAGCAACCTATATTAAAATTAGAAATAATTTTATTCTCATGGATTCAGTTACTTGGTTTACCAATACCAATTTATTGTATCAAAAGGCCATAAAAGAAAATAACCCTCGCTTAAAAATTAACGTTGTTCGTTTAATGAGCGATGTTACCTTAACCTCCTTTGGCAATACTTACGATTTTAACAAACTCATTCCTGATGCTAAAGCAGGTTTAGATTATGCCCTCCATTCCAAGGATTCGGATTTAGTTTTTAAAAGTTTTAATCTCTTATCAGGTATTCTTATTGGAGCAGGTCATGAAAAAATGGCCATGATTTATTTAATCCGTGAAGAAAAACTATTTGGAAATAAACCCCTCCTTTCCTACGATTATCCGGTAAACTCTATTGCTCTTAGATTATCCGGCTTAGCATATCATACCGGTAATTTTGTTGAAAGTATATTTTATGCACGCAAAACCTTAAATTTTGCGGATAGGACCTACAGCATGGAAGTTGGTGCACTCAATACCATCGGTGTTTGTTATAGGGAACTAAGAAATTTTGATTCTGCCGAATATTATTTTAATAAAGGCCTCGCAAAAGCACGTGAATCTAAGGACAGCGTTTATGAATTTATCATAAAAGGGAATATCGCTTTTAACGATTTCTATAAAGGTGATTATCAAAAATGTATTCCGGTTTTAAATAATTATTTAACCTTCAGCTATCGTAGAAAATGGTTGAGTGAATCTGCTAAAGTACATTATGTATTAGGTGCTATTGCCCAAAAAAATAAAAATTGGAATGACGCAGAAAAGCATTTGTTATTAGCCCAAAAAGATTTTCTTAATGAGCAAAATAGAAGTCAACTAAACATTACTACCTTAGTTAATATTTATGCCAGCTTGAAAAATCTTTATAAGGATAAGAAAGATTTAAATAATGAACTTAAATATACAAATTTATACTTCAATGCATCCGACTCCTCCAATAAATACACCTTCGAAAATGATTTACAAAGTCTAAAATTAAGTGAGGATTTACATAGACAGGAAGAGCAATTAATTAAACTTGGAGAAGACCAAAAAGAAGCAATTGAAGAGAGATTTTTATTTATTACTTTAATTATTTTAATGCTACTCTTGGGATGGTTGATGTTTAGAATACGAAAAAACAAGTTTCAATACCAGCAAAAAATATTACAAGAAGAAAAAGAACGTGCGCAAGCGGAATTAGAAAATGCCCAAATTCAATTAGAAAAATTTACCAATTCCATAATAGAGCAAAATAAGGTGGTTGAACAATTAACCAATCGCCTAAATGATATTAATAATGATAAAAAACTAGAAGGTGTAATTCATGAAATTGAAAAACTTCAAGAAATAAAAATATTAACTGATGAGGATTGGCAATATTTTAAAAATTTATATAATAAAGCCTACCCCGGATTTTTAAATCGCTTAATTGCAAAATATCCAAACTTAACTCCGGCAGAAAGTCGCTACGCTGCTTTGGTAAAATTAAATATGGATAATAAACAAATGTCTCATATTTTAGCCATTTCTACAGATTCAATGCGGAAATTAAAGTTTAGATTCAGAGAAAAAACAGGCATCCAAGAAACCAAGGATGAAGATATTCGTAAAATTATAAATGAGATTTAAAGATATTTATTAATAATCGTTTAAATCTAAAAATCACATACTTAAAAAGTAATTGCGCATATCGATACTGACAAAAATCAGTTTTAGTTGTGATGTGCGTCAACTTTTACCTTAGATAGGCTAACGTACTTTGTTCAAACAAAAATTACGTATGCCCGTATATCACAAATTAGGATTAATACCAAGTAAAAGACACATTACATTTAAAAACAATTCAGGTGGTTTATACCAAGAAGAATTGTTTGGCACAGTAGGATTCGCAGGAAATTATTCCCTGGTGTATCACCTCTACCCTCCTACAACCATCAAATCAATGGCTGAACCATATTCTGTGGAACCGGTCATTGCCATTTCTAAAAATTTAAGCCCTTTAAGTTTTCAAGGATTTCAAATTCCTGCCATCAAGGATTATATAGAAAGCAGGAAAGTCCTCATGCTAAATAATGACCTACAAATAAGTTTGGCCGCCCCTACAGAATCATTTTCCTATTTTTATAAAAATGCAGACGCAGATGAAATGATTTTTGTGCATAAAGGCTCCGGCGTATTGCGCACCATGTTTGGTAATATAAATTTTTCCAAAGGCGATTATTTAATTGTTCCACGCGGTACAGTTTATCAATTGAATTTGGATACCAATGATAATCGTTTATTAATTGTTGAATCTTCCAGTCCTATTGAAACACCAAAAAGATACAGAAATGCCTATGGACAATTGTTGGAGCATGCACCATTTTGTCAAAGGGATTTACGATTGCCGGAAGCATTAGAAACCATAGATAAACATGGAGATTTTGAGGTAAAAATTAAAAAACAAGGATTAATTTATTCCATCGTTTATGATCATCATCCATTTGATGTTGTTGGATGGGACGGATACCAATATCCTTATGCATTTTCAATATATAATTTTGAACCAATTACAGGAAGGATTCATTTACCTCCTCCCATCCATCAAACTTTTGAGGGGAATAATTTTGTGATTTGTTCATTTGTACCTCGTTTGTATGATTACCATCCTGAAGCTATTCCTGCACCATATCATCATAGTAATATAGATTCCGATGAAATTTTATACTATGTGGATGGCGATTTTATGAGCAGAAATGATATCCAATCCGGTCAGCTGACCTTACATCCCGGAGGCATTCCTCATGGTCCGCACCCCGGAGCCATTGAACGAAGTATAGGTAAAAAAGCAACCAATGAATTGGCCGTAATGATTGACCCGTTCAAACCTGTAATGATTACCGAAGAAGCTTTAAAAATTGGAATTCCGAATTATTATAAATCCTGGATAAGTACTGAACAAATTAATCACAAATAATAAATATTATGGAAACAACAGCATCACCTGTTATTGAAAAAATTTTCGCCGATGCGAAAGATTTTTTGCCATTAGATGGCACTGATTATATAGAATTTTATGTGGGCAATGCTAAGCAGGCTGCACATTACTACAAAACAGCATTTGGATTTCAATCTTTAGCTTATAAAGGTTTAGAAACCGGATGTAAAGATAGAACTTCTTATGTCATTCGTCAAGATAAAATCACTTTGGTATTAACTACACCTTTGGTAGAAGATAGCGATATCGCTGAGCATATCAAAAGACATGGAGATGGCGTTAAAACCATTGCTTTCACTGTTCCGGATGCAGAATATTCATTTAATGAAACCATCAGCCGCGGTGCAGACCCTTGTTTGGCGCCAATGGTTTTAAAAGATGAATTTGGAACCATAAAATTAGCAGGAATTCAAACCTATGGTGAAACCAATCATATTTTCGTAGAAAGAAATAAATATAAAGGCGTTTTTATGCCGGGTTTCGTAGCATGGGAATCTGAATACAATCCGGGCAGTACCGGTTTACTTTATGTTGACCATTGTGTAGGCAATGTAGAACTAGGTGAAATGAGTTTGTGGGCCGGTTTTTATGAAAAGGTTTTAGGTTTTGCAAATCTTATCACTTTTGATGATAAAGATATTTCAACCGAATTCACTGCCTTAATGAGTAAAGTTATGACCAATGGCAATGGAAGAATTAAATTTCCAATTAATGAACCGGCCAAAGGCAAAAAAGTTTCTCAGGTTGAAGAGTATTTAAATTTTTACAATGGTCCCGGTTGTCAGCATATTGCAGTAGCTACTGATAATATTATTTTTACGGTGACCGAGATGCGTAAGCGCGGTGTAGAATTTTTACACGTTCCGGGAAACTATTATGATACGGTAGTGGATAGAGTTGGTGAAATTAAGGAAGATTTAACCATTCTTAAAAACCTGGGGATAATGGTGGATAGAGATGAAGAAGGATACCTTCTGCAAATCTTTACCAAGCCGGTAGAAGATAGACCTACCTTGTTTTATGAAATCATTCAACGCGTAGGAGCTAAATCATTTGGAAAAGGAAATTTCCAAGCATTATTCGAATCAATAGAAGCTGAACAAGCCAGACGTGGAACATTATAAAAAAAGCCATGCCATTTAAGACCATAATAGAACCCTTTAAAATTAAATCGGTAGAACCGATTTACATGAGCACTGAAAAAGAACGTGGTGCCTTCTTAAAAAAAGCATTTTACAATCCTTTTCAGTTGCGCTCAGAACAGGTAATTATAGATTTCCTCACCGATAGCGGCACCTCTGCCATGAGTGCCCGCCAATGGGCCGGAATCATGATGGGAGATGAATCATATGCGGGTTCTGAAAGTTGGCATAAAATGGAAAAAGCCATTCAGGAATTAACCGGCTTCAAAAATGTATTGCCTACCCATCAAGGTAGAGCTGCCGAAAGAATTTTATATAGTCATTTAGGAGGAAAAGGAAAGGTTTTTTTCAGCAATACCCATTTTGATACTACACGCGCCAATATTGAATTTAGCGGTGCTGAAGCCATTGATATTCCGATTCCCGAATCGAAGGATCCAGAACTTATCCATCCTTTCAAAGGGAATATGGATACCACATTATTGGAGGTTCTCATTAAAAAATATGACCCCAAAAATGTAGGTGCTGTTATTTTAACGGTTACTAATAATAGCGGCGGGGGACAACCGGTCAGTATGGCAAATACTAAAATGATTTCCTCGATTTGTAAAAAATACGGAGTAACTTTTATTATAGATTGTTGCAGGATAGCTGAAAATTCTTATTTTGTTCAACATCGTGAAAGCGGTTATGAAAATACATCCTATAGAGATATAGCACATGAAATGTTTTCACTGGCAGATGGTGCAGTGATGAGCGCCAAAAAAGATGCCTTAGTGAATATGGGTGGTTTTTTTGCAGTAAAAGACTCCGGATTGGCAGAAGCTTGCCGGAGTCTTTTAATCATTACTGAAGGATTCTCCACCTATGGCGGACTATCCGGTCGGGATATGGAAGCCATTGCTATAGGATTGGAGGAAGTATTTGATCCCGATTATTTAAAATACCGTATTCGCAGCACAGAGTATCTAGGAGAAAAGTTACATAAAATGGGAGTACCCATTATGTTGCCGGTGGGCGGACATGCCGTATATATTAATTCCAGGGCCTTGTATCCTCATATTCCATTGGACGAGTATCCGGGACAAGCATTGGTATGCGAATTATATCTCAAAGGAGGCATTCGTTGTGCTGAAGTAGGCTCAGTAATGTTCGGCAAATACGATGAAAAACATAAACTCATTCCTGCACCTATGGATTTGGTAAGATTAGCAATTCCAAGAAGGGTATATACTCAAAGCCATATAGAATATGTAATTGAGGTTTTTGAAAAAATATTAAAAGATCGTTCCAAAATAAAGGGCTATAGCATTACTTACGAACCCGAATTTCTAAGACATTTTACAGCTCATTTCGAACCTTTAAAATCAAAAACACCGGTTCAAAAATAATATTAATACTATCGAATATGGATAAATTTAGCAAAAACAGAGAAGAACTTCAAACCAATGGATATACTTTGTTTCCGGGCCTTATCAGTCCTGAGGACATTCAGAAATTGAGGGAATCATGTTTAGATTACTTTAATAATGGTCATAATTTTATTTACTATATGGGTGGCAAAACACAAAGTGATGCCATGAGTAGAATCCCGGGGATACGCTTCTTATTAAATCATCCGAATATTGTAGAAGTCTTAAAAGGCTGTATCGGTGATGATGTAAGATTTTTGCACCACAGTGATGCACATTTAAACATGCTTAACGGATGGCATAAAGACATTACCGGATATGTACAAGACCCTTGGGAAAATCGCAGCGGTAATGAATCCTTTGGCGTATATAAAATTGCGTTTTACTTACAAGATCATATTGATAATAACAATGGATTTTCATTAAGGAAAGGCTCCCATGCCCGCAGGGCATCCGGGATTGGCGAATTAATCGATTTGCATACCAAAGCAGGTGATGCCCTATTATTTGATCAAAGACTGGACCATGTAGGACAAGAACCAAATTTATTTGAACGCATTATGTTGCGTTGGGGAAAGGCTTCAGATAATAGCTACGGAATTTTACAAAAATGGCGTAAGTTTAATAATGTAAAAGATAAAATGTCCGTATTCATGGGCTTTGGCAAACCTAATGCTTTTTCTGATGAGTTTTCTGCCAATTGTATTGCCAGACAAAACAGACAAAACAATGTCAATTCCTATACCATAAATTCGGAAGTAGCCTCCAAACTCGATAGCATAGGAATTAAATATTAATACCTTTAATTTTTTTTCATACTTAAAAGCCTGTTAATGTAATTTAACAGGCTTTTCTACTGAATGAAACTTAATATGACCATGATTTAAATCATAGCTATATTTAATAAATTGAATGTATCTTTGGGTATAAATAAATATATTATGAAACGCTTTGAGAATAAAACAGTACTCATTACCGGCGGTGGTTCCGGAATTGGCCTAGCATGTGCTACCAGAATGGCCACGGAAGGCGCCAATGTAGTCATTGCCGATATTAATGAGCATGGCGCTACAGAAGCCGTAAAAAATATTATTGCTCAGGGAGGAAAAGCTTCCTACATTCATTGTGATGTTGCTCAAGCAGAGGATTGCAAAAAAGCAATTGATCATGCCATCTGTACCTATAAAAAGTTAGACTATGCCATTAATAATGCCGGCGTTGGCGGTGAATCCAATTTAGTAGCCGATTATTCTTTGGAAGGATGGCAAAAAATAATGGACATCAATTTAAATAGCGTATTTTATTGCATGAAATATGAAATTACTGCCATGTTGCAAACCGGCGGGGGCAGTATCGTAAATATGAGCAGTATTTTGGGCCATGTAGGCTTTGCTTCCAGCAGTGGGTACGTAAGTGCAAAACACGCCTTATTAGGTTTAACTAAAAATGCAGCCATTGAATATGCGCTTAAAAACATTAGAGTAAATGCCATTTGCCCGGGATTTATCGAAACGCCCTTATTAACCAATGCAGGCATTCAGGATGGCAACGAATTGTATAATTACATTGCATCATTACATCCTATGAAAAGGATGGGCAAAGCAGAAGAAGTGGCGTCTGCCAGCTTATGGTTATTATCTGATGAAGCCAGCTTTGTAACAGGGACTCATTTATTAGTAGATGGAGGCTATACCTCTATTTAAACAAGCACAGAAATAAAAAATAAGGGCAAGAGATTCTTGCCCTTATTTTTTTATCTTTTATAAAAACAATCTTTTTCTAATTGTTCTCGATGTGTCGGATGAGCAATATTAATTAAAGCTATGGCACGTTGATGTAAATTTTTGCCATACAAATTGGCAATTCCGTATTCCGTTACCACATAATGCACGTGTGCTCTGGTAGTCACCACTCCGGCACCTTCTTTCAAAAAGGGCACAATCCTGGAGATCCCTTTGGCCGTTTGCGAACTTAATGCAATGATCGGTTTCCCGTCATCCGATAAAGAAGCACCGCGGATAAAATCCATTTGCCCCCCTACTCCGGAATACATTTTCTTCCCGATAGAATCGGCACATACTTGCCCGGTTAAATCTACTTCAATGGCACTATTTATGGCAATGGTTTTAGGATTACGTCTAATAATGGAAGTATCATTTACATAACTGATATCCAACATTTCCACCATAGGATTATCATGAATAAAATCATAAACTTTCCGGGTACCCATAACAAAACCGGCCACTATTTTTTCAGGTCTTATTACTTTATATTTCCCATTGATGACACCTGATTCTGCTAAATCCACCACTCCATCCGAAAACATTTCGGAATGAATACCTAAATTTTTATGCCCGTCAAGCATTTTTAAAACTGCATTGGGAATAGAACCGATACCTAATTGCAAACAAGAACCATCCTCTATTAATGAAGCTACATTTTTTGCAATTTGCATAGATTCATTATCGATCTCCGGAACTTCAGATTCAATAATAGGATCATGACAAGCTACGATAGCATCAAATTTGGAAAGATGAATGGTGCTGTCGCCATAGGTTCTTGGCATATTTGGATTGACTTGAGCAATGACGTGCTTTGCTATTTGCACTGCAGTATGCGTAACCTCTACAGATACTCCCAATGAACAAAAGCCATGTACATCCGGCGGAGAAACATGAATCAATGCCACATCAATAGGAATAATTCCTTTTTTGAAAAAGGAAGGTACTTCACTTAAAAAATTTGGAATATAATCCCCCCTCCCACTTTGTATATTTTCGCGAACATTAGCACCAATAAATAGTGCATTAACATGAAAACTTTTACTAAACTCCGGTGCGGCATAAGGCGCTGCACCCTCTGTATGCAAATGGAATATTTCGACAGCTTGCAATTCAGCGGCTCTTTCAGTCATAGCTTTGATGAGCAATTGTGGAGCTGCAGCCACACTATGAATATAAACGTTATCTCCGGATTTAATAATCTTTACTGCTTCCTCGGCAGTTGTAAAATGTTTCATTATGTGAGTACTTTAATTTTTATTTATTTTGTTTTTGCAACAACTTTCTATCTTTTTTCCATCATTGGATATTTTAGGACTTAAATAAGGAATATTTAAAGCTAAACCTCTTACCACAAACAATAGGGAAAGTAATAATACCATCCCAGGCATTAGTTTATTGATAAAAAGTCTATTTTTAATACTTATGATTTTTGCTAAATAGCCAATACCTAAAAGCATAGGCAAGGTACCAATACCGAATAAAATCATATACACCAAACTGCCGCTAATATTTCCCATACTCATAGATGCGCTGGCAGCAATATATACCAAGCCGCAAGGTAAAAACCCGTTTAAGGTACCCATCAATACCGTAGTAATGAATTTAGGCATTGTTTTTATATACGGCAAAAACAAAGTTCTGATTTTTTGCCAGACATGATAAATAAAATTTGCGTTTTTAAAATAAGAAGGAAACATTCGGGCCATGAGCATTACAAATATTAATACGCCTGAAATAATAGAAATACTTTGTTGGTACACTATCAAATGTAGCGCTTTTCCGGCCATACCGAAAAATAATCCCAATAAAACATATGCGCCTATCCTGCCGCCGTGATACAAGAAACTACTTTTGGCATCTGTCCTCCCAAATCCTAATATGATGGGGCCGCACATGGCAGCACAATGCATGCTTCCTGCTAATCCTAGCACCAATGCAGACCATAATAAACCCATTTTATCTTACCATTATAACTTGTTCCGTAAAATAATCCTTTCCTCCGGCATTAAACTCCATTTGCAATTTCCATTTGCCGTGAACAATTCGCTGATCCTTCAATTCACTTATAGGAGTACCGGAATTGAATTTATATTCAAAATCAGAATTATTTTGATCCGGTTTATAAAAATATATTTTACCGGAATTGATGGTTTTAATTTCTGCCGGCCAATAAATATTAATTACATTTTTTATGGAATCAAACTTCATTTTCGGCTGCTCACTCAAAGCATTAAAATTTTTAATTTTATCAATTCTTTTTTGATATTCTATTTCTGCCTTGTAGTAATCACTTACTACCAATTCTGTTTTATTGCGTGAGGCAATAACTGCAAAACTTACCATTAAGGTGGCAAAAATTACAAATACCATAAATATTGCATATCCCCAATAACTTTTTTTATTAGTCATATTTTTATTTTTTTAAAATGATGGGTCCGGACCCATAAAGGCCGTATTAATGGTTTGAAGTCTTTCATCACCACTATATACTCCAATTTTAACTTTCATATCAATTCCCGTAACCAATTTTTTAGGAATTGAAATTCTTATAATGCCTTCTCCATAATCTTCGGATGGTGCTACAATATCTTTTTTACCTACCAAATCAATATTGCCATCGATATCTTCCAATTTCAAAGTAATGGCTATTGGCGTAAAGGTTTTATTCAGTACTTTAATACTATAAATATTCATTACTTTACCATTGGTTTCTGTATAAGACATCCCCGGTGAACGCAAAATAGTAGCTTGCACATGAGATCTTACACTTAATATAATTACCAAAACCGATAGCAATATAGTTAATAAAACACTATAAAGTATTCTACGGGTAGTCATTTTAAAAGGTTCGCCTTTCACTATACCTTGCATTGAAGCATAGCGTATCAAACCTTGAGGCTTCTCAATTTTAGTCATGATGCTATTGCAAGCATCAATACAAGCCGTACAATTAATACATTCCAGCTGCAAACCATTTCTAATATCTATCCCTGTAGGACAAACATCCACACATTGGGCACAATTAATACAATCACCGGCCCCGGCTTCCCTGTTTCTACCCCATTTAGCCCTGGGTTCACCACGTTTATTGTCATACGCTACAATGAGTGATTGATCATCTATCAATACACTTTGCAGGCGTCCGTAAGGACAAACAATGGTACATACTTGCTCGCGCATATAGGCATAAACAAAGAAAAATACACCGGAAAATACGGCAATGGCAATTAAGCCTTTGGTATGGTTGCCCATATTATCTTTTACGATAGCTAAAAGCGCATCCGAACCTACAATATAGGATAGAAATATATTGGCAATAAAAAAGGAAATAATATAAAACACCAGATATTTACTGCCTCGTTTTAAAATCTTTTCTGTAGTCCAGGGCAAGGAAGAAAGTTTTCTTTGTGCACTAGCATCCCCTTCAATTAAATATTCAACCTTTCTAAAAACCAATTCCATAAAAATGGTTTGGGGGCAAGCCCAGCCGCACCATAATCGTCCAAAAATAGCAGTGAAAAGAAAAATAAAGACAATAAAAGTAATAAACCCAATCAGGAAAATATAAAAATCATGTGGCCAGAAAACACTTCCGAAAAGCACAAATTTCCGATGGACAAAGTCCAATTGGAGCATTTGATGCCCATGAATTTTTATAAATGGGGCTGAAAAAAAGAATAAGAGTAGAATGTATCCTACCCATTTCCTGTTAAAATGCCATTTACCTTTTGGCTTTTTGGCAAATATCCATATTCTTTTCCCGTCATCGTCCACTGTGGTCAGGTAATCACGGTAGGATTCGTGACCCCAGTGGACGTTTTCATTTTCTTCGGGATTATGTGAGTTTGTTGTCATATAATATTTAATTATCTTTCTCTTCTACCCCTTCGGGTGCCTTAGGATTCGCAGGATTACTTCCCTTAAGTGATTTTACATAAGAGGCTACCTCACGAATTTCTTCCGGCTTTAGAAGCTTTTTCCAACTTTGCATGGGCTTATTTGGTACCCCGTTAAAAATGGTTTCAAAAACATTTTTATAGCTACCGCCATGCAACCAAAAATTATCCGTCAAGTTTGGTCCAACCAAACCTTGTCCTTTATCTCCATGACAAGCCAAGCAATTGGCCATAAATACAGCCTTACCCGCTTCAAGTTTTGCCGGCTCAGTGTACATTGGCGCATCTGCTAATTTTATGCCTTGTTCTAATGACTTATCTACTAAAACTTGAGCTTCTGCCATCTCTTGTTTATACTCATCTGCTGAAAGTTTTCCAATTTTTAATACGTGGAAATACATTAAGTAAATAATGGCAAATGCAATAGATCCATAAAATAACCAGTTGAACCAGGCCGGAGGATTATTGTCATACTCCTGAATACCATCATAAGTATGATCTTTCAAATGCTCATCACGGGTACTGCTTTTTCTGAAAAATAATGCCATCCATGTTACACGCTCAGGTGCTGAAGGATCGGAATTTTGTTGATCCAACTTCCTGCGAATGGCATTAATACTGAAATATTCATAGGCTAATACTAGCAAAGCAAAAATAAGTACTGCATATATTATCCCGGGATGATTAAAATTTGTATTGTGATTATATTCATCAATCAGCTGTGTAGAACTGATGGTCTCAGCCTTCACCGCATTTATAAATACTAAACCACCTATTGATAAAACTATTTTCTTATACATTGCTTGATTGAATTTTAGTGTTGTAATCATCGTTGGTATCGAGTGGAATTAAACTGGCCTCAACGGTAGCTGTTTTGCTTTGCATAAATGCTATTACTAACATGATGCAAAAGAAGACAACAAATATGCATAAGGACACGATAGCATATAATTCTGCCAAGGATTGCTGCTTTATAAAATCTTTATACATAGTATTATTTATTATCTGTTTTATTTCCTTTAATATCTGTTCCCATACGTTGCAAATAGGCAATCAAGGCTACAATTTCTTTAGTATCCGCAACCTTAATATTATCCTTTTTAAGATTATCACTGATCGCTACTGCTTGTTGTTTCAAATCTTCCAAAGCCCTATCTTCATAGCCGGCAGGATATGGCACACCCAATCTGCGCATAGCGGTAATGGATGCACGTGTATCACTGATGTCTAGATCATTTGTACTTAGCCATTTGTAGTTTGGCATAATAGAACCCGGAGAGGTTAATCTTGGATTGAACATATGCCTGTAGTGCCAAGCATTAGGATATTTACCTCCTATACGTTGCAAATCCGGACCGGTACGTTTAGAACCCCATAAGAATGGATGATCGTACACAAATTCTCCGGCTTTGGAATACTCACCATATCTTTCTGTTTCTGATCTGAAAGGACGTATCATTTGAGAGTGACAATTATAACATCCTTCTCTCATATAAATATTTCTTCCTTCCAATTCCAATGGTGTATATGGTTTCACGGAAGCAATGGTAGGAATATTACTTTGTATAGTAAAAACAGGTATAAATTCTACAATACCGCCTATTAAAATAGTTAGTGCTGCCACTACCAATAATAACATTGGTTTACGTTCAATAATACGGTGACGTAGGTAACCGGTAAGATGTTTTTCTTCGCTATAATCTTTCGTTCTTGCAGGTGCTTCATCTGCTTCATTGGCAATTAACACACCGGATTTAACGGTTTTAAATAAGTTATATGCCATAATCACCATACCTGATAAATACAATAATCCTCCTAAGGCACGAAGCATATACATTGGCAATACTTGTGTAGTAGTTTCAAGAAAATTACCGTATTTCAAAATTCCATCAGCTGTAAAATCTTGAAGCATCAAGCCCTGCATAATGCCGGAAATATACATGGATACTGTCCAAAATACCATACCCAAAGTACCGATCCAAAAGTGCAAATTTGCCAATTTGGTAGAGTGCAATTTGGTATTATAAATACGAGGGATTAACCAGTATAATATAGCGAAGGACATAAATCCGTTCCAACCCAAAGTACCAATATGTACGTGTGCAGGAATCCAATCGGTATAATGTGATAATGCATTTACAAATTTTAATGAATGCATCGGGCCTTCAAAGGTAGCCATACCATAACAAGTAATTGAAACCACCATGAATTTTAAAACCGGATTGGTACGAACTTGGTCCCATGCACCACGCAAGGTTAATAAACCATTAATCATACCACCCCAGGATGGGGCAATAAGCATAATGGAGAAGGTAGTTCCTAAACTTTGTGCCCAATCTGGCAATGCTGTATAAAGCAAATGGTGAGGACCTGCCCAAATATAAAGGAAGATCAAAGACCAAAAGTGAATAATTGATAATCTGTAAGAGAAAACCGGTCTATTGGCCGCTTTAGGAAGGAAATAATACATCAGTCCCAAAAAAGGAGTAGTAAGGAAAAAAGCAACTGCATTATGTCCATACCACCATTGTACCAAGGCATCTTGCACGCCTGCATACATGGAATAACTTTTTAAGAAACTCACCGGAATTTCCATAGAATTGACAATATGTAATACTGCCACGGTAACAATGGTAGCCACATAAAACCAAATGGCGACATACAAATGTTTGGTTCTTCTTGTCAACAAAGTTCCGAAGAAGTTGATGGCAAAAACAACCCAAATCAAGGCAATCATAATGTCAATTGGCCATTCAAGTTCTGCATACTCTTTAGAAGTGGTAAAACCAAAAGGCAAAGTCAATACTGCAGACGCAATAATTAATTGCCAACCCCAAAAGTGAATACGACTGAGCTTATCACTATACATTCTTGTTTTGCACAAGCGCTGTAAGGAATAATAAACACCCATAAACATTAAATTTCCAACAAAGGCAAAGATGGCGCCATTAGTGTGTAAGGCCCTTAGCCTACCAAAAGTTGTAAATGGTAGTCCTAAGTTTGCTTCCGGCATAAATAGTTGCACGGCAATAAGCACCCCGACCAAAAGCGAGATAATACCCCATGATACAGATGCAATACCGAAATCGCGAACGATTTTGTTGTCATAAAAGAATTTTTCAAGGGGAGGACTTCCTCCCAGGTTTGACAGACCTGCTCCGGAACCCGTTCCGGAATCACTTGATCTCATTAGAGTGTTTTTCATTTCCATTATCATCAGAATTATTTAAATGTGAATCAAAAAGTATTCGTACAGAGGGTGTGTACATATCATCATACTGACCTGAGCGTACGTTAATAATAAATAGCACTAAGAATACTAATGCAACTATTAAGCTTATCGCTATTAACATAAAAAGTATTAGCATTTTATTTCAATTTATATTTTTTAGCAGCTAAATACACGGCTAACTGTGAATACAAAACAACGGTAATTGAGCTTATGGGCATTAATACTGCCGCTACCCATGGTTCTAAAAGTCCGCGAACTGCGAAACTTATTCCAAATATGTTATAAATAGTAGAGAAAATAAATGAGCCGTAAATAATGCGTCTTACTGCATTGGCCATGCCCGCAAAATTGGGAAGCAAGTGCAAATAATTAGCATCCAAAATAGCATCGGAAGAAGGAGAAAAAGCATTTACATCATCAGTAACGGTTATGCCAAAATTACTTTCTTTTAAAGCACCGGCATCATTTAAACCGTCTCCGATCATTATTACTTTCTTGCCTTCTTTTTTCATGGCATGAATCATTTCTCTCTTTTCATGTGGATTTTTATTGAAAAATAAATGCATTGGATTAAAGCCGGGGAATAAGGATGCTTCCTTAGCTGAATCTCCACTCAATACATATAAATCGTATTTAGATTTCAAAGCAGTTAAAACATGATTCATTCCCTTGCGTATGGTATGCGTAATTTCAAAATAACCTTTGATGTTTGCATCAATACTCAACCAGGTATTTTCATTCATGATATCGCTTCGGAAGCCTTTAATATATTCTTCCTTCCCAATTTTAATAATATGTTTCCCTATCACCACGGCTATGCCCTTTCCAGCTATTTCTTCGATATGGTCTATTTCTAAAATACTTGTTTCTTTAAATTGTTCTTTTAGAATTCTACTTACGGGATGCAAGGAATTTTGACAAGCACTGGCTATTAAACTAATTTCAAACGGAGATAAATTTTGACCATAATAAGATACTTGCGCTGCATCGGATTTAGTGAGTGTTCCTGTTTTATCAAATACGATCGTATTGGCAGAAGCTAAAGACTCTAAACTTTCCGCATCTTTCAAATACAAGCCTTTTCGGCTCAATGCACCAAGGGCCGCTCCAAAAGTAAAAGGAATGGTCAGTGCTAAAACACAAGGACAGGCAATAACTAAAACGGAAGTAACTGTTTTTATAATTAAGGATGGATTAACAAAAGTCCAATACAACATCGTGGCACCGGCAATTATTAAAACTGCAATGGAAAATATCACTGCCATATTAGAGGACCATTTTCCCCATTCCATTTTTTTATCCTTCTTAAAGGATTCTGCATTCCATAACTTGGTTAAATAACTTTGCTGAACTTCCGCATGAACTACCATAATGGCTGCTGCACCTGCATTTCTTCCACCTGCATATACCAAAGAGCCCTTTAAAATAAATACCGGATCACTTTCTCCGGTGACAAAGGAATAATCAATTTCCATATCTTGTTCCAATATGGCATCCGCAGGAATTAATTCTCCGGTGCGAATTAAAATTCGATCATATTTTTTAAGCGCGCTGACTTTAGTACTGGTCTCTTTTCCATTGGTTATTTTTGTAGCGGCCATTGGAAAATATGATTTATAATCTCTTTCAAAATTTAGGGCCGCAAAAGTTTTCCTTTGGACAAATTTTCCAACTAAAAGCATAAATACTAATCCGCTGAATGAATCTAAATATCCGTTGCCGTGATTGGATAAAATTTCATAATAGCTTTGAATAATAATTCCTGCCAAACCTACCGCAATTGGAACTTCCATGGAAATATGCTTTCTTTTCAAAGCTTTCCATGCCGGTACAAAGTATTCCGTTGCTGAATAAAAAATTACCGGTAAGGCTAATATGGCATTTAAGGTTCTAAATACAAGATTAAACTCAGGGGTAAGCAATTGTTTCCAATCAAAATATTCAGCTAAGCTGAGCATCATTATATTTCCAAAACAAAAACCGGCTACCCCAATTTTATAAATTAAAGAACGATTAACTTTATTTTCCTGCTTCTTCTCTCCATCCTGCATGGATATAGAAGGTGCATATCCCACGCGACTTAATAAATCTGCAATTTTTTCAAGGTTAACTTGGTTGGGATGATAACGGACAATTAATTCCTTTTTTAAAAAATCAATCTCAGAACTAATAATACCCTTCAGCATGGATGGCAATCTTTCCAAGAGGTAAACACAGGAAGCACAGTGTACCCCCGGAATATGTAGCTTAACAATATTTAAATTTGGGGCAGTAAAAGAACACAAACTTCTTTCAATTTCTTCATCCGCCAACCAATGCCATTTTTCAGGAGAATACCCCTTAGGTTTAAGTCCGGGTTGATTGTTAAAATCATAATAATCGCATAAGGCATTATCATTCAATAATTCATACACTGCCCTGCAACCTTGACAACAAAAATCTTTGTTATTAAACAGCAGATGATCATCCTTGCATTCATCACCACAATGGTAACAAAGCACTTTGATTGATTTATTCGCTGTTTTCATTCTTTTAGTAATTCACGAGCAAAATTGAGAACTTAGTGCCTATTTTTGTCTGACCTTAATCAGAAAAAGGTATGATTTTTATCACTTTTGAAATGTTATAATACTGTTTATCAGCACATTAAAAATTCAATATTTTACACCACCCACAACAAAAAAAATCAAGAACAAAGACTTTTTTTATTGCGTACTTTAAGAAAAAAATGACATTAAAAGACGAATAAATCCTTGGAGAATAATTAATATTTGTTCACTAAAACTTGATAAATAGGGGTAGATTTAATTAAAATAAACCCTAAGATGAATTAAAACAATAGCGGTATCC
>CAIKRV010000068.1 GCA_903829945.1 uncultured bacterium | reverse complement strand
GATGGAACTTATTTAGGAAAAGATTCTCAAGAAGGGGTATATATTTACCGAGTAGAAGCCGTTTCACTTGAAGGTAAAAAATACAAGTATTCAGGTTCTATTACTCTGTTGAGATAAAAAATATCTGCTGCGATTAATGAAGGAATTTCAGCAGATTATATTGATTACAATGCTTCGGTAATATGCGTGTAATTTATGAAAGGGACTACAAATAGTAGTCCCTTTTTTATTGTCCGCAGGGATACAATAAATTGATTCAATGCACTTAATAATAAGCATTACTTCCTTAAAGAGGCTTTGCATATCTTTGCCCTATGTTTTGTAAAATTGAACATATTGGAATTGCCGTGAAAAACCTGGAAGCCGCTAACAGCATGTTTCAGGAATTGGCAAATGCTCATCTACTAAAAGTAGAACTAGTAGAAAGTGAAGGAGTTAAAACCTCATTTTTTAAAATTGGAGAAAGCAAAATCGAATTTTTAGAGGCCACACATCCTGAAAGTTCGATAGCTAAATTTATAGAAAAAAATGGTGAAGGAATGCATCATATTGCCTTTGAGGTAGATGATATTTTTTCGGAGCTGGAAAGACTCAAAAATATTGGCTTTCAACTCATTAATGAAGTACCGAAAAACGGAGCAGACAATAAAATCATTGCTTTTTTACATCCAAAATCCACCAATAGAGTTTTAATAGAACTCTGTCAGGAGAAAAAATGAAGAAAATATTTACCCTTACCACTGTTACATTTATTGGCCCATTTATAGCCACTTTTTTTGTTGTGGTATTTGTATTATTGGTTCAATTTTTATGGAAGTATATCGATGATATGGTTGGCAAAGGATTAGATACCGGGACCATTCTACAACTGGTCTTTTATATGTCTACTACTTTTATACCTTTAGCCTTACCTTTAGCAGTACTTTTATCCTCCATCATGGCCTTTGGAAAGTTGGCAGAAACCAATGAGCTTATGGCCTTGAAATGTTCGGGCATTTCCTTATTACGCGTAATGGTGCCATTAATGACGGTAGTAGCTTTTATTAGTGGTATGGATTTTTATATCTCTAATAATATTATTCCACGTACAAATTTAAAGGCAAAAACGTTATTACATGATGTAAGTGCCCAACGTCCTGCACTGAACATTAAAGCAGGCGTGTTTTTTAACGGGATTCCTAATTATAGTATTTATGTTAAAAGAAAGGATAAAGAAAGCAACAAACTATACGATATAAAGATATATGATCATACGCGAGAAAATGGAAATGATATAGTCATGACCGCTTCCAGTGGTAATATGCATACTTCCTCTGATAAACATTGGCTAAATGTGCATTTGAATGATGGAGATAGATTTGAGGAAGTCCTGCCAAGTGGAAGAATGAAGAGCAATTTTCCATTTAATAGAACTCATTTCAAATCATATGATATGAAATTTGATTTAAGTGCATTTAGTTTGTCGCGTACCAATACAGAAGTATATAAAGATAATTATGAAATGTTAAACATTCGTCAGTTGATGTATTATAAAGACTCTTTGATGAAAGTAACTGATGGTTTCAGATCAAATATTCGTGCAGGGATGATACCTTATTTCCAGTATGCACGCGATAGTGCCTATGCAATGAAAACAAATATCAAAACCAAAGGATTGAAAGGAAAAATTATTAATACTGCAGAAAATGTAACCAGAAAAGGGATTATTATAAATGCCTTAATGAATGCAAGAAATGTAAAATCAATCGTAGATGGTGAGGGAACTCGGGTTACGGAATTTGAAAAGTATATTATCCATTACGATATAGAATGGCATAGAAAATTTGCATTATCCTTAGCCTGCCTAACCTTGTTTTTAATAGGTGCACCATTGGGAGCTATCATTCGTAAAGGCGGATTTGGGCTTCCGGTAGTAGTGGCCATAGGAATGTTTTTATTATTTTACGTTATTTCGATAATAGGAGAAAAATCGTGCAAGCAAGGCGTCATTGCGCCAGTAATAGGAATGTGGTTACCAACCATGGTATTATTGCCTATCGGTGTCATATTAACTTGGCGTGCCAATGTAGATAAAATAAGTTTTAATACCGATGGCATTACTCGATTCTTTAAATCATTAATGCCTAAAAAGAAAATAGCAACGCTCTAAGAGAAGCAATAAATTAATTCATGCTGCGAATTTTAGTACTAAGCAATCGAATACCATACCCGCCAAAAGATGGAGGGGCCATTGCGGTTTTAAATATGGTGTACGGATTTATACGAGAAGGCCACCACGTAAAACTGCTTTCATTAAATACCAATAAACATTATATTGCTTTAGACAATGTACCCAAAGGCTTATTGGTAGATGCACAATTGGAAGCAATTCCAATCAATACTAATATTAAACCATTGGCAGCACTAACAAACTTGCTATTTTCCAGAGCATCTTATAATGTCAGTAGATTTTATAGTAAAGAATTTGAAGACAAATTAATTCAAATTCTCAAAGAAAATAAATTTGATATTATTCAATTGGAAGGACTACATATTAGTGTATATTTAAAAACAATACGCTCATATTCCAATGCTATCATCGGACTTAGAGCGCATAATGTAGAACATATAATTTGGGATAGATTAGCTGCTGCCGAACGTGCTCCTATCAAAAAACAATACTTAAACATATTAACTAAACGTTTGAAAAAATATGAGCTCGATATTATTAACCGATTTGATACTATTATTGCAATAACAGAAGAGGATGCCCAATATTTTAAAAACAACGGTTGCAAAATTCCGATACATGTTTCTCCTACGGGGCTTGCCGTTTCTGAATATAAAATCAGTAAGCAAAAACCGGAACGAGGCAGCTTGTTCCATTTAGGCGCATTGGATTGGATGCCCAATCAGCAAGCAATACAATGGTTTTTGGAAGAAATTTGGCCTAAGGTATTGTCGGTAAAATCAGAGGCAAAATTTTATATCGCAGGAAGGAATTTACCGGACTGGATAAAAACAATAAAAATTCCCGGTGTAGTGGTTGAAGGAGAAATTCCAAGTGCCGCAGATTTTATAAATAGCAAGGAAATAATGGTGGTGCCCTTACTTTCCGGAAGCGGTATGCGAATTAAAATTGTAGAAGGATTAGCATTAGGAAAATGTATCATCTCCACAAGTATTGGAGCAGAAGGTATTGCTTGTACGCAGGATAAAAATATTTTAATTGCAGATACAGCTGAACAATTTGCTCAAAAAATTATTAATTGCTTGGATGACGAAAGCTTAGTCCATACTATTGGTAAAAATGCAAGATTATTAGCAGAGCAAGATTATGACAATGATAAAATAACAGCGCAATTGACGAAGTTTTACACTAAAATATTAGAAGCAAAAAATTGAATGTCTTTTGGGAAATATTATTCTGGGTAAGTGTGCTATGCATCCTGCATACCTATGTCCTATTTCCATGGATACTTAGTTTGCTTTCCAAAAATAAAAAGCAAAACAATATTATATATTTTCCAAAAGAAAGCGAGCTACCTAAGGTAAGTATTCTCCTAGCGGCATATAATGAAGAAAAAGTGATAGAAGAAAAAATTCTAAGCACCTTTGAAAGCAATTATCCTCTAGAAAAGATAGAATTTCTTATTGGCTCTGATGCTTCAACTGATCATACCAATGCAATTATCGAAAAATATACTTTTCAGTTTCCTCAACTAAAACTAATTCACTTTTCAGGTAGAACCGGAAAAGCCGGTATTATTAATAGCTTATCAGATTTAGCATCCAATGAAATATTTATCTTGACAGATGCCAATGTATTATTTGATAAAGATACCATTTACGAATTAGTAAAACACTATAAAAATCCTGCCATTTCTCTAGTAGGTGGTAATATTGTTAATGAGCGTGTAAAAAATGATGGTATATCAAAACAAGAGAAAACCTATTTGGACAGAGAAAACATCATTAAATACCAAGAAGGAATTTTATGGGGAAGCATGATAGGAGCTTTTGGTGGTTGTTATTCCATCCGAAAAAGCCACTATGCTAAAGTTCCTCCTCGTTTTTTTATGGATGATTTTTTCATTACCATGCATGTTTTAAAAATTGGCGGGCATGCGATAAATGAAATTAATGCTATTTGTTTTGAAGACATTTCTAATAAAATAAGCGAGGAATTTCGCAGAAAAGTTCGCATCTCCATTGGAAATTTTCAGAACCTTTCCCGCTATTACAGTTTATTATGGCCACCTTTCAAAGGACAAGCATTTGCATTTTTATCCCACAAAGTTTTGCGATGGTTCGGACCGATTTTTATTTTATTGATGCTCATCAGCAGTATTTTTTTATCAATGGATAGTTACTTTTATACCTCGTGGGCTATTTTGCAACTAATCAGCTTATTATTACCACTATACGATACCATACTCAAGAAATTACATATTCATATTTTTATTTTACGTTTAATAACTCACTTTTACTTGATGAATTTGGCACTTTTAATAGGTTTATTCCGTTTCATTGGCGGAGTAAAATCCAATATTTGGAAACCTACTGAACGATTTCAATAATAAGACCTTAAAACCAAGTAATTTTGCACTTTAAATTTTTTAAGCATGACTGCTAATAATTCTACTTTAGATATTCCTGTTACTTTTAAATTCGACACCATAGAAGATGCTGTTGACGACATCAAAAATGGCAAAATCATCATTGTAGTAGATGATGAAGATCGTGAAAACGAGGGAGATTTTATTGCTGCCGCTCGATTTTGCACCCCTGAAATCATCAATTTTATGAGTAAGCATGGTCGTGGTTTAATTTGTGCTCCCTTAATCGAAAATCGATGTGAGGAACTTGGCCTCGACCTCATGGTAACGGATAATACTACTTCTCATGAAACTCCTTTTACCGTCAGTATTGATTTATTAGGTCATGGATGTACCACCGGTATTTCAGCCCAAGACCGTTCTAAAACAGTATTGGCACTAATTGATCCAAATTCCAAACCTTCTGATTTTGGAAGACCGGGCCATATTTTCCCGCTCAAAGCCAAAAAGGGCGGTGTACTGCGCAGAACCGGCCATACCGAAGCAACCATTGACTTGGCAAGAATGGCAGGACTAGAGCCTGCCGGTGTTTGCGTAGAAATAATGAATGATGACGGAACCATGGCACGCTTGCCTCATTTAATTGAAATTGCTAAAAAATTCAATCTTAAGTTAATAACCATCAAGGATTTGGTTCAATATCGCTTACAGAATGAAAGTTTAATTGAACGCCTGATTGAAGTAGATATGCCTACTGAATTTGGTCATTTTGTCCTTAGAGCCTATAAACAAACCACTACTTCAGAAATACATTTGGCCTTAATAAAAGGTGAATGGTCTGAAAACGAACCAATTATGGTTAGAGTGCACTCTTCATGCGTCACTGGTGATATTTTTGGTTCGTGCCGTTGCGATTGTGGCGGTCAATTGCATACAGCTATGCAAATGATTGAAAATGAAGGTAAAGGAGTAATCCTTTACATGCAGCAAGAAGGTCGTGGTATTGGCTTACTTAATAAATTAAAAGCCTATAAACTTCAAGAACAAGGACTTGATACCGTAGAAGCCAATTTATCTTTAGGCTTTAAAAGCGACCAGCGTGACTATGGTGTTGGTGCCCAAATACTTCGTGATTTAGGTATTTCCAGGATGAAACTCATTAGCAATAATCCTAGTAAACGTAGTGCTATTCAAGGATATGGACTAGTTATTGAAGATAAAATACCCCTTCAAATTGCATCCAATCCTTATAATGAAAAGTACTTAAATACTAAGCGAGATAAGCTTGGTCATGACCTCCCCCGCTAATACATTCATTTAAATACTCCTTTTCAAGTATTTATTCCATCTGATTTGGTAAGGCTTCCCGTTTATTAATTGGAATCCGCCGTTAATTAATCCTGGCTTTTTTTGCCTTCGATTGTGTTGCATCTTTGAATCATCATAAACACAAGGAAAAAAATAAAGCTATGATTACTCTAATGATTATCGGATTCACAGTGAGAACTATTCGTCAAAGAAAATTAGCCAAAACCTTAGTTGCTGTTCCTGTTCAAGAATAAAATTTGATTCTGCATATGGTTATAAATGCCGGGCCCGTAAGCTCGGCTTTTTTTATTTCAAAGGACTATCCGCTTCCTTGGCCATATGATTATATACCATTCCATCCATAAAACTTGGAATAAACTTATTCAGTAAAACCGTCAATTTCCCAATAAAAGTAAGAACTATAATTTTTTTACGCTTCTTAATACCCTCAATTACTTTTGCAGCTACAGCTTCCGCACTCATCAATTTGCTTTCCTGAAGTGGTGATTCCGATTGAGGCTTACCATCTTTACTTAAGGCTGTATTCCGAATATTTGAGGCTGTAAAACCCGGCGCACATATTAAAACATGCAAGCCTTTTTTCATATTTTCGATTCTTAGGGTTTCCAAAAAACCGTTCAAAGCAAATTTTGAGGCAGAATATCCGGTTCGTGCCGGCAGGCCTTTAAAACCGGCAATTGATGATATGCCTACCACCGTGCCCTTACTTTTCAATAAATAAGGCAAGGCATATTTGGTACAATATACAGCTCCCCAAAAGTTTACATCCATCAAGGTTTTTAAAACCTTCAAATCAACATCCTCAAAAGTAGCACGCATACTCATGCCTGCATTATTAATTAAAATATCTATACCCCCAAAACGAGCAATACTTTCTTCTATTAACGTTTTACAGTCCGATTCTGTTCTAACATCAGTTCGAATAATGATAACCTCCACCCCAAATGCTTTACAATCCAAGGCCACGACCTCCAAGGCGGTAGTATTACGTGCGGCAAGGACCAATTGAGCTCCTTCCTCAGCAAGCTTGAGGGCGCAAGCCTTGCCTATTCCTGAAGAGGCGCCCGTAACTATTGCTATTTTTCCTTTAAGTGAGTTCACTGCTTTAGCTATATCTTCGTGCAAAAATAAGTTTTGTTGCCAAGTAAGTCCGTATTTTGAGCTTAGTTTTAATTTTGCCTTTTCGAAAATGATTGTAAAAGAAGTCGTCCATCCTAATGAAATATTGAAGTTTTTACAGCTTCCTTACCGTATTTATGCCCGGGATAAGGATTGGATTGCACCATTGGAATCCGACATTGAGGCAGTTTTTAACCCCCATAAAAATCCTGCCTTTTTGGAAGGCGAGGCCATTCGATGGATTGTAGAGGATGAGCAAGGGCAATGCATAGGCCGGGTTGCCGCCTTTTATCATAAAAAGCACCTTTCGGAAATACCCTATCCTTGCGGTGGCATGGGATTTTTTGAATGTATTAATCATAAAGAAACTGCTTTTTTACTTTTTGATACCTGTAAGCATTGGCTCAGTGAAAAAGGCATGAAAGCTATGGAAGGCCCCGTAAACTTTGGAGAACGCGATAAATTTTGGGGACTATTAGTATCCAACAATACTGCGCCAACCTATCTTGAAAACTACCACCCTTCCTATTATCGGGATTTTTTTGAAGCCTATGGTTTCCTTTCCTATTTTGAACAACTTACGTATGCCATTCGCCCGGCCAATTTTGATATCAGCAGATTTTCAAAAATCAGTCGGCGATTGAACGCGTCCCAAGGAGTAAGCATAAAAACATTTCAACCAAAGTCCATTGATCAATTTATAAAAGATTTCGTTAACATTTATAATGATGCTTGGCAAAATTTCGAAAATTTTAAAGCCCTAAATGAACAAGAGGTGCAAAGTATTTTCAGAGACTTAAAACCTATTTTGGTTCCTGAATTTATACTGTATGCTTACGTCAACGGAGCGCCTGCCGGATTTTTTATTCTTATTCCGGATGTTAACCAACTCTTCCGTTTTGTGCATGGAAAATTAAATCTTATCGGTAAATTAAAATTTATTATCCATAAATATTTGCATCCGGTCAATCGTTTAAAGGCGCTTGTTTTTGGCATTCGACCTGCCTATCGCAAAAGTGGACTCGATGCTTCATTGCTCACCGCTGCTTATGAGCAAATGCAAAAATTTCCACGCTATGCCAGTACTGAAATTGCCTGGATTGGCAGTTTCAATCCTAAAATGCAAAGTATGATGCAAACCATCGGCGCGCAGGTATCGAAAAAACATATTACCTATCGGAAGCTTTTTGATAATACTATTGTTTTCGAAAAATATAAATTAAAAGAGTAATGCTTTTCCTGCACTTCATCGGAAAATAAAACACTTTAAATTTGGTGATTTTGATTTATCCCTTTACGTTTGTTGCGTTTTAAGGAGCGCAAATTTTACTACTTGAAAATTCCTCAAAAATCAAAAAACACTCCAATGAAAAAGATAGTTCCATTTCTCCTTTTAAGTTTAATTTCATTTTCATTTATCCAAGCACAAGGACTCGGCGATTTTTCCTGGCTAAATGGTAATGACCGTAGGGATTCCTCGGTTTTTAAAAATCCTTATTTTAATCCTTGTGTTTTTGTAGATGTAAACTATACCTATTCCTTCAATCACCCCAATGATAATACGGTGGTAGGTTCTACAGCTTTGGCAAGGAATAATGAATTAGAATTATCGACGGCGGCCTTCGGAGGAGATTTTAATTATTTAGGGGCAAGAGGAAGAATTATGACTCAGTTTGGCACCCGTTCCACCATAGTTCCGAGAAATGACCTGAGTGTATTCCGAGGACAATATGATATGGCGAATGTTTATCGCTACTTGAGTGAGGCCTATGGCGGATATCATTTTGATGTTATGAAAGGCATTAATGTTGATTTCGGTATGTTCATGTCCTATGTAGGATTAAATAGTTATTATCAAGCAGAAAATTGGGAATATCAAGCCTCGTTTACCTCTGATAATACACCATGGTTTTTTAACGGGATGCGCATTCAAATTTTTCCGAACGATTATTTAAAATATGAAATATGGCTCGTGAACGGATGGCAAAGCTATGGCAAATTTAATAACTTGCCCGGTGGCGGAGGCAACATTACCTGGGCGCCTACGGAAAATTTCAAAATCCTAAGCAATGATTATATCGGTACCGATGCTGCAGGATTGCCGGCACGTACCCGCTACCACAGTGATAATAGTGCATTATTGCGATATTATCATAACAAAGAATCCAAAGGCATCAGTCAGGCGGCCTTTTCACTCACTTTCGATATTGGCGCAGAAAGTGGCAGTGGTGTCAGGCCATTTAAAACCGACACCATAGCAGGATACCACTTGGATAATACCGGAAAATACGGATATGCCGCTCAAAATTTTATGAGCTTAATGTTTTATCATCGGATTTGGTTTAATAAAAATCATTATGCCTGGACCATTGGCGGAGGATGGATGAATAATCCCGGCAGATATTTAGTATTGGCTCCTCCCGGCGATGCGAGCCCATTACCGAATCCGAATAATCCTACACAAACCATGGGCACCCATCCATTCACTGAAAACCCGGGAGATAAATTCATGGGCTGGGATGCTTCCACCAATTTTGATTGGATGCCCAACCAAAGTATCACCTTTAGATTGGAATTAGTCCACCGCGAATCCAATGTACCTTATTTTGCCGGTATGGGCGGGGTTACTTCTCCCACAGGTTATACTTACACTCCAATCAGTGGAAGCAATTGGGCACCCGATCTGGTAAAACGAGAAACACGAATTATATTCGCGATGTTGTTTAGAATTTAATTCTAATAAACATTTTGCCCCTGCTATAACACTTAAATGCCCTTAATTTTTGTCAAAAAAACTTAGGGGCATTCTTCGTCCTTTGCGAGTAGGGCTAATCTCGCTTTATGCAGATCTATATAATTGGTGAAAATAAGCATGCCGGGACGCTCTCTGGAAATATTAATCGCCGTGCCCATTGCTTCTAATTGTTTTGCAGCAAGGGGCGGAAAATTATTATTATGATTTGACCCATTAAATCTCGGTAGAGAAAATTCAGGGTTTTGTTCCTTAGGAATATCAGGAGGGGTATAGGAACTACATGGCCCCACCGTATATGTTGTTGCTTTGAGCGTAGAAATTCTTCTGCGCCTGCGCTTTCTGGGTTTAAATATGCGACCGTATAATAAAGGCATGCCAATGAGTCGTTCTGCTTCTTCTCTGGTAATATCACTGGAATAGCAGGAGCGTAAATCATTGGTAGCGCGAAGGACATGTTCCTCCAGGCTGAACGAATATTTGGTACGAGCTTCCCGTTCCGCTCTCTTCTTTTCATATTCCTCTTCACTAATGTCCGGGAGATCGGGAAGCGGCTTAAGGATGGCATCATAATGCACACCCTCAATAAGGTAATCCTTACCTTGCGCATGGGCTTCGTATAATTTTTTGAGTTGCCGGAGGGACTTGAGATACCAAAGAACTGCTGTATT
>CAIKRV010000067.1 GCA_903829945.1 uncultured bacterium | reverse complement strand
GTTCACCATCGGTGGTGCATTAAGTGCAGCTACTACTATCCAAACCAGTTCTACCAATACTTTAACCTTAACAGGTATCCAATCCGGTGCTTCTACGGACTCCGTAATGGTAATTAGCAGTGGTGTACTTAAGAAAGTGGCTCAATCTTCTATTACTTCTTCTTCCAGCCAATGGACTACCTCAGGTTCTAATATTTACAATGCAAACTCAGGTAATGTAGGTATTAACACAAGTTCTCCTGGTTCTACTTTTGATGCTGAAGGTACTTTCCAAACAAAGGTTTCCCAAATTACATCCGATATCACAATTGCAAGTACTGATATTTATCACATTATCACTGTAAATTCAACTTCACGTATTGATATCACTTTACCTACGCCAAGTTCTTCAATGGCTGGTCGTGAATATATTATTAAAGCAATTGTTAGTAGCCCTAATATTTACCTTAACGTACCTTCCGGAGGAACTAAGTTAGATGGTTCAACTTCCAGTAAGAATTATACCTCTGGTTATTCTTCAGTAAGGGTATTTACAGACGGTAGCAACTGGTACACATTCTAATTCGATTAACAAAAACCTTTAAACATCACAAATTTTAAACGAACGTTAATTAATCGAATTATGAAACAAAGCATTAATAGGATACAAAAAATGGTACTCGGTACTGCCTTAGGCGTACTTGTACTACTGCTATCCCATTCTGCTGATGCGCAATTAGTCACTAATGTTGGAGATACCTTTTACATCAAAAATAATACTACGGTATTTGTAAACGGCGGATTTAACAATAAAGACAATGGAAGTAAAAAGCCATATATATACAATGACGGTATATTGCGTGTTGATAGCAACTGGGATGCAGCAGCCGATATGATTTATTTGGGTAGTGATACCTTTATGGCATACGGTATAGGACCACAACGTGTAGCAGGGCTTAGTTATTATAATTTAATGATAACCAATGGCGGAACCAAAACCATGTCCCGCAAATCACGTATCAGAAATCAATTGATCGTATCCAATGGAACACTTGAATCAGGAACAGATACCATCCATATGGATTCGGTAGCTACCTTAATCGAAGATTCCAATAACAATGTAGTAGGAAATATAGACATGTGGAAATATCTTGCTAAAAACACCTCTTATAACTTTGGTAGTTTAGGTTTCGATATTACTACAGGCGCTAAGGTTCCGGGCTTAACACATATTTGCCGTGTTACGGGTAGCGGAGCAGTCATGCATGGAGGCCACGGTGCTTCCAGTATTGCAAGATTCTTCGATATTACACCGGCTAATGATAAAAAATTGGCAGCCAAAGTTAAGTTTCACTATTATGGCACAGAACTCAATGGATTGGGAAGACCTGATTTAGCTTTATGGTCCTCCGAGGATAAAGGCGTAACCTGGAAATATGCAGGATATACCACTAGAAATCCCGGGACCAATGATTTAGAAAAATTAGGGGTAGATAGCTTTAGTCGTTGGACTTTGGCAGGTATCTCCTCACCGCTTCCGGTAACCTTGATGGACTTTACCGTAACTGCAATGAAATTGGATGCGAAATTATTCTGGCAAACGGCTTCTGAGCAAAATAATGATCATTTCGAAATTGAAAGATCTCTGGATGCTAATGAATGGATTAAAGTAGGTACAGAACAAGGCGCAGGCAACAGCAACAGCATTCTTACTTACACTTTCATGGATTATAATGCAGGATTATTAAATGCTCCGGAAGTTTATTACAGATTAAAACAAGTGGATTATAATGGTAAATTTACTTATTCTCCGATAAGAAAAGTTGTATTTACTGCTGAAGGTTCTACCGAGAACTTGAAAGTATGGTACAATTCTTCTGAAGGGAATGCTTATATCAATATAACAGCCAATACCAGCAGACCTGCAGTACTTACTTGCATTGATATGCAAGGCAAGCTCATTTCGCAGGAAAATGTTTACATCAAGGAAGGTACCAATATGTATTCTTTGAATTTATCACAACTTTCAAAGGGCGTTTATTCGATTTCACTTTCCGACAATACCGGCGTAATGGCTAAGAAAATATTGAAATACTAAGTTCTATTTTTGAAGTCTTACAATGGACAAGGAGGCTACCCATCTCGGTAGCCTCCTTTTTTTATAATAAAAATTTCTTGACCTACATCAATGCTTTGTTTCAAATCAAGGAGTATCTTTGCAATGATATTAACGGTTCCTGAAATTCAAATATTTGTAAAACAAGTAATTAACACTTATGGAATCATTCTTCGAACATCTCTCACACCTAATAAATTTTTCTCCGGAATCAAAGCAAGCTATTAATGATGTAATTATTCGCCAAACCTATAAAAAAGGGCATATTTTATGTGCACCCGGCGAAATTTGTCAAAATCTATGGTTTATTGAAAAAGGCGTCGGCAGAATTTTTTATACGCGAAATAATAAGGAAGTAACGGAAATGATCATGACCGAAGGATATTTCTTAGGGTCATGGGAAAGCTTCTTTTCTCAAACGCCGAGCAATAGAACGGTACAATTGCTCGAAAACTCCGTTGTGGGTGCTATTTGGATTAAGGACCTCAACAACCTATATGATCGCTACCATGATATTGAACGTCTAGGCAGACTCATTTCTATTCGAGGGATGACTACCCTATTGCATCGTACCGATCAACTCATGTTTTCCTCGGCATTGGAAAGATATCAGGATTTATTGCAGAAAAGGCCGGCGTTATTGGACCGCATACCTCTGGGCATTATTGCCTCCTACTTGGGCATTACGCAGGAAACATTAAGTCGTATGCGTGCACAAACAAAAGAGTTGGAAGCATTGGACGGTACCAATCCTGAACAAGCCTAGTTAGGCGATTGCTCCTCTTGTAATTCCTTGGCTGTTTTAGAGCGTCCGTCATGACTATATCCGGGCGGACCGAAGATGTACTTTAATCTTTGTTTTAAGCTTAGCTTTTGCGTACTGTCTTTTATAATTTGCCGATATTCATTAAAAATAATATCCGGATAGTTTTTGTATTGAACATTTTTAACAATACCGAAATCCACCGGCTCCTGTTGATCTTCGGGTTCAAAGGTGCCGAATAATTTATCCCACCAAATAAAGAGCATGCCGTAGTTTCTATCCAGGTACTTTACATTCCTGCCATGATGCACCCGATGATGCGATGGTGTAGTCATAAAATATTCCAGCGGTCCTAGTTTTTTAATCATGCGGGTATGCACAAAAATTCCCCATGCTTGGCTTAAGATATAAGCAAAAATAATATCTATAGGCCTAAACCCTATTAACGCAATGGGTGCAAAAAAGACAAACTTTTCAATCGGTTCAAATACCGCCGAGCGTATGCCAACCGTAAAGTTAAATTCCGCAGAGGAATGATGATGGATATGCCCTGCCCATAAAAACCTGACTTTATGGTCTAGGAAATGTTGCAACCAATAGGCTACATCCTGTAGTAAAATTAATAAAATCCAATATAAAACCGCCGAAGATTTTGGATCCGGTGCCAATTGGAAACCGTGAAAGTAAAAGAAACTGATAAAAATAAATCCCGCCCCTTTGCTGATTAAATCTATCAAAAAAAAGCAGGCCGCTAAAAATACATTGCTTAAGCTATCCTTCCATTTATAAAATTTCCACTCGTAGCGAGCACTCAGAAAACTTTCTAAAATAATTAGAAATACAGTGAGCGGGGCTGTAAACAGCATCACTTTTTCGGCAGTAAGAAATCCCATCATAAAATTAAACCCGTGCGATGAATGCACCTGCAAATATCTTAAAAATATACATGCCGTGTATAGGATAAAAAATTATCGTAAGAGCTCGAACCGCCCCTTAAAATAATGTTGTTTGCCATCTATTGATTGCACAAACAAACGATAATAATAAACCCCGATGGCAGCAGGAAAGCCCTGGATATTTCCATTCCAGCACTGATGGCTTTTGTACACAGGAACTCCTTGCCTGTTATATACTTCCAAAGTATAGCTTTGGATGGATTCACCGATAGGTGCAAAACAATCATTTAATTTATTTTCATCCGGTGTAAATGCATCCGGAATATAAATATTCGCCGGCATGATATTTACTTTGATACTTTGAGAATCACTACAGCCTTGGGCATTATAAGCAAGCATGGAAACCAAATAAATTCCGGTATCGGAATAATAATGCCCGGGGGCAATTTCCGCGCTTTGTGCGGCATCACCAAAATACCATAAATACCTTTGCGCCCCGGAAGATGCATTTTTAAAATAAATGGCTTCTCCGCGCACCAGTGAGGTATCCTTTGGCATTGGCACTGCAATAGGATAAGGCTGCACTTCAATCTTGGAGATTAAGGTGTCTGTGCATCCGTAATTATTGATTAGCGCAAGCTGGTAGCTATATGCTCCTGACCCGGGATACTGATGCCTCAAGTTTGCACCGCTACCATGCAAGGAATCATCTCCCGTCCAAGTATAATTAGAAATGCTATTCAAGGCCTGGGCATGATAAAATACTTCCCCGCAATGCCCGAATGAATCGCTGATATGAACATACGGTTTTGGATGCACATGGAGGGTATAAACATGTGCTGCTCTCCCCACCAGCGGACAATGATTATCACTGGCCGTTAGCGTAAAATTAAAGCTTTTGCCTCCGGCAGCAGAATCCGGCGTCCAGCAGAAAGTAATATCCGGATGTTTTACTTGTCCTTGCACCTTTATTGTTGCTCCGGACAAAGCTGCCGGAAAGGATTTCGTAAGGGTGATGCTATCCGCCGTATCGGCATCAAAAGTAGTCAGCTTAAAACATTTTGTTTCGCCCACACAATAGTCCGTTTCATAAGTGCCCCCGGCATCTATGCCCGAAAGCATCGGCAGATTATTATTATCCGCTAAAATAATAATCGCCATTTCCCTGCGGACTTTACCTTTCAAAAATGGCTGTCCGCTGGAATCCCTACCCCATTCCTCCACCAAGATATCTACGACGGTGCCTTCTTCTTTTTGCGGCTTAAATTTTAATTCGCCGCTCAAGGTATCCAAATGAAAACCCAAGCAACTAGGCACCCATGGATCCGTAGGACTGCTTCCGGTATATTTTAAAGGTGCCAAATAAGTATATCCTGAAAAAAAAGTAGCCGGCTTGGATGGACTTTGCATAGGTTTATCTAAATAATACACCAAGGAATCCGGATGACCTTGAGCATCCACATCCGGGTCCTCCGCAGCACAACTGAAGGTATGACATTGTCCCAAATTAAAAATTAAAATCGGATTATTTTTAAATACCGGAGATTGGTCCGCCGGGCTTAAACAAGTATTAATATCCGCTTCTAAATATATATTTTCTCCGCCGGAGCCGGTAGTAATATTTCCCGAACGCGGAAAAGCATTCCAAGCCAATTTAAACTTACAGTTATTGGGGAACATAAATTTAAAATTGACTTTTACCTCGTAGGTATACTCTTCCGTTCCCATAGGGAAAGCAGCGCAGGAAATATCCCCGCATCGATCACAGGAGGCGGAACAAATGGGCGTAATATCCTCCGCACCGGTTTTGGCCATCAATAAAATCGTGTCAGGTACTGAACTGCTATTGGTACTGGTGTAAATACTGAAACTTTGTTGTGCCAAAGGCGTAGAATTACAATCGCGAAAAGCACGAACCTTCACTAAAAAAGTATCCTGTCCCAAATACGTCCAACTGATATCCCCGCCATGAAAGTGTGAAGCCAATAATGGTCCGGACCATGCCAATAAACAAATTAATAATACATTTAAAAACTTCATGGCTTGTTAAGAATAATTTTTCCTGCATATTGGGTATTATTTCCTCTAAGCTTACAAATGTAAATTCCATTGGGCAGCTCATGCAGCGATATCCGGGTACCGGAATAAATTTGCGCCGTATAATATACCTTCCCCATCATATCCGTGAGCTCTAAAAACATTTTATTTTCATCCCTAAATTCAATGCGGATATTATCCGTAGCAGGATTGGGATAAATTTGAATAGACGATTCGCTATTTTCTGGGGCTATACCCGAGCGTTCATTAAAATAAAATCGATATACCGTCCCGGCAGGTATAATATTGCTGGCATACAAGGTATCATTTTTCGGAATATTTAAGCACCATTTGCGCGTTAGGCTATCCTTCAAAGTTGCGGTATCCGGCTGGGAGGCATTGCCCGATAGGCAATAAATATAATTTTCCTTCTGCGTAATCGTATCTTCTACACTGGCCAAGCCCACAAAAGGGCCGCATCCGTATTCCTGAAAATGATTCACATTCACGTAGGAGGAACCGTAGCGCGCTTCTATCATATTGCTGCCTTCATAGAGCCAAACTTGCAAATTGGCATAGGTGGCCGTATCAAATTGAAAGCCGGCATTTATCCACTGTAACTTCATTATTTTTTTACCGTTCAGGGAATCCAGAACATAGGCAATCGGTGATAAGCTTCCACGGATACTATCGCCCCTATCCCCCATGATCATTAGTCCGAAAGGATTAAAATAATAATTGCGATTAGGAAATAAAATATTGCTTTGATTGATGCGAATTTCAGTAACATCATGGTTCAGGAATCGAAAAGTAAAGCCCAAAGGCACCGTCCATTCATCATCTTCTACCCAGGTATCGCCATGATTAATGCTGTGCATTTTGGAGGTATCCATCAAGTGAAAAGCAGCCGTATCCTTCTTGAAAGTGTAAAATTGAATAAATTTACCTTGAGCTAAGCATGCCGTTGAACCGATCCAAACCCATGCCAAGAGAATAATCATGCACGGTGGTTTCATAGTTGTATTTTGGTATTCAAATATAAACAAAAACTTTAGCACCTAAGATTCCTTTTTTCTAAAAATATTATTCCTGTAAAACTAAGCACCTTTATTAGACTATTTCTAAATAATTAGTAACTTTGTGGTTCAAATCTTTATTACAATTATGACTTTAACGAAGACTGATAACAAACCTGCTTATAAGGTGAAAGATTTTTCCCTCGCTGAATGGGGTAGAAAAGAAATACAACTTGCTGAGGCTGAAATGCCTGGACTTATGGCCATCCGTGCCGAGTATGGTCCTTCTCAACCATTGAAGGGCGCAAGAATAGCCGGTTGCCTACATATGACCATCCAAACTGCGGTACTTATTGAAACGCTTACTGCCCTTGGTGCCGAAGTACAATGGTCCTCTTGCAATATTTTTTCCACCCAGGACCAAGCAGCAGCGGCCATTGCAGCAGCAGGCATTCCTGTGTATGCATGGAAAGGCATGACTGAAGAAGAATACGAATGGTGTATAGAACAAACTTTATTCTTTGGTGGTGATAATCAACCATTAAACATGATTTTGGATGATGGTGGCGACCTTACCAATGTGGTTTTAGATAAATATCCTGAATTGGCTCAGCACGTAAAAGGCATTTCTGAAGAAACTACTACCGGGGTGCATCGTTTATATGAAAGAGTAAAAGCAGGCACTTTATTGATGCCGGCCATCAACGTGAACGATTCCGTGACCAAATCCAAATTCGATAATAAATACGGATGTAAAGAATCCTTAGTAGATGCTATTCGTCGTGCCACCGACATCATGATGGCCGGTAAAGTAGCCGTAGTAGCCGGCTATGGCGACGTGGGAAAAGGTTCTGCCCAATCCCTACGCGGTGCTGGAGCACGCGTTATCGTAACTGAAATAGACCCGATCTGTGCTTTGCAAGCTGCCATGGATGGTTTTGAAGTAAAACGCATGGATGATGCAGTTAAAAGAGCGGACATCGTGGTAACTGCTACCGGAAATACCGGAATTATTTTAGACAGACATTTCCTTTCCATGAAAGATAAAGCCATTGTATGTAATATCGGTCACTTCGACAATGAAATTGACATGGCATGGTTGAACGGAAAATACGGACATAGCAAGGATACCATCAAACCGCAAGTAGATAAATATACTTTGGAAGGCGGTAAAGAAATTATTGTATTGGCAGAAGGACGCTTGGTAAATTTAGGTTGTGCTACAGGCCATCCGTCATTTGTAATGTCCAATTCATTTTCCAATCAAACCTTGGCGCAGATAGAATTATGGTTAAACCATAAAAACTATAAAAACGAGGTATATGTACTACCAAAACATCTTGATGAAAAAGTAGCACGTTTGCACTTGGCGAAAATAGGTGTAGAATTGGATGTGCTTTCAAAAGAACAAGCAGATTATATCGGCGTAAGCGTAGAAGGTCCGTTCAAATCGGATGCTTACCGCTATTAAGATACTTATTACCTCTAAACACTTAAAGGACCTCTATAAATTTATAGAGGTCCTTTTTTTATGCTTGAATTGATGCTTTGAAACGTTATTGAAATATTAAACAAGTTACTTCACTCGCTCTAGTATTAGCAAAGCGCTCTCGAGTGTTAAAAATAGGGCGTCAACCGTGGAGGGTGTGACCGCAAGCTACGAAAAAAAACTACAAAAAATAAAAATAATATTTAACTTGCTTTTGATTTGTAATTATGAAGGATAAGTATATTTTATGTATAGATAATAATACTGCGGATTATTACGATTGGAGAACGTTTAATTATATACACACGAGAGCGCTGCGCTAACTCTCGCACGAGCTAAGTCGAATAGAATAAACAAAAAAGAATTTTTAGAGGTACTTCCCAAAACTAAATCACATAAATTATAGATATAAAAAGGAGTTCGAAATGATATTAGCAAATGAAAAGGATATTCCAAGAAGTGCAAGAAAATTATATATGAAGTTCTAGAGTGGGAAGCCAATAGAAAGACAGAGACGGATGCGGAATTTTGTAAGGCGTTATGAGATCATGGCTACTAAATATCCCAAGGAAATAGCAAAGATACTTGCGATATATTATTTCACTGCCGGAAATTTGGAATAATCAAATTTTTAAATCTTTGTTCTGACTTTAAGATTGTTACTGAACATATGGGCGCTCGGTATGAGGGCTGCCTGTCTTGGCTGCCCTTTTTTTGATGAATTTATCAAAGAAACCACAACTGCAATAACACAAGGAAAAAACATCTAAAACCTTATAAATACAGCCACAGCTAATTTATTTCTTAATACTTTACTACTTTCCTAGTCCAAACACTTTCGTTATTCTGGCATTTTAAAAGATATAGCCCAGGTGGTAGCATTGATATATCAAAAATGGTTTGTGTCATGAAGGACTGCGAGAGAAGTTCTCTGCCATTTAAATTGGTAAGAATGGCATAATTTATTACTTTAAGTTTATTGGAGTTGGAAATTGAGCCATCAGTAAATTGTATATTTATTTTAGAGTTAGTGGGATTAGGATATAATGCAAGGGCACTTTCATCATCCTGTACTTCTATTCCGGTATACGTAAAATTATATGCTGCCGACATTTGGGACGGGCAGCCGCCACTATCAACAACCACCTTATATGTTCCTGATCTCTTAGGAATATACTCGCATTTGCCCTTGGAAACTAAGGTATCATTCAGGTACCATTCGCAACTGTCGCCTATATAGGAAGCCATTAATGTGTCTTTGCCTTTTAAAATTGTATTAGGGGTAGACGGTGCTCCTTTAATCGTAAGAGTTACACTATCAGTTGACAATACTAAACCTGTATAACTATATAGGTTATTTATAACTCCGAGTTTAACGACATAATTTCCAACCTTATTAAAGCTCGGACTTGATACGGTATCACCTCCGCTAACAAAGCCTTTCCCATCTCCAAAATTCCATTGTAAATAGATGCTGTCGTTTGGAGAGATTGCTTTGTCAGTTGTCAGTTTTATTGAATGGGGAAGACAACCGCTATTTTGCAAAATTATGATTTGGAATTGGGACGATAGTTTAACTACCCAATTACCAATCCCACCATAATAATTATGAACATCCCCATCTTGAGAGCTGCTTGAGCCTCCAATCAAATAGCCTTTATCAAAAGACAAAATAATTGAATTCCCATAATCACTCCCAGTGCCCCCATAGGATTTTTGCCACAATACAGCGCCAGTGTCATCTATATTAGCAAGCCACATATCTTCAGTCGCACTTTTGTGAGAATCCAAGTGATTGTAAGTCATATTACCATCGTTTGACGAGGTCGCACCTGTTAGTAGGAATCCAGTATTTAAAGTAATTATATCTGAACCAACATCATAATCGGATCCCCCTAGGCATTTTTCCCAAAGAATAGTGCTATCGTCTTTTGCAAGCCTAACAACCCATATGTCTTGGGTCCCTCCATGATTACCTTTCACATCACCATCATTAGAACTCGTTCCACCTATCAGGACAAGCGAGCTATCTTGCAACATTTTCATCTGTATCAGTTGTTCGTCATCTGTGCCACCATATGTTTTCTCCCAGATTAGTTTACCAGACTTATCCAATTTCAATATCCAGGCATCTCCAACCCATGCAGAAATTTTACATCACCATCATTGGATCTCGTATAAGCAAGTACAAGGTAGCTACTATCCTTTTGCTGAATTATTTTATTTGCTGCATCTAAATCTGATCCCCCATATGTCTTCATCCATTCAAGAGAACCATTGTTTTTTATTTTTAAAACAACCGCATTGGTGGTGCCTACTCCGTTTTTGCCCTGTACATCTCCATCATTGGAATTGGAGCTGCCTGTGATAGCGTACCCTCCATCTAAGGTGCTGATAATAGCATACCCATCATCGTGCCGCTCTCCTCCATAAGTATTTTGCCACTGAATCGAACCATCTTTCTTTAGCTTTACTACCCATATCTCAGAGCTATCATGATTTTTAGAACTGATGTCGCCATCATTCGACCATGTAGTACCTACGAAAATATACCCACTATCAGAAGTTCCAACAATATCAGACGCTACATCTTTTGCAGTGCCCCCATATGTTCGCTGCCAATCAATAACTCCATACTTGTTTAACTTGACGACCCATGCATCGGCTACACCACCATGATATTTAGTTACTCCGCCGCCTGTTTGGTCAACAGAACTTATAAATATTGAACCGCTATCAGGAGTATTAATAATACGACTTACTGAAATACCCCAAATACTTTTACCATAAGTTTTTGACCATTGAATTACAGAATCTATTCTCTGAGCATTAGCCTGAATGGAAATAACGGATAAGATGAATCCAAATATGCAAGTAAATATAAGTTTCATGATTAATATCTGGCTGATCGCCCTCGCTCGCGCGAGAGTTTGCGATAGCGCTCTCGTGTGTATAAAATAGGGCTCCGCCGCGGCGGATCAGACCGCAAGCTACGAAAAACTCTGCAAAAAATAAAAATCTACTTTCAGATTATTTACATACAAAAAAACCTCAAACTTTTTTTGACACTTTTCTTTTCATCATCGTTAAGACAATTATAAACGATGATGTTTTGAATCGCTATTGCAAAATAATACTAAAAGATCTATCCCGGGGGGTGAGCCTATTCGATTTGTGCGAACGCCCCGGGATGCCTTCCGTTTATGTAGTTAAGCAATGGCTGTTTAATCGAGAATATCATCATGAGTTTGAGGGATTCCGTGAATTGTGGCTTGAGTTCCAGGAAAACTACGCCATGATTCTTTGTGATACCATGAGTTGGAATATTAAACAACTAAACAATGTATTAGATGATAATGATAGAAAGATTAAGATTAAAGAAGTTAATAAATATAATACAGCAGTTCTTTGGTATCTCAAGTCCCTCCGGCAACTCAAAAAATTATACGAAGCCCATGCGCAAGGTAAAGACTACCTTATTGAGGGTGTGCATTATGATGCTATCCTTAAGCCGCTTCCCGATCT
>CAIKRV010000066.1 GCA_903829945.1 uncultured bacterium | reverse complement strand
ATTAACACACGAGAGCGCTATCGCTAACTCTCGCGCGAGCGCGCTTTCTCTCTTTGTTCTTTTCTCTCTTTATGCATCCCCTCCGTCCGCTTCGCGTCCACCTCCCCTTTCTAAGGTGAGGAGTTTTGACTTCGTCAAAACATATGATGTTCGCTGAGGTTGGTTATTATTATAGATTGCAGTCATCTGCCGAGACAGAGACTGATGTCCAACCTGCAAATTATTTACAATAAATTCTACTTAAAACTTGAAATAATGTATAAAGCGTGAGAGGAAGGGACTATAATAGATTTAAGGTAAACTGTTGATTATTTTAAAGGATTTTTGAGTATAAAATATATTAGACTAAAAAAGAAACCACCAATCGTACAAATTACATACCAATACATCCATGAAAAATTCTTTTTATATGGATTCTCGATTGGTCTTTGATATTTCTTTATCACAATACTTCCATAATCTTTAAAATCATATTTGTAAGCAACATATATTAATAATACAAGAATGAATATAATTATCATAGACCCATATATTTCAACTGAAATATATGGAATACAAAATGCAATGACACTTAAAAAATTCAATGTAAATAATAAAATTATGGATAACATGGAATTATTATGAGCTTGTGATACCGGGTATTTTCGTGAAAGTGACATGCAAAACCAATAATACTTGTAATACATACGCTCAATTAGCAGTTCAATTGCTTTCATAGTTATTTTAGTTAAAGTAATTGTATAAAACAGCTCGCGCCACTTCATTCGAAGGAAGACTTGTGTGTACAAAATCAGGCGGTTTTTAACCGCTATAATCCGAAGGATTATTATCATCCATATTTACAAATCAAAAGCAAGTTAAATATAATTTTTATCTTTTGAAGTGTTTTTCGTAGATAGCGGTCATCTGCCGCGGCGGAGACTAATGTAATACACAACATTTGTCCCGATGTTTCGGGAGTCTTCCCTCCGGAAGATGTTGTGTGCGAGAAGGTCATTCCCAGAGTATAGCTTTTATTATTCGTAAATGGGGGTAGGGTTCATTGTTGTAAGTAAGTTCCTTGACTAATAAGCATAAAAAAAGCCCGACATTCAGGCTTTTTTTATGTAGTAAAACCGGTGAAATTCAGTTTTACTTGATATTATTTCGGAATGAAATAATATTGGATTTGTTCCCAATGATTCTTTTTCTGTTTAAGTGAAGAAAAACCCGCGGCAGTCCCCCAACCCCGCGGGTTTCCAAAACAAGAAAACATGAAAAGAACCTAATTCTTATAATATCACTTCAAGTATGGAATTAACGGGGATAATGGTGCCTCCTTTCAGAGTGACATAATTATCTGTTGATGCCCATACGGTGGTGTCTACTTTATATATTTTATCATCACTTACAAACACCAGTTTGCATTTTACGTGATATACGTTTCCCAATATCATTGCTCTATATAAGTCTGACTTACGCTTACTTTTTGCAACTTCATTATCTAATACATCATTAGTCCCGATAAATGCCAGACTACTGATTTGTTCTTTTTTTATAGTCTTTGTAGTTGTACTAATCATGGCTTTAATTGTTTAACTAATATCTGTAGCAAAACTATACCCCTGCATAAGTGACTTTCGCTCAGATTGGGAGACTTTATCGCTATTGTAAGATTTTCAGCTTTCCATGAATTCTTTTTGCGGTATCAGTAAGAGTAAATTTTGTAACTATATGTAATACAGCAGTATAAAAATCAAGTGCTTTTTTATTGGCTTGTAATGTTATTCCTTGCCATCCCTTTATTCCTTCCATAATTCCTTATTTTTTACCTCCAATTACTTAAGCATTTCTTTTGGATGATAAATATCAGATTATTACAGCCCCTATTATTTATTAATAATTGTAATTGGGGATATAGGTCTATGCCGGGTATTCTGAACGCTTAGTATTTTAATTGTATATTTATCTATATATAGTGGTAAGTGTTCCCGACCCAAGGGGTGCCCGACCAAAATGAGGCAGATAGGCCTTAATTTATTGTTAATAATTTGTTAACTTTGTGTTTATTGTATAAGAATATACTGCCAATCATATTTGCAGACTATAGCGCATGGTAATAGGGAATATCAACTACAAACGGATGGGGCTGAGGTATGCTTTTAGCTGCCAATCATGGTATTATCCATATTTCTTTATCCTGTTTATGCTTGCGTTCGGGTCTGTAAATGCACAAAATATTACCATCAGCGAAATCAATTATTTCTCCCATCCCAGTCGCAATTCCGGCGATTGGATAGAGCTCCATAATTTTGATACGGCCTCTATTAATATCAGTAAGTGGAGTTTTGTAGATAGCAAGCCCGGAGATACGGCTTTTATTTTTCCGCAAGGTACTATGATCCCCGCCGGCGGGTATTTAGTAGTTTATCAAAACTTGAAAAACTTCAATTCAGAATATCCGGGGGTAAAAAATAGGATAGGGCCCTTTAGTTTTAAATTGAGCAAAAAATCTGATACACTTATTTTGAAGGATAGCCAACAGGTAATAGTGCTCAAAATGAATTATTCCTCCGGTAAAAAATGGCCGCAAGGGGCAGCAGGACTGGGCGGCCGTACCTTAGAATTGAGAAATCCGAGTTCCAATGCAAATTTAAGTTCGCATAATGCTTGGTTTGACGGCTGCATGGGTGGTTCGCCGGGGCAAGCCTATACGCCCTGCAATGACAGGGTTGATTTTTCGGAAATAAATTATAATTCCGATTCAAATTATAATCAATCGGAGTATGTGGAATTGCATAATACTACGGCCAATGATATTAACCTGACGGGCTATACTTTGCGTGATAATAAAGATTCCCTAACGCATATATATTATTTCCCGCAGGGAACGACCTTAGCGGCGCATGGGTATTTAATTGTATCCAATGATACGGCAGCTTTTCATGCGCATAATACGAGTGTTACTAATTATTTAGGGCCATTTCCATTTAATTTAAGCAATACCGGCGATTTTATTCGTTTATATAATATTAACGGCAGAATTATGTTCAGTGTTTGTTACCGTGATTCCACGACTAAATCATGGCCGGCCGCTGCCGATGGTAAAGGCTATACGCTGGAGCTGAAAAGCGATACGGGCATTATGGATGATGGCAATAATTGGTTTGCCGGATGCTTTGGCGGTTCGCCGGGCTATGCGTATGCTAGTCCCTGCAAAGTTTTGGGTATTAATAATATAGCTTATTCCAATTCGTATAGTATTTATCCCAATCCGGTACTGAATATCCTGAATGTGGAACATTTAAGTCTTGCACCAAATGAACTCAGGATTGAAGATTTGATGGGACATAACGTTATGAAATATAATTGTACCTCAGAAAATACTATCTTAGACCTTACTAATTTACCAAGAGGAATTTATACCTTGCGCATCATTAATAATAGTAGTGTTGCCGCTTTTAAATTCATCAAAATATAAGGACGATATGAAAAAAGGAGTCGTATTTTTACTTTTGCTTGCTGTGGTATTGGGCTGCCAAAAGGCACCCGGTCCCGGAGGAACTTCTTCTATCAAGGGGAAAGTAATTATTAGAAAATTTGACCCTAATTTTCATTTTTTAGCTTCCTATCCTGATGTACAAGATAATGTTTATATAAATTATGGTTCGCAGCCGGGGGTAGGCAACTCCGTGAAAACTGATTATAATGGGGAATATTATTTCCCGTATTTATATTCCGGGGCCTATACCATCTATGTTTATTCCTTGGATACTACCCAAAATAATCCTAGCGGGCAATTGGTGGCCAAACAAGTTGTAAATTTAGGAAATGGCAAGGATATTACTTTGCCGGATATAACGATTGCTAAATAATGAGTGTACCTGAAATTATAAAAGATATTGTACCGTTGCTCAGCAAATTCGAGGCCTTGACCCTCGAAGAGTTGGAAGCTGCCAATATGCTTGAACGTCGGGACCTCAAATTTATTTTCCCCTTGGCCAAAGCTAAGATCATTGTATCCCGCTTGGATGAGCACTATCGTGTATTGGAAGTGAAAGGCTACCGTTATACTAATTATGAAACGGTGTATTATGATACTTCATCGTTTAAATATTACTTGCAGCATCATAATGAAAATTTGAACCGATTAAAAATTAGAACCCGTAGATATGTACAAAGTGATTTGACATTTTACGAGATAAAATCAAAAAATAATAAAGGTTGGGTTTCCAAAGAAAGACAATTAACGGATTCCTTATTTTTGGATATTAATAAATTTCTGGGAGAAGAATTTGCGGAAGGATTGGAGCCCAAAATTAAAATTGATTATATCCGCATTACTTTTCTTTCCAAAAGTGGCGGTGAAAAACTGACCTTGGATTTTAATTTAAATATGAACCATTACGGTCCGAATACACACTATGAAAACTTGGTGATTGCCGAAATGAAAACCAAGGACCTTACGCGTAGTATTTTTTCAAATATTATTAAGGATTTGAATGTAGATCCTACCGGCATCAGTAAATATTGCCTTGGAGTGATTCATACTTATCCCGAGGTAAAGCACAATAATTTCAAACAAAAACTTCTTAAAATAAAGAAAATAGAACAAGAATGAGTATATTACTGCAGAACGAATTTATAAGTAATACCACAATTGATCACATTATAAATCCTGAATTTTTTATTCGGTTTCTGATTAATTTTTGCGCAGGCACTTTGGTTATTGCAGGGATTCATTATCGTTTGTATAAGAAAAAGGAATATGTATTTACCTATTTTATGATGAATACCATTATCTTTTTTATTGCTTATAGTTTGCAAAAATCAGATTTATCCATGGGTGCATCATTTGGATTATTTGCAGTTTTTTCCATGATGCGTTACCGTACGGAGGACATTACTCAAAAGGACATGACCTATTTATTTATTGTAATTGCCTTAGGCGTGATTACCGGAATTAATCATAGCTCATGGATAGAAATTTGTATTTATGATACGCTGATTATATTTATAACCTTTATACTCGAAGGCAATTTTATTATGCGCAGAGAAATAGCACAAACCATACAATTTGAAAATGTAGCATTAATACGTCCGGAATCTCGCGAAGAATTGATTTCTGAATTAAAAACCAGAACGGGTTTAAATATTCATAGAGTAGAGATCAGTAAAATTGACTACCTGAGAGATTGTGCAGCGGTAAAAATATTTTACTACAATTAGAATTATTGTTTAGGATTTATCCAAAACATTATTGTCTTTTTCATCATCACCATCTTCAATGATGAGGGTTTTCTTAGGCTTAAAAAATTTATTCCAATGGATTTTTTTATGAGGAAAAGTAATGGAATATACAATGCCGATTATGTTTTCTATTTTATATTGGGTGATATCAAAGAGGGGTTGATATAAATAATAAATGGAAAAGGAATTATATTTATTCATATCGTAATCCACTCCAAAACCATTACGCATCTTATCCATATAAGGCTCGCGGTATCCTACCCTCAAATAAGGTTCGGAAAATATAAAAGGCGTAATATTACTAAATAATTTGTAACGCAGGGAAACCCTGTTTCTCCATTCGTATTTGGTTTCATTGCCCACCTCATCGCTGTACTGCGGATTAAAATGTACCACTTCATTTTGAATGGCAGTACGCAGTCCAGCTTTCCAACGTCCTAAACCATATTTTCCGGTTATGCCCCAGTAAAAGGAATGTACATCATTCTGGTAGGAGGTACAATATTCATAAACTACCTGGGTATTGAAATTTTTATTAAATTTATATTCTCCGTTCAGATAAAAATAACTCCATTGAAAAGCGCCATTGGTATTATCGGTGCGCAATTGGTATTGTACAGAAACGGAATAATGTTTAGTAAATTGCTTTTCCACCTGAAACCAAGTCCAGGTTTGATAATCTCTATACGGCCCCTGTGCATGTGCTGGGAGCTGCCATCCTATCCATAATAGGAGCAGGAGTCCGATGCCACGATATTTTAGATGATTCCTAAGCATTTAAAATTCAAATATACTGAAAGATAAGATTAAAATAAATTTTTCTTAAGTGTTAATAAATGAACTTTATACAATATACGGGACAAAATATACAGTATTGGAATTATGATATTTGTCAGTATTTGGAATGATGTACATCACTTTCTGCTTGCTAAAGTAATTATAGGTTTGTAATGCTCAGAAATAAATCCTTTTGAGCCTAATTACTAATGGAAGTTACAAATTTGAGTGATGACTTAATGACCAAAGAGGTAATCGCTGATCCGCACGGGTATTACAGACAACTTAGGGCTGCCGATCCGGTTCATTACAACGAGCGTTGGGGTGGATGGATTTTGACAGCTTATCAGGATGTGGTGGATGTACTCAGGGATGCCAACCGTTTCTCCTCCGATAGGATGGGCTTTTTGGCACAGGAATTAAGTCAGGAAGAACAAGAGCTAATTGCTCCAATTTTCAAAATCTTATCTTACTGGATGGTCTTCAGAGATCCACCTGAACATACTACTATTCGATTATTATTAAATAAACATTTTACGCCATTGGCCATAGAGAGATACCGACCAATGGTAAAAAAGATTGTTCAAAAAACAATTCAAAAATCAATCGCCAAAGGCCAAATTGATTTTATTAAAGACTTTGCATACGAAATTCCGATGTCCGTTATTTTGGAATTATTAGGTGCTCCTGATTTGGATAGAGATAAAATTAAGGAATGGTCTGAAAAAATCGGGGTATTTTTCTTTATCAAAGCCGATGAGCCACGCCGCAGAGAAATAGCTTGTGAAGGCATCAATGAATTGGTGGATTATTTGACACCATTAATTGAGCAACGCAGAGAAAGGCCGGGCATTGATTTGATAAGTTTACTTATTTCTGCCGAGGAAGCAGGAAGCTTAACCTATAACGATGTATTAGCAACCTGTGTGCTTTTGGTATTTGGTGGTCATGAAACGACCATGAATTTAATTGCCAATGGCACTTTGGCCTTTATGCAGCATCCCGACCAATGGGAAAAATTGCAAAAGGATCCTAGTTTGTTAAAAAAGGCCGTAGAAGAATTATTGCGTTATGATGGTTCTGTAAAATCTACGGTTCGCTGGGCGAAGGAAGATGTAATGGTGGGTGGCAAACAAATCAAAAAGGGCGAGCGTTTATTGGTAAGTTTATCCGGCGCTAATCGTGATCCGCAACAGTTTAATAATCCTGATGGTTTGGATATCACCAGGGACCCGAATTTGCACGTGGCCTTTGCTCATGGTATTCATGTATGCTTAGGGGCATCGCTGGCCCGCATGGAAGTAGAAGAATCCTTTTTAGGGATGATCAGTATGTTGAAATGTCCAAAAATGATACCGGGAACGGATTTATCCTATTATCCTTCATTGGTGCATAGAGCTATAAAAGAATTACCAGTTATTTTGGAACCTATCAATTAAAACTATGAGCAAGCTAAGGGTTACCGTTAATCATAATAAATGCGTAGGTTCACAACTTTGTGTGCAATTTTTACCGGCTGTTTTCAAACTAAATGAAAAGGGGCAATCGGTGATTATTACGACCAAGGAAATAGACCAGCAAAGTATTATCAGCACCGCGGAACAATGTCCGCAATGTGCCATCAAAGTTTTGGATGCGGATACGGGAGAAGTATTTTTCCCGCCGGCCGAACTTGAATTCTAAAAATAAATTAGATCAATACTATCAAATCACTATGTCGAACAGGACCTGATATTAAGGTCCTGTTTTTTGTTTGGCCCCATCCTGAAATGGTGAAAATTAAAATAAACTTATTGACAATATTTATTAATTATATAGAACTAATAAGTAAATTTGACCTACATTAACCTGGCACTTTATGAGTTTTATCCGAAAAATCCCCTTTATCAGCGGTTTATTTCAAACTTCTCCACCATATCATACCGGTAAAGTTTGGGAAAATAAAGTTGGTTTGCAATTGGTACGTGTTATTGGTCGAAATTTTTTGCACAACTTAGGTTCAAGGCGAAAGGTAAGTGAGCCTTATACTCAATATGCAAAAATATTGGAAGCCGAAGGCGTTGTAGAAATTCCGCAGTTTTTAAGTCAGGAAGACTGGGCAAAGGTGAGAGGTGAATATGACGCTTATAAAAGCAAATTGGTATTTGAAGCCTATAAACCTTCCGGTAAAGTATCCATGATGGCGGCTAGATTAAGTTTGGATAAACATCCGCAGGATTTTCCGGAAACCATACGCATTATGCGGGATAATAAAATTCTGAAAGAAATGGCTGAAATGGCCTTGAAAAAGGACATGTCCAAATATAAGCCTACCTTAAGTTATTTAGTCCTGCATAAGGATGATAATGATGAGTACGATGATGATATTGAAAACATTTTACATGCCGATGTGCACTATCCAACCGTGAAGTGTTTTTTATACTTAGGCGAAGCTACCAAGGCAAATGGTGCATATATATATGCCAAAGGCTCTCATAAACTTTCGGCATCTCGTTTAAGTTATGAATATAATATGAGCGTGCGTGTGGCCAAATTGAAACGAGGGGATAAAGATATCCCCGCTAAATATTTGGATAAAAGAGGAAGTATTGTGCGCAATATTATGTCGGAGGAACAACGTAAAGCAATGGGAGTTGTGGAAACACAATTTGTTGGTCCCGGGAATACCCTCATTGTAACTAATAATATTGGATTTCATAGAAGAGGGGAGTTTGAACCCAATCAAACCCGCGAAACTTTATTGGTAAATTTTCGCTCTGTGGAAAGCAGTAAGTTGAGAAAGTTTTTAAATAAATAATACGCACACCTATTATTTATTTTTAACCGGCCCAATTTTCTCTATCCAAGCTTCTGTACTGTATAGCTTCGGCAAGATGTTCAATGCGAATTTCATCGGAATTTGCTAAATCAGCAATGGTACGGGAAACTTTTAAAATTCGATCATAGGCTCTTGCACTTAGATTCAATCTGGTCATGGCCGTTTTTAATAAATTTTGGCCAGCCTCGCTGATCATGCATATTTCTCTAACTTGTTTGGTGCTCATTTGGGCATTGGCATAAATGCCGTTTTTGCCGCCAAATCGATTTTCTTGGATGACCCTGGCCGCTATTACACGCTCTCTAATGGATTGACTGGCTTCCGTGCTTCGCTCACTGGTAAGTTCATTAAAGGCAACAGGAACTACTTCTACATGAATATCTATTCGGTCCAATAAAGGACCGGATATTTTGTTTAAATATCTTTGTACCACTCCCGGAGCACATACGCATTCTTTTTCAGGATGATTATAATAGCCGCACGGACAAGGATTCATGCTGGCCACCAACATAAAGGAAGAAGGATATTCTACACTAAATCGTGCTCGTGAAATGGTTACTCTTCTTTCTTCCAATGGTTGACGCAAAACTTCCAAGACTGTCCTTTTAAATTCAGGCAATTCATCTAAAAATAATACCCCATTATGTGCTAAAGATATTTCACCCGGCTGTGGAAATCCACCACCGCCTACCAAGGCTACATCGCTAACGGTATGATGCGGTGAATGAAAAGGCCGAACTGAAATTAGTGCCGTATTTGATTTTAAATGTCCCGCTACGGAATGAATTTTTGTGGTCTCTAAGGCTTCATGCAAATTCAGTGGGGGTAGGATGGTAGGCAAGCGTTTGGCCAGCATCGTTTTGCCGGCACCGGGTGGGCCGATTAATATTACATTATGACCACCTGCAGCGGCAATTTCCAGAGAACGTTTTATGTTTTCCTGTCCTTTTACATCAGAAAAATCCAGGTCATAAATGGAACCGCGTTCTAGGAATTCTTCTCTTGTATTTACTGTCGTACATTCCAATGCTAAATCGCCATTTAAAAATTCCACGGCCTCGCGCATATGTTCAATGCCATAAACTTCCAAGGTATCTACGATGGCAGCTTCGCGTGCATTTTTTTTGGGTAAAATAATCCCCTTGTATCCTTCTTTCCGTGCTTGAATGGCTATGGGCAAGGCACCACGTATGGGCATAACACTGCCATCCAATGAAAGTTCACCCATGATGATGTACTTGTCTAAATCAGGCTCAGCACATTGGTCAGATGCTGCGAGTATGGCTACGGCAATGGGTAAATCATAGGCAGAGCCTTCCTTTCGAATATCCGCCGGCGCCATGTTTACTACAATACGCTTGCGGGTCATAAGATACCCGGTATTTTTAATGGCTGCCTCCACGCGATTAAAACTTTCACGAACCGCATTGTCGGGAAGTCCTACTATGGCGAAGCCCATGCTGGTTCCATCGATATTTACCTCTATGGTAATCGTTCGCGCATCTACGCCATGTACGGCACTGCCAAAAGTTTTAACTAACATGTGTGATATTAGGTATATTTAAGGGCGAAAATAAGTAAAAATAATGAAGCTACTCTGGTTTAGCATTTCGAAAAAAGATAGCTCTTTCCTAATCAAATAAATAAGAGAATTATATTTTTGAAGGCCCTTCCTTTTGAGTTAATTATAAATGATGAATACCAGAAATATTAGTTAAAATTAGCGTTAAGAAAGCGGCGGCAATTCTGAGAGCTAGTTTTTAGATAACCAAATTTCAGGATTCAGCTTGGTGTTTCCACCTTTCCATATTTGTAATTCTAAAGAAGTTTTTTTGCTGTCGGCATCTTGCGCAATGATGCCAATTTCTTGTTTGGTACTTACTTTCTGTCCCGGTTTTACCATTACTATTTTTAAATTGGAGTAAACTGTAAAGTATTCTCCGTGTTTAATAAGTACAAACTTTCTTTGAGCATCAATGGGCAATACTGCACGAACTTCTCCATCAAAAATGGCACGCGCCATAGCATTAGAAGAGGTACAAATTTTTACGCCTATATTATTGACCATTACCCCGGGCAAACTAGGGTGTGGCATTCTGCCGAATTTTTCGCAAACCATGCCTCTGGAGACCGGCCATGGTAATTTACCTTTATTGGAAGAAAACTTTTCTGATAAAGCTTTGCCTTCCGGACTTAAAGGGATATCCTCATCATCATTGCGTTGAGATGGTGCTTCTTTTTCTTTGGCATTTGCTCTGCCTGCATTTCTCTTGGCTCTTTCACGTTCACGTGCTCTTTCACGTTCGCGAGCTATTGCAATTTCTTTTGCAATGGCTTGCTTAATGCTTCGCTCCAATTTTTCAGCGGCTTCCGTTTTATCCCTGATTTCCTTTTGTAATTCATTCCCTTGCGAGCGCAAACTTTTAATTAATTCTTTTTGTTCGTTCTGATCAGCCTCCAATTCTTTCTTTTGTCCATCAAGTGCATGCAATACTTCCTGTTTTTCTGCCTGTTTTTTTTTCAGGTCAGTCATTTTTTCCAGTAAGGATTGCTCAGTTTTGATAATTAATTGGATTTGTTTGGTTCTGTATTCCGCATAAAACCGAAGTAATTTCATGCGGCTATAAGCTTGATGAAATGATTGTGCTGAAAATATATAGGATATAAAACTATTGACGCTTCTATTTTTATAATAGTAATATATTAAGCGTGCATATTCTTGCTTGAGTGCATCCACATCATTTTCTAAGGCAGCTACAATATCACTGCTTTCAGCAATATTTTGATTAATAATCGCAAGCTCATCCTGCATCGTATTGATGAGGCTTTCGCGATAAGCAATTTGTTTTTCAAGCAAACGAAAATAAGCAACCGTTTTCCTTTGCTTTGCACTAATATCCTTTAATTGATTTTTGGTTTGATGTATTTCTTCCAGAATATGGCGACGCTCATTTTCGAGATCTTTACGGCTTTGCGGATTTGAAAATAATGGCACAAAAAGGAATGCCACTACAAGAATTTGCTTGAGCCTAAATATAATTTTCCGTTTTTGCGGTAAATTATCGTTTCCTGTAAGTTCCAGGAATGCTAAACGGAACTTCTTCCGCGTCAGAAAGTTCATAATCCGATATCTCAAAGAGAATCTGTATTTTTTCCGGTGTTTCTATTTCAAAATTAATTTTTTTTGGCAGAAACATCTCATTGGTTTTATTAAAATCTTCGTAGGTTATACGTATTTTTTGACTTTCATTTAATTTAAAACGATATTCTTTCATCCTTAAGGTGGATGCATCCAAAATTATTTGTTCCAAATACATTGGATTCTGATAATCTAATTGGTAAGCGCTTTCTCTTTTTAATAATTGATATTTTTTATCTATACCGAATGGGGCACAGGCCATAAATATTCTTTGAATGGCTTTTAGGTTTAATCCGGAAATTGCCAATATATTCTGCAAATCCTTAATACTATAAATTGAATATTCCCTGTTGGCACGATTAAGGAGCACTGCGCTATCCTTAGTAATAATTCCTCTAGCCACTTCAATTAAATAATTCACATTACCCCAAATTAAACTGTCTTCTCTGAATTTTAAAGAGCCGGACGCTGAAAATTCTTGTCCATTACCGGTATAAGTAAATTTCCCTCTACCTTTTAACCAGCGATAAGGGTGAATTGAGTTATTATAGGCTGATATTAGTTCGGCATTGCCTTTATCTGCTTTGGAGGAAGTATGTGCTTTTTTGCTAACGCCGCAAGAGGCAAGCAAGAATATTAAAGGGAGTATTAAGAGTATCTTTTTCAATTATTCAATAATTCTTTTTTCACTTATCATTTTATCAATATTGGGATTTTCTGAACCTGCTTTTTTTGATTTTTTCCAATAATCCACAGCTTCCTCCACTCTTTGAAGTTTAAATAGTACATCGGCATAATGCTCTAGCACTTCTGCACTATTATCTCCCAACAATGCTTTTTTAATATACACTTCTGCTTCTACATAATTGCCCATTCTAAACAAAATCCAACCGTAGGTATCCATAGATGTAGAACTCTTCGGGTCTAAATCTAAGGAACGCTTCGACATTTCTGCCGCTTTTTCTAATTTTTCGTTTCGAACAGAAAGATAGTATGCGTAATTATTAAGGGCAATTGCATTTTTTGGATCAATTAACAAAATTTTATCAAAATCGTCATCAGATTTTTTAAATTGCTGTAAACGATAATAGGCCTCCGCTCTATTCATATATAAATCTAATTCTATGTTTTTGCTTTCTTCCGAACCGGTCAATAAATTGAGCGCGGAACTCACTACATCAATACAATCTTGATACTTTTTTAAGGCTGAATATGCAACACTTTGGAAATAATAGATCTCTACTTGACTCGGAAAAATTTCAAGAGCTTTTTTACAATCTATTTCTAAATTTGTATAATCTTTCAGTATGGCATCAATACGGAGTAATTGTGACCAAACCAGATATTTAGTATTATTGAGCGCTATGGCTTTGAGATATTCTATGCGGGCTTGCTCATAAGCATTTTGCTCATTTAGAATATCAGCGTACAAGGCATGGGATTTTGCATCATTAGGATGGGTTTGTGCTATAATTTCACAAAGTTGCGCTGCATCTGATAGCCTGGTAGAATCCATGTTCGCCATTAAATAGCTTCCATATATAATTCTAACTTTAGAATCTATATCAAGTGCCGGGCTGGCAAAAGCCTTTTTTATGGCTGCCATATATTTTGGTTTATCACCTTTACCAATATAATATTCTGCAATGAGCATTTGTATTTTTGGATCCTCAGGTGCATTTTTTTCCAACTCACTAAAAAGCTCTAATGCTTTGGTATCGTTACCGCTTTTTATATAACATTGTGCTAATAAACTCAGGTAGTAATTTTTATTTTCCGGATTTCTATTAATAATTAAATTTAGTTGCTCTGCTGCCTTTTCATATTTTTGAGTGGCGTAATAAATTTTATATTTCTGTAAAAGCGTTTCATTTTCTACTCCAAAATGCTTCTCAATTCTATCATAGGTTTTAATGGCCTCGTTTGCCTTGTTTTGATTAATATATACCATTGCCAAATTGGTATAATAATCTTTCTCATCCGGATATTGTGATATTAAGGCTTCATTGTTTTCTATCGCTTGAGGCCATTTTTTTTCGTACTGATAAATATCCCCTAATAAAAGGCGAAACCATTTATTATGCGGCTCTAAATACACGGCTCTCTGCGCATGCTTTTCAGCATCCGGTAATTTTGAATCACTAAAATATAATGCTGCTATTTCATAATAACAAGTAGCATTATTATTATCAATTTTCAATGCATCTTTAAAGTAGGAAATTGCTTTTTTATTTTCCTTCTTCATTTTTTCGGTTTGCGCCGCAAAGAAGGCATCATCAAATCGAATTTTATCTACGTTGCTTTTTTGTGTTGTATTGCTATTATTAACGGTACTTCCGGCTTTGTGTGTGCCACAAGAAGTCAATATTAGAAAGACCATAAGTGTGCCTATCGGGAAGATGACCCTGAATGGCATAGTTAATTTGCTACGCTTTGGATTAAATTTATGGAGCAAGGTAGCATTCATTCTTTGGCTTGGGAATTAATAAGTTAATTTGTACTTAAACGAAAAAACGTAGGGTAATAGTTACTTAACTTCCGAATAATCACCAATATTTAGTTCGTCGGTTTTGCCGTCGTAGCTGGAAAAATTACCAATCATAGAATTATCAATATTAGCCCCATTAATAGATGCATTGTTTAAAATAATGCTATTGCGAATAACGGAATGCGTTATTTTTGATTTTTCACCCAAGGAAGCATAAGGCCCGATGACTGAATCCGTAATTACCGCCCCATGATCAATAAAACAAGGCGCAATGACCACCGAATTTATTATTTTAGCATCCGGAGACACCAAATTTTTATCTTTGTTTAGTTCTAAAACTACTTTATTGGTGAGTACGGTGGCATCTTTATTACCGCAATCCAACCAATGCGTAACACTGGCCGTTTTGAATTTTGCACCTTCTTTACGCATGTTATCCAGCGCATCAGTCAATTGATACTCACCTTTTACCTTAATCTCATTATCCAATAAATATTGAAGTTGTTTTTTGAGATAAGCGCCATCACGGAAATAATAAATTCCAATAATGGCTTGATCAGAAACAAATTCAGTTGGTTTTTCCCAAAGCTTCTTAACAATTCCATTTTCATCAGTTTCTACGACCCCGAAAGCGGAAGGATTTTCGATACGGTTGGTCCAAATAATTCCGTCGCACTCGGTATCCATTTTAAAATCGGCATAAAATAAAGTATCTGCAAAAGCTACAATTAAATGTCCATCTAATGATTTTTCCGCACATAGGATAGCATGAGCGGTACCCAGGGCTTCTTCCTGATAATAAATGCTGCCTTTAGCACCAACCTCTTCAGCTATTTTAATAAGGTTATTTTCAACTTCTTTTCCAAAATCTCCAATAATAAAAGCGATTTCATCAATTTTTTCGTCGCAAAGACCTGCAATATCTTCCACCAAACGATAGACAATCGGCTTACCGGCAATAGGAATTAAAGGTTTAGGAATAGTTAAGGTATGTGGGCGCATACGTTTGCCCATACCGGCCATAGGAATAATTATCTTCATTGTAAAGTGTTAATTACAGGAGCAAAGGTAATAAATTTTGGATGTAGTCCTCATAGCTCATAGCAATAAGGATGCCGCGGAGCTGCTCCAAACCGACAAAGCCTAAATTAAGGTTTACTGAGCCTTACCAATAAGCGATGATGGGAGGACAATGCTGAAAAGAAGCCATGTTCATTGTGGTAAGTAACATTATATTTCTTAGCTATTCGCTGAACAATTGGACTAATTTCAGGATAGTGGATGCTGCAAATATTCGGGAATAAATGATGCTCTACCTGATAGTTTAATCCGCCAACATACCAAGTTAATAACTTATTTCCGGTAGCATAGTTAGCAGAAGTTTCCATTTGGTGTACTGCCCAAGCATTATCTACTAAGCCGGAAGGCATTTCAGGCTCAGGGAAATTTACTTCTTCAATAACGTGGGCTAACTGGAACACCAGGGTTAAGATTAAACCCGCAGTTAAGTGCATAATAACGAAGCCAATAAGTACATACCACCAAGGAATTGGCAATACGAACATTGGTAAAACCAACATATAGGCAAAGTAAAATATCTTAAAGGCAAATAGCTTAATAAGTTCAGCTCTAGGATGTTTTACATTTCCATTGGGGCTGCCATTGCCATTGTATAAAAATAATTTTTCGATATCAAAAAATACTACCCAACCTAAACTGAACAAAGAATAAATGAAATATGCTGTATATGCTTGGAATCCATGTACTTTATTCCATGGGGCTTTAGGAGAAAAACGTAATAAATAGCCCGCTTCCAAATCTTCATCCTTTTGGTAAATATTGGTATAAGTATGATGTCTTTGATTATGTTTTATTTTCCAAATATAATCGTTAGCACCAACTAAATTGAAACTTAGACCTAAAAGGTAATTAACAGTTGAATTGGAGGAATATGCATTATGCAAGGCATCGTGTCCTACACTGAATCCAATACCTGCAAAACCAATACCTATCACCATTGCTAATAGCGCCATGGCCCAAATAGGCATGGGGACAAATAGAATTAAAAAATATGGTGCAAAGGTGATGGTAAATAAAGCAATTGTTTTAAAAACCATTGCTGCATTTGCGTAAGTGCTGATGCCTTTTGCTTTGAAATAATCATCTACACTTGAACGTAATTCAGTAACAAAATCGGTGTCTTTTCTATTGTTAAATTTTACTTTTAAGGTAGCGCTCATATTAGTATTAAAATAAAGTGATTAGCAACTTTTGTTTTCGTAACAAACTTACGCAAAAAAAGCATAGTAATAGATAGTTTTTAGAAAGATAATACGCAGATTAATTTGTTAATATGCTACAATTACAGGCTTTTAGCTAGTAATTGTGCTCTTTTCAAATATATAGACTTCTCTTTTTTGATGCGTGAAATAATTATTTTAAGGGTACTTAGTTTTTTGCCTTTTAATTTCCCTCCTTGAATAATTTGCTTCAAATAGCTGATAGTTATCATGGTATCATGCCAATGTCCAATTATTTCTTCCAAAGCATCCAATTTCGGGAATTTACCTTTAGGCTGATACATTTTCAGCAGATTGTAGTATTTCTTTAATTCAATCCTGAAACCATGGATCTTCTTTTCTTTTTTGGTATATAAGGCAGTTTCTGCTGAAATATTGGCACCTTTAATATTTAAAAATGCTTTGAAGTCTTTTTTTCTAACTTCTTTAAGTTCATTGAGTAGTTCTTTTTTGAGCTTTTTGATTTTTGCTAAATTATCTTCATCGCACAGCAACCGAAATTTCTTTTCTGACTCCTTCGTTTCTTTTTTTATTTGCAATATATAAGCCGGCGGTAATATTATACCATATTTTTTAATGATGGTTAGAATAATAAAATTGTCTCGTATTTCACCGGCGGCTTTAAATAATTTCGAAAAGATTTTGGCATTTTCCTGCTTATTGAATTTTTTAATACTAAAATCCATTACTTCAAACAAGGCGTTAAGTCGCTTGATGCGAATGCGAAGATTATGATAATCTTCCTTTTTCAAAGCATCTTTCTTTTTTAAGATTTTTTCAATGCCTTTGAATTGTTTTAGGAAATAAACTTTAATCATTCAATTATTTATTTTTTCATACCCGGGAACTTCATCTTCAAGGATTCTAATTCGCTGACAATTTTTTCAGCGACCAAATATTCCTTATACCAATTAGCATCAGCAGGAATAATATTCCATTTTCCATTTTCGGAACAATGATTAAATGCCAGTTCGTATGCATTCATATATTTATCCCAAAAGCCGCGTTCTTTTATATCTTCTTCATTGTATTTCCACATTTTTGCAGGGTCACTCATTCGATCTTGCAATCTTTTTATTTGCTCTTCTTTAGAAATGTGCAAATAAAATTTAAAGATGATGGTCCCGTTTTCTACCAATAATTTTTCAAATTCATTAATTCGATGATAACGTTGTTTTATGGTATCCCCATCTACCCATCGGTGAACTTTTTGCGCTACTACGTCTTCATAATGTGAGCGATTAAAAACATGGGTCATCCCCTTAGGAGGTACCACTTTGTGAATGCGCCACAAAAAATCATAGCGCATTTCTTCTTCACTGGGCTTTTTAAAGGCAAAAATTCTACAGCCTACCGGATTCATTGCCCCAAAAACATGACGAACCAATCCATCCTTGCCTGAGGCGTCCATGCCTTGTAAAATGACCAAAAGTGAATGTTTGTTTTCCGCATAAAGTAAATTTTGTAAATCATTTATACGAATTTTTAATTGCTCCAATTTCTTTTTGGTCGCTTCCTTTTTTATTGATTTAGGAGGCGCGGTTGATATTTTATCGAGTTGGTATTTCATGAATATTAAATATTGTGCTTTTCAAAGATACCGATTTTATTTGCCTTAAGTGAATTGTGTTTTTATTTTCCGGTACTACCATATCCGCCACTGCCTCGGTCGGAATCTTCTAATGCGTCACTCAATTCCCAGGTTACTTTTTCATGTGCTGCTACTATCATTTGTGCAATTCTATCTCCCGGTTGAATATGAAATATTTCTTGTGATAAATTAATTAGTAATATTTTTATTTCACCTCTGTAATCCGCATCAATGGTGCCTGGTGAATTTAATACCGTAATACCATTCTTATATGCTAAACCGCTTCGTGGTCTTATTTGTGCTTCAAATCCTAGGGGTAAGGCTATTTTTATGCCTGTACCAATTAATCGGCGTTCCATTGGTGCAATGCTGATACTTTCTTCACAATTGGCCCGTAAATCCATTCCTGCAGCATGCAAGGTTTCGTAAGCGGGTAGGGGATAATTGGATTGATTGATTATTTTAACTTGAAGCGTCATTATAAATACATTTGTTACAAAAGTATAAAATATACCTTCGATTGCCAAATGGTGTTTTGGCTTACCTATCAAATAAAAAAGGCAACCCGTAGGCTGCCTTTTTTGCAAATATTTTGATGACCTTATTTGGTCAAATCAGTAACCGTAACTTTAGGATATTTGGTTTTATCAAATACAAACATATTATCCGTCATAGGTGAATTAGGTACTTGATTTAAAATTTCATATGTGAAAATGTTCCCATTTTTCTCGTAAATTTTAGCTTTGGCAATTACCTTTTTTAATTTATCGACAAATATTTTTACTTTGAAATAATTAACTTTTTTGTCATTCGGGGTTAATTCTATTACCTCATAGTTGCCTTCATCTCCGGTATAGGCATAAAGGAAACCTTTTTCGTACATGATAAAAATTTCTGTAGGACTAATATTCATTGCTTTAGGATCGAAACGATTGACTTGCACTTCATTAGCATCCTTTAAATAGGTCCAGATGAGTTTGCCGTCACACATTACGCTTTGTTCCCCCATTTCCAAACGAAATTTTTGACCTTTCAGGGAAAAGGAGCCTTTTTGTTCTTCTTTAAATTTTTCAGATTGTACCTCCAAAATGTATTTAAAGTCAGCTTTTATAGTGCTGTAGCCCTTGTATTTTTTGCTCATTGCACTGAGTATTTCCTTTCCTTTAGCTGTATTTTGTGCGCTAACTGAATGAATTACAAATGTTAGTGAGAATAAGATGTAAAAAAAATGTTTCATTACCTGTTAATATATCCCTTTACTCGACAAAAATTGTTCCAAAGCTGATTCATCATGAAAAAGAACCTCTCTGGCCGTGCTTCCTCTACTTGGTCCAACTACCCCTAAGCGTTCCATTTGATCCATTAATCGTCCGGCTCTGTTGTAACCAAGTTTCATTCTTCTTTGCAATAAGGAAGTCGAACCTTGTTGCGTAGAAACAATTAAATGAGCGGCATCACGGAATAGAGGATCCACATCATCATCAAACGCATTATCATTTCCTCCGGAATTTTCTTCTGTATAAATATGAAGTTTATAGGGTTCCGGATAAGGCTGTTCACTGATAAATTCGGTGAGTGCTTCCACCTCATCCGTATCTATAAACGGACATTGAATACGAATCATATCATTGCCGGCGGAGAATAGCATATCACCACGGCCGATTAATTGTTCAGCGCCTTTAGCATCTAATATAGTTCGAGAGTCAATAGCCGAGCTAACTTTAAAGGCTAAACGTGCCGGGAAATTCGCCTTAATGACTCCGGTGATAATATTTACTGATGGTCTTTGCGTAGCAACAATTAAATGAATACCGATGGCTCTCGCTAATTGAGCCAAACGTGCAATAGGCAATTCCACTTCTTTGCCGGCAGTCATCATTAAGTCTGCTAATTCATCAATCACCAAAATAACGTAAGGCAAACGTTTATGAATATTGGTGTCTAATAAGCCACGCTCAATTTTTTTATTGTATTCTTTTAAGTTTCTTACCTGTGCATCTTTTAATTTATCGTAGCGGTCATCCATTTCTACGCATAAACTTTTTAACACATCCACTACCATTTTGGTATCCGTAATGATGGCATCCTGCCCATCCGGTAATTCAGGAAGAAAATGTTTTTCAATTTTCTTAAATAAACTTAGTTCTACCTTTTTCGGGTCAATCATGATAAACTTCACATCTTCCGGATGTTTTTTATACAAGATGGAGGCAATAATGGTATTAATACCTACTGATTTTCCTTGTCCGGTGGCACCGGCCATCAGCAAGTGAGGCATTTTTGCTAAGTCTGTTACATATACTTCATTAGAAATGGTACGTCCTAATACTACCGGTAAATCTGCAGTGCTGTTTTGATAGGCATCAGAAGCTAATGCCTCCATCATGGATACCATTTCCGGATGTTTATTCGGTACTTCTATACCCACAGTTCCTTTACCCGGCATCGGTGCAATAATACGAATTCCTAAAGCTGATAAGCTTAAGGCAATATCATCTTCCAAACTTTTTATTTTGGATATACGGATTCCCGGAGCGGGTATAATTTCATATAGGGTAACCGTAGGTCCAATGGTTGCCTCGATTTTATCAATTTTAATTTTATAATTTTCGAGCGTTTCTACAATTAAATCTTTACGCTGCTGAAGCTCTACTTCATCAACTTTGGCATTATTGCTTTTATGTTCACGCAATAATTTAAGGTGCGGATATTTGTACCAAGAGCCAGTATTACTAATTTCTTCAGCGTATTGTTCATTGCTCACTTCACTCGGTATTGGCGTTTTGGTAGGTAAACCTTTTATTTCAAAATCAACATTAATTTCTTTTTCGTGAACAAGTCTTTCTTTTCTGGTAATTAAATTAATTTCCTCATCGGTATCCTCTTCTTCCTCTTCATCCTCTTCTTCTTCGTTTTCTTCCTCTTCATCTTCCATGGTTATATCATCATCCATCGGGTCAGGATGTAGGGATTCCTCAGGTTCAGTACTGGCAATGGAGTGTCTTAAGAAGGCAAATTTGGGGATTAATAAATTAATGTTAAAGTTAATAACCAAGAATACCAAAAGCGCCAACATTAAAAATATTACTAATCCAATTGCGCCGATCATTCCTCGTATCCATACTTGCATTTCGGAGCCAAAAATGCCTCCCAAATAATCCAGTTCCGGAGTATTGCTAAAAATAAATGCCAATACAACAGAAATAAATACTGTAAAAAATAACAGGATGCTGCCGACCTTAATTAAAGAAAATTTCTTCAGGTCAAAAATGATTTTATATCCTAACAGGAAAAAAAGCGGGATTAATAAAAATGATGAAAGTCCAAACCAATTATGAATAAATAAATTGGATGCCCATGCACCAATAATGCCCATCCAATTGGATGCAGAGGATGGATTGGGGTTGGCAGGTAATTCCGAACTGACCAAACTTTGGTCGGGCTGCCAAGTAAATAAATAACTGATAAAGGCAAAAAATAAAAATACGGAAGAGCCCATCAGTATCAAGCCACTGATTTTTTTAATACGTTCACCATAAGTCCCCCAAAAGGACTGCTTCACAATTTCCTTTGGTGGCTTTGTTTCTTTGGGTGCGCTTGTTCGTATAGTATTTCTAACTGTATTTTCAGCCATTTACTTTGCCGATGTTTATTATACAAAAGTATGCAAAAACTTGCCCCTTTCATTGTTAAATTCTGTTAATCCTGATTTTTTTTGCTATTTTATTCCATTGTTAATTTCTTGACTGAAAAAATCATGAATTTGTATTCACATCCGAGGATATACACGGTTTTAAAACATCTCCTTGATTTCCAAATGCGGCTAAATGCAATGAATTGTTATCTTTGCAATATGTCCAAGGAAAAAATATTGTCCTATTTTCTAATAGATGTCCAGAGATTAAAGGACAAGCGCTATGTGATGCTTTATTGCGGTATTGGGGTATTTATGATAGTTTATTCCATCCTCAATGGCATGCGTATCGGTCCAAGTAGCGATTTCAATGTTTTCTGGACAGCCGGAAAAAACTTTTTCAACGGTGTAGATTTGTATAGCAGAATTGGTGGAGCAGAGCGATACATTTATCCGCCATTTGCAGCAATGTTGTTCCAATTTTTTGCTTTATTCCCTTTAAAGGTTGCAGCCAGTATTTATACCTTTATAAATTTTCTTCTTTTTTTGCTTGCCATTTCTCTTTCCCAAAATATCCTTTCCCGATTTATTTCGGATAGTAAGAAAATAAAGTTGGTGATGTTTTTAGGGGTAGCCTTTTCATTTCGTTTTTTCTGGTACCATACTTTATTTGTTCAGATGAATGAATTGATGTTGGTTTTATGTTTGGCATCGATTGTGGCTTCCTTTCAAAATAAAGAAACGAAAGCTTCCGCATATTTAGTCATCGCTGCTTTTATAAAAGTATTGCCGGTATTTTTTATTCCGTGGTTAGTGCTACGGAGCAAACCTCGGATTATTTTAAAATTATCCATGGCGGCAATGCTATGTCTGGCATTACCCATTGTATTTAGAGGTTGGAATACAGGTTTGCATGATTTGCAAAATTATTATTATACCTTCCTGCAACCATTTAAAGAAGGCAGGGTAGAACCTGAATTTCATAATCAAAGTTTAGCAGCGAGTATTTTTAAAATTTGTTTACCAAGTTCCGCGGAACCGGGCTTTAATTATCAATTATTCCGAGTGAGTGAAGCGAAGGCTGCATTGATTTATAAATTCAGCTTTTTAGGAATGGCTGCTGCCATGATGATGTTTTTGCTTTGGGAGCGCTTGGTTTATAAGAAAAACACTTTGCGCGGCATTGCAATTGTATTTATTGCTATGCATTTGCTATCCGGGATTACCTGGGAATATCATTTGGTATCATTGGTATTGGTCTATGCCATTTTTGCCTTGTATTATTGGCAACTAAAAGGAATTGCAGACAAATTCTTTTTTTACTTGATTAGTGTATTTGTGGTTTTATTTTCTTTTGTAGGAAAAGATACGGTAGGAAATTATTTGTACCATTATTTGGAAGGATACAGTGTAGTTACTTGGACTTTAGTTCTGATGTTTTTTTATTTGCTATGGCGTCCCACCAAAGAAGCGGAAGCAAAGATATAGCAGCAGTATAATTACTCAGGTCTTTGTCTGTATTTACCGAAAGGCATCAACATGAGTTTGATAAAATTCCCTGTTTCTCTTTCTTCAGGATAGGTGTCAATACCGACAACAATATCTTTGTCTTTTAAAGAACTGTAAGTGCCAAATATTCTATCCCAAATAATTAATACATCTCCATAATTGGTATCTGTAAACGGTTGTTTATAGTGATGGTGTACGTGATGTAATGTAGGCGTAACAAATACATAGGAAGTAATTTTTTCGAGCTTTGCCGGCAATTTAAAATTGGAATGCACAAAAACATTAGAGGCAATTTGAATAAATTGTCTGAAAAGAAGTGCCCAAAAACATGCACCGGATATAAATACAAAAAGACATAAGAAACTTAGACGAACAAAAGTTTCTCCCGGATGCTCTCGTAGGGTGGTGGTGGCATCACAAACCTGATCGCTATGGTGTACCACATGAAACATCCACAAAGCTTTTACTTTATGCATGATTACATGGTAACAATATTCAAATAAATCGAGTACTAAAAAAGTAGCAATAAACAATACCCAAGGATTGGTAAAGCCCGGAATCATATTTAAGAAACCAAAGGAATGAGCGGTATCCCAAATAATAATTTTAGCTAAAATAACACCCAATAAAAATTGCACCGGTGCCGCCGGAAAAATAAAAAGGGCATTAACCATAGAATGTTTACCCTTTTTGTAATTGTTCACTACCGGAACAAAATTTTCAATAAGCCAACATATTAAAATGGTACCCCCGAGAAGGTAAATTCGATGAGAATCAGGTACTGAACTAAAATATGCCTGTATCTTGGACATTCAATTTTTAAATTACAAAGTAAGTTTTAAGTAGTGTGGATTAGGGGAGCAAAGATAGTATTAAATTATTATTAAATATTAACCAAAACGTAAATTTATGCCTTTGGCGAATATCCTTTTAAGTAATTGATAAATAATATGTTATAAAATTAATATTTCAATTTTTAGTTGATGAATATCATAGTTTGTAGGCATCCCCATCAATTAGGCTAAAACTTGGCAAGTTTTCTAAGACTTTTTAATTTTTACTGATCGACTAAATTACAAGTTTGGAGAACTGGAATACGCCTAATTTTATGTGATAGACAATTGTTGGAAAATGACGAATGAAATAACCGTTAGAAAAAGAATTGATTTGTAAAATTTATGAAAGGCATGGTAACCAAAAGAATTGGACATAAGGCTTGTAAATAATTATAGGAAGTTAAATATTTGGAAAGTATTTTTCCCATAATATTTTAATGTTAGCTGTGCACCTAATGTCATTTATTACTTAGCCACTAGCAATAGCAATACTTGTTGTTATTGTAGAGATTATGGCATTTGTAAATAAAAATAGTTTCAGCCTAATATCGGCATTGGGTATTTTTATTGGATTGATTGTAATACTAAATTTACTAAGTACGCTAGCATAAGCAAAGTAAGCAATATTAAAGGAGGGTAAAACAATTAAAGGGATTACATTAAACAGATAAAAATCGAGATCGATTTTTAATTTTTTTAAATTTTGTACTCCGGGCGGGACTTGAACCCGCACGATCGCAATGATCACAGGATTTTAAGTCCTGCGTGTCTACCAATTCCACCACCAGAGCAAAATTTTAACAGATTGCAAAGATAATTATTATTTACCAGCTCGCAAATCCTATTCTTAATCTTTACTACAACAATCACCTTATGTAATTGTTTTCAAATTTAAAAAAGCCGGTATCGCTACCGGCTTTTCTATTGGAGCGGGAAACGAGACTCGAACTCGCGACCCCGACCTTGGCAAGGTCGTGCTCTACCAACTGAGCTATTCCCGCAGTTTTTAAAAAAGCCCTGCAAAAGTAATGAATTTTTTAAGATTTGCTTAATCAAGATTTAATTTTTTTTAATCTCTTTGATGCTCAGTATTTAAGCTTTTACTGCCATCGGTGGGATGAATAGCTTACTTCTTCGATATTTATGGTAAATTTTATCCAAGTTATTGAATGATAGATTAATGAATGAGATCTAGGCACAAATTGGTGTAAAATATATGAAATCAAGGTTTTTCACGACCTTTGCATCATGAATCAGGATTTCAATTTCTGGGATTATCCGGTAGCTGCGTTTATTTTCGCTGTTACCATACTTATGAGCTGGGTGGCTTTTAAAAATCGACGCAAAGCCCATGAGTGGATGCTTAATCCTTATTCAGTAGTGCATGGTAAAAAATATTTAAGTGTATTGAGCTCCGGGTTTATTCATGGTGATATTGCCCATTTAGCCTTTAATATGGTGAGTTATTATTTTTTCGCATTTCCGCTTGAGCAAATCATGGTGGCTTATATTGGGCCCATTGGGCATTTGTTTTTTGGATTAATTTACATTTTAAGCATAATTTTAGCCAATATTCCAAGTGTATTTCAGCATAAGGATCATCCGAGTTACAATTCCTTAGGAGCTTCCGGTGCCATCACCGCTGTTTTATTCAGCTTTATTTTATTTGAGCCGGCTACTAAAATATCCATGATGTTTATTCCAATCGGCTTACCGGCGCCGATATTTGCTATCTTATATATTGCCTTTAGTATTTATGCCAGCAAAAAAATGCGTGGCAATATAAATCATGAAGCCCATATCAGTGGGGCTTTTGCGGGATTAATACTTAGTGTGTTGCTTTTCCCGGGTATTATCAGGCATTTTATCAGTGCAGTAGGATATTAGTTGATTCGAAATCTCCATAATTACTTACCTTTGCGGCTTTAAAACTATAGTATGAGTCTTGTAATTGTAGGTTCTATGGCATTTGATGCCATTGAAACACCCTTCGGAAAAACTGATAAAATTATAGGCGGGGCAGCCACTTATATTGGATTATGTTCTTCCTATTTTGCAAAAGATATAAAAATTGTATCAGTGGTTGGTAATGATTTCCCTGAATCAGCCATGAATATGTTAAGTGCTAAAGGCATTGATTTGGAAGGGGTGGACATTAAAAAGGACGGTAAAACTTTTTTCTGGAGCGGCAAATATCATAATGATTTAAATTCAAGAGATACTTTAATCACTGAACTAAATGTGCTGGCAGATTTTAATCCTATTTTGCCGGAATCTTATACCCATTGCGATTTTTTATTGCTTGGTAACTTAAGTCCGCAGGTACAAAAATCTGTCATCGAACAATTGAAGGTACGTCCTAAATTGGTAGCCATGGATACGATGAATTTTTGGATGGATATTGCCTTAGAACCATTGAAAGAAACACTGAAACTGGTAGATATTTTAATTGTCAATGATGAAGAGGCACGTCAACTTTCCGGAGAATATTCATTGGTAAAAGCATCGAAAATCATTAGAGCAATGGGCCCAAAATATTTAATTATTAAAAAAGGGGAACATGGGGCCTTATTATTTTATGGCGAAGAAGTTTTTTATGCTCCTGCCTTGCCATTAGAGGAAGTATTTGACCCGACGGGTGCCGGTGATACCTTTGCAGGCGGATTTATCTCTTATTTAGCTAAAACAAATAATATTTCCTTCCAAAACATGAAGCGCGGCGTTATATACGGAAGTGCGATGGCTTCCTTTTGTGTAGAAAAGTTTGGAACGGAACGCTTACAGCATTTAACTATCAATGAAATCAATGAACGTGTGAATAAATTTGTTCAATTGGTTCGTTTTGATTTGGATGAAGTAGCTGAATTGGCTTAAATTAATTTTCCTACCATTTTAAATTTATCAAATACCCTATCGGTGTGGGGCGCATCTCCAATTTCAGGGGTAAGGTCTTGACCGGCCCAATGTTCATAATGCTTCCCGTCGCGCCATAGTCTGCTCTTACTTACATCATAAATAATGCCCTTGTATGCAATCCATATTTCAGGTCGGTCCTGCCCGTTCCGTAAGGCCAGTTGACTTCTTGAATAAGCAGGTATGTCCTCCGTCATTTTAGTTATAAATTACTTTTGAAGTATTCGCTAATTTTTGTCATTAAATGGACTCTGTCTTTGCCCAAAACATTATGCGGATGTCCGGGATAAACGAAATAATCGAGTTGTTTGCCTTCGTCCACGCATTTTTTTACGAACATTAAACTATGTTGCCATACCACTACCGGATCGGAAGTACCATGAATCATTAACAGTTTTCCTCTAAGATTTTTAACATAATTTAATAAATTGGCTTTGTCAAATCCCTCTTTATTTTCCTCAGGAGTATCCATATATCTTTCAGTGTACATAATTTCATAGTATTTCCAGTCAATTACCGGCCCACCGGCAACGCCAACCTTGTAGGTTCCCGGGGCTTTAAGCATCATGGTGGTAGTCATGAATCCGCCGAAACTCCATCCGTGAATACCCATGCGTGCAGTATCGATGTAGGGTAGGCTGCGTAAATATTCATTGCCTTTTAATTGATCAGCCATTTCCTCATCACCCAAATGGCGGAAAGTAGCTTGTTCAAAAACCAATCCTCTATTAGCGGAACCCCTGCCGTCTATAGTAAAGACAATAAATCCTTGCTGGGCCATATATTGCATCCAAAGATTGCTGCCGCATAACCAATTGTTGGTTACCATTTGTGCATGCGGGCCATTGTATAAATAGGTTACTGAAGGATATTTTTTGGTGGCATCAAAACCCGGAGGAAGAATAATACGAGCATATAAAGGTGTACCATCTGCGGCTTTAATATTGGTTAATAATTTAGTTTCACCTAATTTATAATCCTTCAAAGGATTATCAGCCGTTAATAAGGTTTTTGTTTGTACACCTGAGGTATTAATTAAATTGATTTGGCGGGGCAGCCTGGCATTAGAGTATTTATCTAAAATATATTTTGCATCCGGACTCAGTAATGCGGTATGCATTCCGGTTCCTTGAGAAACTTTATTAATTTCCAGCGTTGATAAGTTAAGTCTGAAAGCAGCAATATCCACCGGACTTTCCTTCGTTGCATGAAAATAAATGTATTTTTCATTAGGATCAGTACCCAAAATATCTTCTACAATCCAGGCACCTTTAGTAAGTTGACCTATTAATTTACCTTCATCATTATATTTATACAAATGCATCCAGCCATCTCTCTGACTAAAATAAATAAATTCATGCGCTTGAGTTTTTAAAAAATATAATGGATTTAAAGGTTCTACAAATTTGTCATTTTTTTCTTCAAAAAGTGTTTTTACAAATTCACCGGTCATTGCATCATATTTATTTAACCACATATGATTTTGAGCACGGTTCAATACTTGAATATAAATATATTTTTCATCAGGACTCCAAGTAATATTGGTCAAATATTGCTCTTTAGGCTCACCTGTTTTTAAAAAAATAGTTTTTTCAGTAGTAGAATTATAAACACCAACAGTTACCTCATGACTCTTCATTCCCGCCATAGGATATTTAATCTCTTCTGCTTTTGCAGGGCGGAGATTCAGGTCAACTATCGGATAATCCGTAACCATACTTTGATCCATCCTATAAAAGGCTAATAATTTTCCGCTGGGAGACCAGTAAGTTCCTTTCTTAATGCCGAATTCATCACGATGTACGCTGGTACCATTTACAATGCCTTTATTTTCATTGTGGGTAATTTGTTTGTTTTTGCCACTACGTAAAGCGATAAATAAATTATTATCCAAGGTATAAGCAATATTTAAACTGCTTTTATCAATATCAATATTATCAGCATTTTTAGCAATGGAATTGGCATGAAGCCAAGATTCAGAAATCTTTTCTTTGGTTTCAGAAATATTATACAATAAAAGTAACGTGTCCTTTAAAAAATAACCTTTGCCTCCGCTAATCCAAACGGGATTTGGTAGGTTTTTAACGGTATCCAACTTCATGCCTTTTAAATAAGCATTAAAATGTTGGACATCTAAAAGCTTGCGCTCCAATTTCCCATTTACACTAAATTCTTTTAAAGTATTATCCTGAATAAAAGTATAGGTATCATTACTTCTCCATTGTAATCCTTGTAAATTGGCCGGAGCCAAAGTGGTATTGGCTTTCATAATGGCATCTTCCACACTGAGCATTTGGTTTTGTCCAAAAATAAAAGTTGGCAAGTATGCCAAAACCAATAAAATTAAATATTTTTTCATAAGTATCTGAAAATTTAGTGCAAAGGTACAGAATGTACTTTACACAAATCAGCATTAGTGCCTTCAAAAATTGTGTATGGAGGATAATAAAGGAAGGACCTATTTCTCTCTTTTACTTTTGAAAAAATCAGTCATAAGGGTAGCACATTCATCTTTCTTTATATCCTTCACTACTTCAGTTTTGGGATGTAAAAGGGAAGGGCTGAAATGAGAATATCCCTTTTTTTGATCTTCGGTGCCATACACAATTTTTCCAATTTGAGCCCAAGCCAGGGCCGCTGCACACATGGGGCAAGGCTCTACAGTGATATATATTGTACAATCCTTTAAATATTTACTTCCCAATTCATAGGCTGCAGAGGTTAGGGCAAGGATTTCTGCATGAGCAGTGACATCCTTTAGTTTCTCTGTTTGATTGTATCCTTTCGCAATTATTTTATCACCTGCTACGATAAGTGCCCCTATGGGTACTTCATCTTCACTTCCGGCGCGTTTTGCCAATTTGATGGCCTCATTCATGTAAAAAACGTCCAAATCCATATAGCATCATTTTGCTGCTAAACTAAGCAATTAATTCCCTTTCCAGGTTTTTGCGTCTAGAATTTAAGCTGATAAAATCAAGTATTGAAATTTTAAAGTATTGATAAATAGAATCATACAATATTTTTTTAAATTTTTTCATCCTCCTAATCATCAATCATTAAAATAAAATATACATTTGCTAAAACAAAGATTGTCATAGGTTTTGGTTTTTTAATGGTTTGAAGCGGCTTTAGGGCCGCTTCTTTTTTTACAGGTCTAAAAGAAAAGGGTATAATTTCTTATACCCCTTCCGCAATTAACATTAGTTTTGGTTTACTAGTTTTTTATAAATTTCAACGCCTTTGGTGTCCCTTTTCCTTCTATAATTACAGAATAAACACCATTTGCCATTTGAGTTAAATCGAAGTTTAGGCGGGCTTGTTGCTTATCAGGTGATATAAATTGACGCCCTAATGTTTGACCGACTATATTAATGAGGGTGGCCTGCATAGGTGCTCCATCTGCATTGGTAATATCAGCATAAACGTGTTGGTCTGCCGGATTGAACCATACCTTGAAGTCGCTAGAACCATCATTTTTTTCTGAGATTAAATTTAGTTTTTGAATGGGTGAATATTCAAACTTTCCGTTATAATCTACTTGTTTAAGTCGATAATAAACATTGGAAGCAGTAAGTATGCTTAGATCGTGATCTATATAGTCATAATTTTGAGGAGTATTGGTAGTGCCATGTCCTGTCGTCATTCCTAAATTTTCCCAATCCTTAGCATTCGTAGAGCGCTCTATTTGAAAATAATCATTGTTGATTTCACTGGCAGTATTCCATTCTAAAATGGCATCATTTTGTTCCTTCTTTACAGTGAAGGAAGTTAATTCTACAGGCAATGCAGTTGAGGCATCACCTATACCAAAAGGACTGAAGCTGGATATTCCTGTAAGTCCTAATACATAAGGGTCGCCTCCGGTTGGTTTATTAGGTGAATTTTTTTGCCAAGCTGAACTGGTATAGTGAGCAATGTAGGAATTGTTTCTGTTAAATCCATTGGCTTCATCCAAGGCATTCCATTGTAAATATACTGTTGCAACAGATCCACCGGCTACTGCTTCTTCAATCAGCCAGGTTTTTCGTACATTATTTGAATTATATTCTACCGCATCACTAGTAGGTTTGCCATTGGTATATTTGTTATACATTTTATCGTACACTCTTACATAAAACATATCTAAGGTGCCGGTATTCTTTACTGCTGCCGGAGTGTAGCTGCTCGCATTGGATCCTACCGGGAACCAAGTAGTAGTTGTTATGCCTGTTAAGCCAAGGCATTTAATTGCTAAATAACCGGTACTATTAGTAATGACAAAACTTTTACTGCTGTAGTACGCTGCATTACTGCCACATGCTAAAGTAATAATATTGCTATCTAATGTTATGGTTCCATTTCTTAAACCAAAGGTGTCATTAATTGTGATACTTTTAGCAAGACTGATGTTTCCGGAGCAATTAATAATTAATTTGTGAATTAATGAGGTGGATGACGGCAATTCATATCCGGTGGTACATGGGCTGGTATAATATACATCAAATAGTCCACTGAAGGTAGGTGCTTTTTTAATGCTGCCTTTCCCGCGTATAATGGTAGAACTTGAAGGTACCGTATAAGTGTAATTTGAATTATCTAAGGTGCCGTTTTGCAAACGTAGTATTCCGTTTACGGTGAAATTATTATTTAAAATTAATGAATAATTATTGTTGATGGTTACATTAGTGGTACCGCTTTGAGTACCCCCGCTAAAATAATAGTTTTGATTTGCACTTCCATTAAAACATAAAGCAGATTTGCCGGTACTGAAATTTAAAGTACCGCCGCTTTGTTTAAAATCACCACCAATTTTTAAGGAATCGGAAAGAATTAATGAACTGGTTCCGGTGCTGTTTAATTCAAATTTACCGGTAACACTTGTACTGCTAAGTGTTGATGTAGCGGTTTGTTTGGTGCAATTCCAAGTAAAATTTGAAAAGGTTTGACTTAATCCACCTACTGCTTGTGCTAAATTATATCCGCTATATCCATTCACGATGCAAGTGGAACCACTTTGCCAAGTAGCTGTTGGAATGGAATAAGAACTTGTAGTGCTTTTCCCGGCTTGATGATAATATGTGCCGGTAGAGGAAAAGGTAAGGATACCCCCTGATTTTACAGTGAAATTATAATAATTGGTGAGTGTCCCATCAATCATACCATTAGTAATTACAGTACCATAGGATAAAGGTTGAGTAAGCGTTGCACCAGGCCCAATATAAAGTGCATCCACCGTATCATTTTGGCTCATCAGGTTGGCACTTTTGCCTGAGCCAACCATTACAAAGGCACGTAGCGGTGCAGTAGAGTAATTGTAGGACTTATCACGCATATAAATAAGATATGTGTACGTACCACTTAGATTGCTTGCAGTATCACTACCGGTTACCGCTGATGTTCCATTGGAAACTACATTCCAAGTAATGGCATTATCTTCCGAACCACTGGTTAATGTAGTAGGCCCCACACTGGAGCTTGCAGAATAAAGTACATATTTGGAAGGTGTTGGTTTGGCTAGAGTAAAAGTATTCGTTCTCAATATTAATGCACCATCAATGCCTGATATGGAATCTAAGCCTGATGTCATATTAAAGTTTGTTACAGCGCTCGCCTGATAAACATTTAAATTGGTCGCATCTGTCGGGTTGGTATTATCACTGGAACTGCTGGAGGAAATATACATTACAATATCATCATAATAAATATTCATACTGGTACCGGATGATTTTCTATTTCCGGCCAAGAACGGATAATAAGTAACACCATTGCTCACTGAAAAAGTATAGGAAGTACTTGTCCAACTGGTGGAAGTGGCTGCCGCGGTAGTAATTAAATTATCATTGTTATTATCTTTATTATGTAAACCAAATGAATATTGCCCACTGGTATTATCAGCAGCATTATTGATAACAACTGTAATATAATATGTACCCGTAGCAGGTACTTTAATAGCATAATTGGAATTATATAATTTACTGATTGCCGTACTGTTTGAAGGCGTAGCAAGTTTGGCAGCATATGATCCTGATCTGTATTTGGTACTCGATTGCGACCAAGTACCCGTGCCGGAGCTAGTCCATGCACTGATACCCCCTTCAAATCCGGTACTATATGAATTAGGCAAGCTGGTGCCCGCCATTGTATTTCCTATATTGGAAAAATTAAAGGTTATAGTAATACCTATTGCCAAAGCTAAAATGGAAAGTGAACTCGCCACAATAATCTGGCGGCGACTCAATCTCATTTTTTGTTTGACAGTTTGTTTCATTTGTAAATGTCTTTTCATATAAATGTGACTTTATAAATGTTGAAAATTTGCTAATTGATTGGGATTCGGAATTGTAATACGCATTGAAACGGTATGGAGTTTGGACACCATCTTGTAGATAGGTGTCTAAATCCTTTATGAATGGGCAATTTTTTACAGCGTTTTTATAAGCATGCAATTCCATAGGGACAAAATTAACCTTAGCAAGAGCCGGGCATTTTGCTTTAGGAAGCAATTAATTGCATTTGTAAGATTTTGTGATTTTGTGTGCATTTTTTAAAATGACGACAAGTACGCTAATTTGGTTAAAGTACAGATAAACAATTATATACGTTTTAATATCTAATAATAAACGCCGGATTTAGCTAAAATAAGTTGGTCGATGCGAAGCGATAAATAATTTAATAAATCTAAAAGTAATGACTCGCCTTTCAAAATTGAATTAAATATCACACAAAAAAAGTTCTGAAAATCGCATATCTGAATTTCTCTGTAAATTGCACCCTCAAAGTGGATATTATGCACGTTTTAGATTTTGAAAAACCGGTTAAAGACCTTGAGAAACAGATAGAAAAAGCAAGAGAATTGGCCGAAAGTGATTTCAGCGGATTGCAGGAAAAGACGGTTAAAGACTTGGAGGACACTTTAGATAAACTTAAAAAGGAATTATACAGTCATTTAACCGGCTGGCAGAAAGTTCAATTGTCACGTCATCCTGATCGCCCTTATGCGGAGGATTACATAAATAATATTAGTGAAAACTTCATTGAGCTGCATGGCGATAGAAATATTGGTGATGACAAAGCTATGATCGGCGGGTTTGGAAGTATAGATGGTCAAACAGTTATGTTTATTGGCCAACAGAAGGGAAGAAATACCAAACAAAGGCAATACCGAAATTTTGGGATGGCCAATCCGGAAGGTTATCGTAAAGCTTTGAGATTGATGAAATTGGCTGAAAAGTTTAATAAGCCGATCATAACATTAATAGATACCCCGGGTGCTTCACCAGGCTTAGAAGCTGAAGAACGAGGTCAAGGGGAAGCAATTGCAAGAAACTTAAGAGAGATGTCTTTGCTAAAAGTACCAGTTGTGTGCATTATTATTGGCGAAGGTGCATCAGGCGGAGCCTTGGGCATAGGGGTAGGCGATAAAGTACTCATGATGGAATATACGTGGTATTCAGTGATTAGCCCGGAAAGTTGTTCCTCAATTTTATGGAGAAGTTGGGATTATAAAGAGGCTGCAGCGGAAGCATTGCAACTCACTTCAGATAAAATGCTGCAACAAGGTTTAATTGATGGCATCATTAAAGAACCGCTGGGAGGGGCTCACAATGACCCTGCTAAAACTTTTAAAAATATTAAGGCAGAAATAAAAAAGCAATTGAAGGATTTATTGTTAATGTCTCCGGAAGAAAGAATTATTGCCCGTGTGGACAAATTTTCAAATATGGGCGTATATGCTGAATAGGTTTAATTACCAACTACCTTTATTAAAAATCAAATCAAGGATGCTGAGGTTAGGAATAAAACCGGAACGTTCCATGAAAGTTTGTATATAGGGTTGGGGTAAAGAAATTAAATCTTCTGAACTTATTTCTTTTTTGGGATGTACTTGATTTCTTAAATCAATAAAATTATCGGAAGTATTTTCACTCAGTAAAATTATCTTTTCCTTAGGTATTTTTAAAATACGCATACAGGTGTATAAAAGCTCTAAATTGAATTCCCACAGTAATTCAGTTCGTCTTGTGAAATAAGGAGCAAAATGATGGGCATAATGTTCAAAGAAGGGCGCCTTACCATAAGCTGAACATATACTTTTCCAATGTTCACTTTGCCAACGTGTACTATAATCAATAATCACTTGGGATGTCTTTAAATGGGTTTTACCTTGCTTTAATGGAATAATTAAGGCCTGGACACTATTAGGACCTGCAATTTTTGCTCTATTTCTGTAGCTTTGTTTTTTGAAAATTTCTAAATCATCTAATATTATTTTATCATAGATAAAAAGCCCATTGAAATATTGAATGGGTGCAAGGAACTGGCTTTCTATTAAGATCTTCATGACTGCAATATTACAACTCAAGTTAAAATTAAAAGTTATTTGATTACTTTTGCCGAGCTAAACAAACTAAAAAAACCAATATGAAAAAAAGAATTATTCTTTTCGGGCTATTATTGTGCGGTTTTTCAACCACTTATGCTCAAAAAATTGACCCGAGTGCAACCTACAAGGTAAATGTACAATCAAATGATCCTGAAACCACTGCTCCGGATTTTTTATTAAAAGTATGTCCATTTAATATGAATTATGCTTCTACTGATCTGGATTTGGGCTGGGGTATAGGAGCCAATTATATTTTTGACAATAAATTTAAAATTGAACTAGATTACTCTTCAGCCTATATGTATGGTTTAACTCAGTATAAACCGTCATATGATGGAGGCTCTTCAGGATGTACCGCTGTTGGAGGTAATTCCAGCCCTAATTATTTTTCTATTGGGGCAAGTTATTTCTTTGCCAGTTCCGTAGATGAAAAGGATGTAATGCATACAGTAGCACATTACGGGAATGTAAATTATATAATGAAGATACCAACCAATGTAATGGTTTTACATGGTGTTAAGCTTGGATTTATACATGCTAAAACCTATGTTGAATCAGGTACGGGTGCGAGCCTAACTGATGCGTCCGGAACTACTTATACTGAACAAGGGGATGGTACTATGCTCACAAAAAATATTTTAAGTGTAGGTTATGTCAGAAGAAGCACCGTAAATTTAGAATATAGTGTAAAAGGTTTGGGAGAACGCAGTACCAAATATTCTTCTGAATTATATGCCGATGTGCTTTTTGGCATCGGCATGAACTTTTCGGATATTACCTATTATGATAGACCTGTAAATTATGGTGATCCATTTATTGTAAGTAATCATAATGTCAACAGCACTAAAACATCTTCTATAGGTATGAGAGTTGGTTATTTATTGGAAAGTCAATCAAAAGTTGGATGGTATTATTGTGGCGAACTGGGCTTAATGCCGGGTATGGCAGGGGGAATCACCGGCACTTTTTATATGGCCGCAAAAATAGGGATTAGTTTAAACTTGAGATTAAAGGATTAATTTAAATATTATTAAGGATAAAAGGTGAATAACTTAACGGTTATTCACCTTTTTTGTTTGTCTATCGATACACTAATAAAATTTACTTTAATTTCGTATATGTAAAATCTGCTTAATGAACAATCGTAGAATTTGGTCTAATGGAATGCTATTGTTGCTAATTGCTTTTCACAGCTCCATGCATGCAAAACCTTTGGTTATCTTTGTTAATAATCTTAGTTTTCATAGCCCGGTAGAAGGAAATTATACCGAAGTTCATTTAAAAATACCCGCCGCAACATTATGTTTTGAGTCCTACCAAAAGCAAGGCTATGCTGCCGGTGCTGAAATGGAAATTGTCATTACCGGGGAAAGTGATACCGTGTTTCATGAAGCATTTATGCTTACCACGCCGGTGATTAAAGATACCACAAAGGTTGATTTTGATTTGGTAGATATACGAAGGGCTAGGATTAATAAAGGTCATTATTTAGTTTATGTATCAGCAATAGATCATAAATCACGGAAAAAAGTTTTAATAACGAGTCCGCTTCAAGTGCAATTTAATGATAAGGATGTGTCATTTTCCAACATAATGATGGTAGATACTTTTTATATCAGCCCGGCAGAAAATGTATTTACACGAAGTGATATCGACTATATTCCGGAGGTTAATAATTATTATTCTAAAGATAAAATTAGAATTTCAATGTATGCTGAAATGTATAACCTCGATCAAACTATAGGAGCAGAGGATGCCAGGGTTAGGATTTATATCAGTGATATGAATGGTGCGAAGGTGCCGGGATTTATAAAAAGCAAGACTTTACATCCACAAAAAGTTAATATAATTACTGAAGGTTTTGATACCAAGAATTTACCGGATGGTATTTATCGTTTGAATATTGATGCTAAAGGTAATACAGGTAATACCATAGCGGTAAAGAGTGTTGTTTTTTATAAAAATGTTTCACCATTTGAAACCAAAGAAAGAAATATTGCTATCCATTCATTTGGTGCATGGAATATCCGGCAATTATCTGATTTTTTAGAATATTTGGCACCCATTTCTACAGCGGATGAATTAACGGAAGCAGTAGCATTAAAAAAGAAATCAGATACCGCGGCCATTCGAAACTATTTTATTAATTTTTGGAAAAGCAGGGATAGGAAAGACCCTTATGATTTATTTTTAGATTATTTCGAAAGGGTTACATATGTTCAGGCAGCCTTTAAATCCGGATTTACCCAGGGATATAAAACCGATAGAGGCGCAGCCGTATTGCGTTATGGTAAGCCGGATTATATTGCTCCATATATTGATGAAGAAGGAGCTTATCCTTATGAAGTATGGCAATACTATAAGCTCAAAGCACAGAATAATGTTCGTTTTATATTTTATAATCCGAGCGGCATTAACAATGAGTATGTTCTTTTGCATTCAGATGCCCTAGGTGAGCCTAAAAATCCAAATTGGAAGCAATATATTTATTATAAAGTTAATACTGATAATAGATCTGATCATAATACGACGCCAAATATTTATGGTATTCATCCAGATGATCGGGTTAAAGAATGATTTTTTCCGCTCAAAATCCCTTCTTCTCTGTACTAATGCTTAAACTTGCAGTAAATTTTACGTAGCACAAATATTTTGTCAAGTATTCAAGACCGTCCTAAGCTCGCTGTTGTAGTTCTCAGCTATAATGGCAAGGAATTATTGCGTAAGTTTTTACCTCCTATTTTGGCCACTCGTACGCCTTATACCAAGGTCTATGTAGTAGATAATGCTTCTATAGATGGCACTTTTGATTTTGTAAAAAATGAATTTCCTGAAATAGAGTTGATTCGTTTGGAAATTAATCGTGGATTTACCAATGGATATGTAGAATCCTTGCCTATGATTGATGCAGAATATTATGCATTAGTCAGCTCGGATGTGGAAGTATCCAAGGGTTGGATAGAGCCAATTATTAACTTAATGGATTCAGACCGTAAAATTGGCATTTGTCAGCCTAAAATCAAAAGTTACAACGATAAAACTTCTTTTGAGTATTCCGGGGCTGCCGGTGCCTACATGGATATGTTTGGCTATCCCTTTTGCCGGGGGCGTCTTTTTTTTACGGTGGAACAAGATCTTGGTCAATACAATGATAATAAAGAAGTTTTCTGGTGTTCAGGGGCTTGCATGTTTATTAAATCTGAAGTATATCATTCCATTGGGGGCTTTGATAATGAATATTATGCACATATGGAGGATATAGACTTGAGCTGGCGCGTAAAAAATGCCGGCTATAAAGTGATGGTATGTCCACAAGCTGAAGTCTTTCATGTTGGCGGTCATATTATATCTTATGGCTCCCCGGCCAAGGTTTTCAGGAACTATAAAAATGGTTTGATAATGTTGGTTAAAAACTTGCCATTTAATGAATTATGGTGGATAATACCCTCACGTTTCGTGCTTGACGGAATTGCAGGTTTACGTGCCTTGCTTCAAGGCAATCCGAAGGAAACTAAGGCAATATTGCATGCCCATTGGGAGTTTTATATGGGATTAAGGCACTGGTTGCGTAAACGTAAAGAAGCGCAGAAAAGTGTCAATAATCCTAATAGGGTAGGATGGTTTCAACGGAGCGTAGTATTAGCTTATTTTATTAAAGGTAAGCAAAAATACAGTGATCTGGGGTGGTAAACCGTCCTATGCAATTTGTTTACAAAGGCTTTCTATTTAAATTTATACTTAATTTTGGAGCGGCTTTTGCCTAAAACAGGTAAAATGCAATATTAATTTATGAAAGTAGTCTTATTTGCCGGGGGTAAAGGAACACGTATTTCCGAAGAATCCCATTTAAAACCTAAGCCTATGGTTGAAATAGGCGGCAAGCCTATACTTTGGCATATTATGAAGATTTATTCCTCTTTTGGGCACAATGAATTTATTATTTGCCTTGGATATAAAGGATATGTTATTAAGGAATATTTTATGAATTATTTCCTTCATAATTCTGACTTAACCCTTGACCTTAAAAACAACCAAGTGGAGGTTCATGATTCCAAATCTGAGCCATTTAAAGTCACTTTAGTGGAAACCGGTTTGGAAACAATGACCGCAGGTCGTTTAAAGCGCATTCAAAAATATATAGGAAACGAAGATTTTATGTTGACTTACGGTGATGGGGTCGCTAAAATTGATTTGGATGCATTGGTAAAACATCATAAGGAAAACAATAAAATTGCAACCATGACTGCTATTCAACCGGGCAGCAGGTTTGGCATTTTAAATATTGGAGCAGATTCCAATGTAAAATCATTTACCGAAAAACCAAAAGAAGATGGGGCATGGATTAATGGAGGTTTCTTTGTTTTAAAACCCGAAGTATTTAATTATTTGCATGATGATGCCGATGATATTATGTGGGAGCGACAACCTTTGGAAGACCTGGCAAAGGATGGACAATTGGGAGCTTATAAACTAAATGATTTCTGGAAATGCATGGATACCTTAAGAGATTGTTTGGACTTAAATGAAATGTGGGAAGAAAATCCTGAATGGAAAGTTTGGAATGATTGATTTATTAAAAAAAACTTATTCCGGGAAGAAAATATTTTTAACCGGGCATACCGGCTTTAAAGGAAGTTGGTTGCTGATGATATTTGAATATTTAGGTGCCGAGGTTTGTGCATATGCGCTTCCTGCAGCTGATCAACCGTCATTTTTTGATATGATTCAGGGAGCTAATAGGTGTCAGCATATTATTGGCGATATTCGCGATAAGGTTAAATTATCAAAGGCGATTTTAAATTTTCAGCCGGATTTCGTTTTTCATTTGGCTGCACAGGCTTTGGTGAGAACTTCTTATATTAATCCTATTGAAACCTATGAAACCAATGTATTAGGCACTGCGCATGTATTAGATGCCTTGCGTAATTTGGAAAAATTATGCAATACCATCATTGTAACCACTGATAAGGTTTATGAAAATAATGAATTAGGTTTCCCTTATAAAGAAACTGATGCATTGGGAGGATATGATCCTTATAGCAGTAGCAAGGCATGTGCAGAAATTGTATGTTCCTCCTATAGAAGATCTTTTTTCCATCCGGAAAAATATAAATTACATCAAAAGGGTATAGCTAGTGCAAGGGCGGGAAATGTAATAGGCGGTGGCGACTGGAATAAAGATAGAATTATTCCGGACTTTATAAGAGCACTTACTAATCAAGTGCCTTTGGAAATACGCAGCCCCGAGTCTGTAAGGCCGTGGCAGCACGTCCTGGAGCCATTGGCAGGCTATTTATGCTTAGGTGCGCGATTAGCTGAAGATCCTCAGAAATATTCCAAAGCCTATAATTTTGGACCTTACCCCGAGGATGACTTAAAAGTCATTGATTTGGTGAAATTAGCTATTGGTCATTGGGGAAGTGGTAGCTTTATTGACGCTTCAAATCCAAATGCGCCACATGAGGCTAAATTATTAACATTAGATATACAACTTGCAGTGAAAGAATTAGGATGGAAGCCTCAATTAAATGCGGAGCAATCCATTGCACTTACTCTTAATTGGTATAAAAATTATTTAGATGATCCTGCAGGACTTACTCTAGCTCAAATTAAATCATACTTTCAATGAAATTTTTTCCAGGATCCATTCCCGGTGTATTTTTGATAGAGCCTTTTTGTCATAGTGATGAACGAGGTTCATTTGTTAAAACATTTCATGAAAATGAATTTATGGAGCATGGCTTGGAGGTAGCTTTTAAGGAATCTTTTTATTCTATTTCTAAAAAAGGGGTCATTCGCGGGATGCATTTTCAATTACCACCTCATGAACATAGTAAGTTGGTATTTTGTACTGTAGGTGAGGTATTGGATGTGGTTCTTGATTTGCGTAAAGATTCTCCGAGTTATGGACATTTTGAAAGTTTTCAATTGAATGAAAATAATCGATCCATGGTATATATTCCTAAGGGCTGCGCTCATGGCTTCCTTGCAATGAGTGATTTAGCTACGGTTTATTACAATACCAGTACGGTACATCATCCTGCTTCAGATACCGGCATCAGGTATGATTCTTTTGGTTTTTCATGGCCTGAAGGCGATAAAGTGTTGTCAGACAGAGATTTGTCTTTTAAGTCTTTTAATGATTTCATTTCTCCTTTTTGAATAATATCAAATTTTTCCTCCTATCTGCTTGATAATATAAATTTTAGCTAAATTCGTTAAAATTTTTACAAGCATGAAAAATACTTTACAACTAAAAAGAATTATTGCAGTTGGATTACTAAGTGTAGTCTTGGGCAGTTGGTTTTATGCCTATGCCAATTTAACGACCTTAATTGGAGGTTATGCCAACGATCCAAAAGCAAGTAATTGTACCTCATGTCACACGGGAGTTAAATTATTTTCACACAAAGGGGCCATTTTATTACATGGCACAAGTGTAAGCGGTGCAAATTTGTCCAACGGTTATGGTGCAAGCTCAGATACTTTCCGTATGCAGTTAGCGTATCCTAAATCTGATGTTGGCACAGGGCATTGTTATGGTATGCAAATTACTGCTATCGATAGCTCCACAGGTGCTGCATTAGGAACCATGTTTGTTACAGACACTGCGAATACCAAGATGACTACAAAATTAGTTGGCGGTAAATATTTAAGAACTTATATTAACCATTCTAAGAAAAGCTCTGTGGCAGCTGCAGGAAAAACTTGGAATTTTGATTGGGTCCCTCCTAAAACTTCAGGCGGAACGGTTGCATTTTTTGTTTGTGTTTTATCCGGAGATAATAATGGAAAAGTAACAGGCAATGATACCACTTGGTCAGATACTTTTTATTTCAGACCTAAGGCGGCTGCATTGGCTGCTAAATTTACTTATAGCCCAAGTACTCCATGTGTAAATTCCAGTGTAAGTTTTAAAGATACTTCAGTAGGAACAGTTAAACACTACAGTTGGCTATTTAAGGATGGAACAGTTTCTGCTACGGATACAAATAAGAATCCGAAATATACCTTTACTACTACTTCTAATGATAGTGCAATACTTACCATTACGGATGCTAAAGGCACCAAATCCACTTATAAATCTGCGATTACGGTATTGCCGGCACCGGTTCCGGTTATTTCTGCTTCCCCAACCGGAGTATGTAAGTATGGAGATTCTGTATTATTAAAATGTGGAACTTGGAAATCTGTATCATGGAGTAATGGTTCTACTGCAGATTCTATATATGTAAAGGATACTTCGAAAAGTTATACTGTAACTGTTACTAATGCAAATGGATGTTCTGGCTCAGGTACGCCTTTTAAATTAAAAGTAAGCGCTTCAATACCCGGTCCTTCTTTAGCCGTCAATGACACCTTTCTGTGCTCTGCAGGTTCAGTTACGTTTACGGCAGGTACCGGATTTAGTTATTATACATTTATGGATGGAGCAACTATCCTTGCACTTAAACAAACAAGTAATGTCTTAACATTTAAGTTTAGCAGTGGTACTCATAAAATAACCGTTACCGGAATTAGTTCCTCTGGATGCAGTAGTTTGGCAAGTACGGCTGTTAGAGTTACGGTTTCCAATCCAATTTCCATCGGCCTCACCAATTCGGGTGCCAGTGGTTCTGTAAGTTCTGCTTATTGCGGAAAAGATATGGTTACGCTTACCGCCTCTCCATCTACATTGGCATCCTATAACTTTTATCAAAATAAAAAGTTAATTTATACGGGCAAGAAAAATACTTATTCTTTTTCAGCTTCTTTAATTAGTTCGGGTGACGTGTTTACTGTGAAAGGAACAAATTCCGGTGGATGCAGTGATTCCTTAAGCACAGGGCTTCCTTTGAGCTATGCAGCTGATTTAACACCATCTTTCGGTTGGGTAGATACTAAAGGTAATGTAAGTTTTGTTGATTCTACCACCGGTGCTGTCAGTGCATATACTTGGGATTTTGGTGATAAATCCAAAATGGATACGACCGCAAGTCCTAAACACAGTTATAAAGCCGGATCCTATCAAGTTAAATTGACGGTTACCAATGCAAGTGGTTGTACTTATAGCGAGACAAAAACACTAGCAATAGTCATCAGTGCCATTCAAGTACCGCAAAGTATTTCGTCTTTTAGTGCATACCCTATTCCTACAAAGGAAAAATTATTTATTCATGTCAATAGTGAAGATCAGCAAAATGTTGAATTTACATTAATAGATTTAAATGGTAAAATGGTGTTTTCGAAAAAAGCAACTTTAGTTGCCGGGGATAATATGGTTTCAATTGATATTAATAATATTATGCCGGGCTCCTATATTTTGCAATTGAAAGGCAAAGAAAATATTTCAAGTATTAAAGTAAGTAAAATGGAATAAGCCTGTCGGCATTAATTCCAAGATTAGTATATTTGTAACATCTGAGGTTTAATTTTTAAATTAAACCTCAGATGTTCTTATTTTATAACCATGATAAAACTTAAAAATATAGTCCTGATTCTTTTTCTTTCAGGTATTATTTTGTGCTCGTGCAAAACCCAACCTGATTTTGAAATAAAGAATTTTCATCCATTTGTAAATTGGAATCAAGGAAATACAAAGGATACTTTATTTTTAGATTATCAAGGTTCCATTGATCATGGTTTTGTCATTCCATCGATCACCCAAACAGCCGGAGGTAAATTCTTATTTAAATTTGACCTAAAGAATTTATCACGTAAAAACAAAAAGTTTAAATACAAGATTTATTATCAGAATGAATCCTATAAAATGCCTGAGTATACTTCTGATTTGATTCGAAAACAACATCCCTTAGCACAAGAAAATTTTTATGGAAGTTGGGAAGAGGTGAATAAAACTTTTGTCAGTACTACCGAAATTCCCAATGATCAAAACTTTCATTCTATTCAGGATTCGTTTAAAATAGTTGGTAATCCTCGCAATGAAAAAAAATATTATGGCCCATTGGATGATATAAATATTGATGAGCAAAAGGTGAGGGAAATGATAAGTTTTATTCACACCGATATTAAGTGGATGAAACAAATAAATGAGAAGATTCAAAAATCTAAATTATCATTAAATCAACAAATTCGTGCAGACGCTATATATGTATTGAAAGAAGAACGATTGAGGGATACACTGCCATGTGCTTGGAGAAGAAATCCCAGAGTTGGGAAATATAGTTTTGTATTAGTAGTATGCGATGAAGAAACAGCAAACACGATACCTGAGAGTGTGGCAAATATCAGTATGAAAAATGAAGGAAATTTTATTCATCCTTATTTTTATTTTTTATATGGCCCGGGATTGAAGAATAATAAAATAAGAACAATTATTTCCGAGGATACCTTGCAAGTTGCAGCGCATCCCGATTTACAAAAAGGCATTTATATCAATACGCATTATTTTAAACAAGAAGAGCAAGATACTTCTTTCTTTCGTGAAGATTGTGGCTCATCAAAAAAATTAAAAAATGAGGCCGCACTTACCCAGTATTCCCACTATATTGATCCAAGGTTCCCATTAAACAATGTGGCCCTTTGCGCTGATGTGCAAGAAAATGCTTACACAGTTACTGATTATGCTAAAAATGTAAGTTTAAATAAGTTCATTAAGACGCCGGTTAAAAATTCTTGTTGCCCTTGCAAGACCGTGAAAATTGCAAATGGTATTGCAGAAATGAAAACGCCTGCAAGTTTACCCGGTCAGTGGAGTAAAGAAAATGTAGGTTTAGCAACACGTCATGGTTTTACTTATGGGAAATATATTGTTAAAGTAAAAATGCCGGAATTATTAAATGCTTCCGGTTTGTGGAATGGTTTAACGAATGCTATATGGTTGCTTAGCCAGAGTAATAAGGAATGGAATTTTCGTCGTTTCAGTCATGGGGGTTATATTCCTAAGGAAGATGATAATAAATTACATCCGCAGCGCAAACAAGAATTGGGATATTCAGAAATTGATTTTGAACTTTTAAAAGCATCACATTATTGGCCTAAATCTTCGTATCCACATTTAAAAATAATTCCAACGGAATCATCAAGTGATGCTGATAATATTATGGTTACTTATACCAATTGGGACATGGCAAATCCTGATGTTAAAAGATTTACCATGGGCGCGGACTCCATAGCATACCAAGGACATTTTTATAGCATTCATCGATGGGATCAATACTATAAGGCATTAACCGGTAAGCACCCTGAAAAAGATGATGATTTATTTAAACAACCCTATTATTATTTTCAAATCTGGTGGAAACCAAATGAAATTATTTGGAGTATTGGTCCTGAGAAAAACAAATTGCATGTAGTAGGCTATGTCAATGAAAGCGTATCTTCTATTCCAAATAATCAAATGATTTTGGTTTTTACTCAGGAGTTCCATGATGCAAAATGGTGGCCCGGCTCACCATTTGTGCAGGATAGAATTCCTTTTCCGGCTAAGGATATTATTGGAAAAATTATATCTATTTCAATAGAGTAGGAGGAGAAACAATATTTATTTTATTCCCATCAAGAAATCTTTAAGCAATTCGTTAAATGCAATTGGATTTTCACAATTAACCAGATGTGCGGTATGAGGTATAAAATTTACACTTGCATGTGGAATTTGCTTACCCATATTTTGTAAAACATTCATTGGGATCATGCGATCTTCGGTGCCTCCAATAATTAAAGCCGGTACATTTATTTTTGATAAAACAGAAGAAGTATCACTTCGGGCAGCCAAGGCTAATAAAGTTTTTTCAATGGTGGAAATTGGTGTTTGGAGGATAATATTCCTGATTTTAATTACTGAAGGAGTATTTTCAACAATTGAAGCTTCGCTAAATAAATTTCTTAAAGAATTTTCTGCATATTCTTCGATGCCATTTTCATGAAGCAAATGAATGGCCTTTAACCTGCCTGTTTTTGCTTCTATGGTATCAGGTTCACTTTTGCTTGCTGCCAAAATTATGGAAATAAATATATCAGGAAATCTTTCATAAGCCCTTAATGCTATGTAACCGCCCATTGAAAGCCCGCATATTATTGCTTTAGGAAGCTTTAAATAATCCATGAGCCCGAATAAATCATCCACAAATAAATCGATGTTATAACTTGGCGCATCATCTCTGCTTTCGCCATGTCCGCGTACATCGTAACTGATGCAATAAAAATTATCCTTTAAATAAGATATTTGCTCAGTCCAGAAGGATTTATTAAAAGGAAAACCATGAATAAAGATTATAGGTGTATTATGATGGTCACCTTCACAAAGGTAACTCATCTCAAATCCATTGATGCTTGTATGCATTTGATTTATAAAAACGGAATGGTTCCTTGGATAAACCCTAAACTAATAGACATGAAGTTTAGTATAACCAGAACTACGAAAACATAATAAAATGCTTTAATAATATTCTTTTTTTCGGCAGGGTATAATTTGGCCACCAGCCAAGCCATAAATAAGCTGTTTGGTATGAGGAATAGTACGGTGGTCCATAAATATTTATCGCTCATCCAATTTATAAAGCCGAAAGGTATGTTTAGGATTATTTTAAATGTAAAAAAGCAAATAATTTGTAACATAGTTACATCAGATCCATTAGCAGAATCATCAAGGAGAACTCCAATATTTCCTCTGGAAAACAAGAAAATGATAATAGTAAGTAAAATACTACCATATAGCATCATAAATCTGCTGTAAAATTTTATGGTGCTTTTTCTAACCATTTCACTTAATTTTAAAGCAAGATTACAAAATAAATTTCAAGCAATTGCACTTGATTTGAAAAAAACAAAAAAAAGGTGCGCCTTGGGCGCACCTTCACTAATCTTAATACTTAATTTACTATTTATACGGCAAAACTTTCTCCACAGCCACAGGTACGGGTTGCGTTAGGGTTATTAAACTGAAATCCTTTCCCATTGAGGCCATCGGAAAAATCTAATTCCGTGCCAGCCAGGTATAAAAAACTTTTCATATCCACTACTACCTGAAAATCATTGTCATTAAATATTTGGTCGCCGGATTGCATTTCCTTGTCAAAATTAAACTTATAGGACAAACCGCTACATCCTCCACCAACAACTCCAACTCTTAGGAAATAGTTTTCATCATAACCTTCATCCGATCTTAAGGATAAAAGTTTATGTTTAGCTTTTTCTGTTATCGTAATCATACTTTTTAGAATAATTCTAGATTAGAACACAAAGATATGGAATTAGGTTTCAAATTGTGAAGTAGATTTGTAGCAAAATTTAAGCATGGAACTCATATTTGCCAGTCATAATATTAATAAAGCTTCTGAAATACAATCATCTATGCCGGCAGGTATGGAAATCAAAACTTTAGATGCCATTTCTTTTAAAGATGAAATACCTGAAACAGGTAACTCCTTGGAAGAAAATGCATTAATAAAAGCGAGGGAAGTATATTCTTTTTCAGGACACAATTGTTTTGCGGATGATAGTGGCTTGGAAGTTGTTGCATTAGGAGGAGCACCCGGGGTCTATTCCGCAAGATATGCCGGTGAAACAGGAAATGCTGCAAAAAATATGGACAAACTATTGGCAGCTATGGATGGTTTGGTAAATAGGGAGGCTCAGTTCAGAACCATTTTTGCCTTAATCCTGGATGGTAAAGAATATATTTTTGAAGGATTAGTGAAGGGTGAAATAACTACGGAACGCCGTGGGCAGGATGGGTTTGGATATGATCCTATCTTCCAACCAAAAGGTTTATTGGTCACTTTTGCAGAAATGTCTAAGTCTGATAAAAATAAAATCAGTCATAGGGCCCGCGCATTATCAAAAATGGTAGCCTTTTTAAGAGAAACCAATCATATTTAACAAAAAAAAGCACTGAAACATACTTCAGTGCTTTTTTAATAGCATTTAAGCTTAAAACTTATTTTTCCACATCATGGATTCAATTGGTTTTACACTTCGCGTATTATATTTCGCATTTACCTTATCTTTATAATAAGTGTTTATTTCACCATCTACATCAAAATAAATAAGTTGGCCGATTGGCATCCCGGCATATACTCTAATAGGCTGAATAACAGTAATTTCTAATGTCCAAGTATTGCAATAACCTACATCCCCTTTTCCGGCAGTAGCGTGAATAAATATACCTAATCTACCGGCACTAGATTTACCTTCTAAAAATGGAACATGTGCATGGGTTTCAGTGTACTCTTCAGTTACGCCCAAATACAAGGTTCCCGGTTCAAGAACATATCCATCTTCAGGAATTTTAAATTCCTCTATTTGATTATGTTGACGAGCATCTAATACTCGGTCTTTATAGCAAGCCAAATATTTACCTAAATGTACATCATAGGAATTGGTTCCCATACATTCTTCTCTATAAGGTTCAATTAAAATTGTCCCTTTAGAAATTTCATCTAAAATTCTTTTGTCTGATAAAATCATTACTTAATAATTTGCGCTTCAAATATCCGAAAAATGACTGAAATATTAAGCATAATTCTCAGCTTCTCTCTTTTATATCCTCAATAAAGGATTTACTAATACTTTCATGCTTACCCTTGGATTTGAAAATATATATCAGGCTTAAGCGGACTATTTTTAGGTCTAATGTCAAGGAGCATTTCTTAGCATAAAATGCATCTAATCGTAACCTTTGATTCCAAGGAAGGGTATTGCCCCCCAGAACTTGGCTTAAACCTGCAATGCCCGGCATAACCATATGCCGACTTGCTTGTGTAATAGTATAATAATCTAAATATTCCGGTAATAAAGGACGGGGCCCAATGAAAGACAATTGACCCATTAAAATATTCCATAATTGAGGTAGTTCGTCAAAATGGGATCTTCTCAAATAGTGTCCAATAGGTGTAATGCGTTGTGATTCGTCCATTTGGATATTATCCAACCGGTCCGCTTTCATGGTTCTAAATTTTATAATATTAAAAGGAACATTATTTTTTCCAATTCTTTTTTGAATGAAAAATACGGCACCTCGTTGGAAAATTATTAAGATGAGGCAGATAAATAAAAAAAGTGGACTCAAAACAATTAACCCCAGTAATGCAAATAATTTATCAAAAAACGGCTTAGTGATACTTTGATACATATTGTTTATTTGCTTATGGGAAAGTAAAATTACAAATAACAGTTATAATAAACTGTTATTTAATAATTCCAATTCCGGTATGCTCTGGTAAATTTTAGTCCGCATAGCGTCCACAATAGGCTTTATATGTTTGACGCCATGAATGTCTGTCCCTATAAAATGCACCATTTTGTTTTTTATAAGTTTTTCTGCTATGGACTTGGCTTCATTTGAATAGTAGCCTATTAAAGAGGAAATATTGACCTGAAATAAAATACCTAAATCATAAAGTTCTTCATATTTCTCAAAACCTTCTCCATACATGTATATGTATCTTTCCGGATGGGCAAGGATAGGATTATAACCTGCAATTTTCAGATTAAACATGGTTTCTCTGAAATTATGCATGGGATTCATATAATTGGTTTCCACCAATACATAGTTTTTTCCAAAACTCATAAGTCCTTTCGAAGCAATTTTCTTTTCAAATTCTTCATCAAGATAGTATTCCGCCGCAGCTTCTATAGCTACATCTATTTCATTTTCCTTGAGTAAAACGCGTAATTCTTCACATTTTTCATGAATTACTTCAGGTGTATTTTTATAAAAATCAGACATGATATGTGGCGTAACGATAAATTTCTTGTACCCCAGGTCGTGTAAGCTGCGAATGACGGCCAAGGATTCCTCATAATTTTCTACCCCATCATCTATCCCGGGGAATAAATGCGAATGCATATCCACCTGAATAGGATTGAACGGCATAGAATTGTCTTCTTTATTTCCGAATAATTTGGATAAAAAGCCCATAAATTTGCGTTAGATAAAAAGTATTAAAAGTTGTATCTTCCCATTTGATACCACCTTTGATATTTGTAATGTAAAAACCCAATTGCAAAGATTGCTAAAATATACGAGAATGTACAAATCCATAGGAAGACTTTTACTGCTAATATGTGGAGTATTGTATGCTAACTATGCTCATGCTCAATGTTATGGGTGTTGTCAAGATTCTACCAAGATAAATACCAATTCCAATTGTTATAACGATTATGTGCCGGTTTGCGGCTGTAACGGCAAAACCTACCATAATTCTTGTTTTGCAACGGATAGGGACGGAATCCTGAATTATACAGCCGGTCCGTGTACCCCAATGGATTTTATTATTTATCCAATTCCTGTATTTAGCAATAGCAATTATGGCTTAACTTTAAGTATAGCCGTCCAAACGACTATTGATTGCCAGGTGTACATCATGGATGTTTATGGGCATCAATATTATTATTATAATGTAGGAACCATCGATCAGAACTTGCCTCCATATAGTTACAATGTTCCCATTGATAATTTGAATACCGGTGTTTATTTAATAGTAGTTAAAACAGGAACAGGGTATTTTAAAGTTAAACGCTTTGTAAAGGAAAGTCTCTGATGTTTCTTATTATAGTAAATGAATCCTCATCAAGGTTGGAGTATATATTTGATATACTCTTTGAAACTATTTTGCATACCCAATATGAGGTGGTTCTGAAATCATCTATTTCGGATGCTTTGGAAAAATACCCTAATGCCTCTATTATTAATTATACCAATGATTTCACTATTCCGGCTGATTTAAGTATTCCAAATGAGGGCTTATTAATGGAACGTGAACTAAGGAAAAATAATCCTAAGCTTATTAAGAATGATTTTTTGAGGCTTTATTTTTCTGAGAAGGAAATGAACGAATACAATATTGATTTTGATTTGTTCAGTGCGGCATTTTATTTAATTAGTGAGTATGTGTTTTATCAAGAATCCAAATTGGATAAACATGACCGATATGATGAAGAAGCTTATGAACTTTACCATAAGCGATATTATTCCGAACCTGTTTTACATCAATATGCAGAATGGATTTGGAATTATTGTTATGCTTTAAAACCTAATTTAACTAGAATTCAGAATGTTTTTCAGCAACATATTACTATAGATATTGATCATCCTTATTTGTATAAAGGGAAAAGTATCGGTTTGCATATTGCAGGTTTTATTAAAGAATGCATAACGCTAAACATTACAGCTATTGCCTCTCGTTTTAAATATTATAGAAGTGGAACTGACCCGTTTGATGTTTTTGATCAAATAGCAGATATTAAGACACCACTTGCAATTTTTTTTCTCATTGATCGACATTGCAAGGAAGACGGAAGACATACTTATCATTCTGAAACCTATCAAGAATTGATAAAAAGATTTTCTGATCATTCCTGTACTATTGGAATTCATCCATCCTATACTGCGTTTCAAAGCGAACGGATGATTCGCTTTGAAAAAACGCAATTAGAATTTATCAGTGAAGATGTAATTAATGCAGCTCGTATGCATTTTCTTAAATACACATTACCAAAAACGAGACGATCATTTTTAAAGTCTGGAATTTTTAATGATTATACCTCCTGTCCAATTCATTCTTGGGGGTATAAAAATTTTATGGCAGTACCTTTTTCGTGGTTTGATGTTCTGAACAATGAAAAAACTGATTTAATTATTTATCCATCCATGCTGATGGATGTTACCTTAAAAAATTATTTGAAATTAAGTCCGGTAGATGCATCCATCGAACTTTCTAAAGCGATAGCTAACTGCAAATTACACAATGGAGTCTTTAGTATAATCTTACATAATGAATCATTAAGTGATTATGGTGAATGGAAAGGATGGAAGAAAGTTTTTCAAGGTCTGCTGAATTCTTAACATTATCTTTTAAATCTTACATCCGTTTTATTTTCGTATATTTAACGGCTGATTCGCTATTGTGCTTATCATAACTTGCCAAAAGATTTAAAATTGTTTTACTTTCTCGCTATACACATTCCCATGAAAGTTTTTAATGCTGCGTTGGTATTGTTTTTATCCTCTTTGAAATATATGGCAGGAATATTTTGTGCCACTTCTTTCAATCTTGGTTTTTTCCCATCGGTTATGATTACCGTTGCAGGGGGGATGGTCGGCTTTTTTATTTTTGCACTCCTAGGTGCCGAGATTAGAATTTTATGGCATAAATATATATTAAGGAAACAACATCACCCGCCTAAGTTTAATAAAAGTAGTCGCCGAATGGTTTGGATTCGTTCACGATTTGGTTTAACGAGTATTGCATTATTAACGCCCTTAATTTTGCAGGTTCCTGTGGGGGCTTTTTTAGCAGTTAATATTACCAAAAATTACAGGAAAGCTACTTTATATATGTTAGCCTCATTTACTATGTATTCTTTGGTTTTTTGTGGTTTATATTATAGTCTGCATGTCAATGTTGGTGATATCATTCATCATTGGTTTTTTGCTTCTGTTAAATAGTTTCAGGAACTTTGTTCCCGAATATATTATCAAAATTTTACCATGTCAAATTTATTAGCAGAGGAGAGTAGTCCTTACTTATTGCAGCATGCCCATAACCCGGTACATTGGTTGCCTTGGGGGCAGGCGGCGTGGGATTTAGCCAAAACTGAAAACAAACTAGTTATAATTAGTATAGGATATAGTGCTTGTCATTGGTGTCATGTTATGGCACATGAATCATTTGAAGACGAGGAGGTAGCAGCCCTGATGAATAAGGATTATATCTGCATTAAAGTCGACCGGGAAGAACGACCGGATGTGGATCAGTTTTATATGGATGCCGCTCAAATTATGAGTGGTAGAGGAGGTTGGCCTCTTAATGCATTTGCCTTACCGGACGGAAGGCCGGTATATGCAGGTACTTATTTCCCCAAAACATCTTGGAAAGGATTACTGCATGAATTGGCTTCCGGTTATAAATACCGGACCAAACAATATTTGGACTATGCAGATAAAATGTTATCAGGTATTAAAGGTCTTAATCCAATATATCATTCTTTGCCGGATGAATCCTTTCCGGATCATATTACAGAGCGGGTTTATCAATCTTTTGCTCAACTTTTTGATAAAACTCATGGTGGGAAAGGTAGGGCACCGAAATTTCCAATGCCGGATAATTACTTATTTTTACTAAGGTACCATTATTATAGTAAGAATGAGGATGCATTGAATCATACTGTATTTACTTTAAAAAAAATGGCAGCGGGTGGGATATATGATCAAATTGGTGGTGGGTTTGCCAGGTATGCAACCGATGCAGCATGGAAAATTCCTCATTTTGAGAAAATGTTGTATGATAATGCACAATTATTGGCCTTATATGCTGAAGGATTTTTAATAACTCAGGATAAGCGATTTAAAAAAGTAGTGGAACAAACTTTTGATTTCCTGAAAAGGGAATTGCATGGTGAGGCATTTTATAGTGCTTTAGATGCCGATAGTGAGGGAGAAGAAGGGAAGTATTACGTATGGTCAGATAATGAACTTGAACTTATTCTGGGCGAGCTTGCGCCTGTGGCAAAGGCATTGTACGAAGTAGGAGGAAAGGGTTATTGGGAAAATGGAAATTCTATTTTATTGTTTAATGATGAGATAGAAGCCTCTGAGCACACACAAAATATAATTGAAGAAAAGTTATTATCTGCCAGAGGGCAAAGAATAAGACCCGGCTTGGATGCTAAGATTTTATTCAGCTGGAACGCCATGCTTATATCGGCCTTTGTAAAAGCCTATAATTGTTTGCAAGATGAGAAATATCTCAAAGAAGCGGAGCAGTTATATTCTTTTATTATCGCTAAATTAAATCAGGATGGTAAGTTGTTCCATACGCTCAAAAAGGACCTGCCTAGTATATCCGCCTTCCTTGAGGATTATGCTTTTGTCATTCAAGCGCAGATAGATTTATATAGTGCTACTTTTAATGAAGATTATATTCAAGCAGCTATTAAATATACTGAATTCGTTCTTGAAAATTTTATTGATGAACAAGGGGTGTATTTTTACTTCACTTCTAAAGAAAATAATGATTTATTATCAAGAAAAATCGACTTAGGAGATAATGTCATCAGTTCGGCAAATTCAGTAATGGCTAATAATTTATTTTTATTGGGAAAATTGACGGATAAGGATGCTTATCTGTCTCAATCCCGAAAAATGTTGATGGGTGTTTTAGAAAACTTGGTGGAGCATGGCTCTTATTATTCTAACTGGGGGATGTTATTATTGAAATTTAACTTCCCTTATTATGAAAGAGCCATAGTGGGGGAGCGTGCAAAGGAAATCAGGAAACAATTTGCACATAAATTTTCACCGGACACATTAATATTTGGCACTACTACCAAACAAAGCAATATTCCATTGCTCCAAGGTAAATATGTTAATGGTAAAACATTAGTGTACTTATGTGCAGATAAAACATGCGGGCTACCGGAAGAATTTTAATTTTCAATAAGCTATAAAAGAAAAGGGGCACTTAAAACTAAGTGCCCCTTTCCTTTTTCATGTTTTACTATTATCTTATCAGTGTTACAGTTCCTGTTTTGGATCCATATCCGGCTTGTGCACCTATTAAATCATATTTTACAATATAATAGTAAGTACCTGCCGGGCAATCAGAACCTGTATTTCTGTTTTGACCATTCCAAGTTGAATTCTTATCGGTGGATTCGAATACTTTTTCACCCCAACGATTAAATATCATAATATGGTAGTATTTATCACCAAGTACACGAGGTTTGAATACATCATTCTTGCCATCACCATTTGGAGTAAATACATTATAGGTTTGGAAATTACGTCTAAAGTGTACTGTATCAATTTTGATATCTACGCACTTAGCAGGACTGGTAACTACCAAACGTACTATGAAGGTATAGTCTTGAGAATCTGGAGCATTTTGTAGCTTAAGGTCTTTTTCATAATCATGATAACGTGCAGAAGTATCATTTACAACTTCATCAGGTGCCATACTTGGTTTAGTTGGATCATAATTATAATTCCAAGCATAAGTAGTTCCACCATAAGAATGATTATAGAAAGTAAACTTGCCCAAAGCACCTAAAGATTGTGAATCTACACTAAAGGCTGCATGCACTGCTTCTACTTTAATATACCTTTGGGTTTGCATATCACTACAATGTTCCAAAGATTGTGTAGAAGGATTGTAATGGTCTTTATATCTTCCTATGGAAGTTAATAAGAACAATCCAGGGCTGGTAAGTTTAGTATAAGTATAGGTTGGGCCTGACGCTGAATCTATAAATGTACCAGAAGGATCTGATAATATCCATTTAATATTACTGAATACATTCATATCTGTAGAGCTATCATGGAATGATATGGTTTGACCAGGGCAAACATCTGTATCACCTTTAATCATTAAGGTATCATGTCTATATACAATTACTTGGAAGACCGGATCTTTAGGATTGGCAGGGTTTGGCCAACTGGCAGAACATTTAGTGGTGCTACCGGTTAAGAAATTATATACATCACCTGTTTCGTACATCGTTACATTAAATACACTACTATCACTTCCTGCTACACTATCAGCATGTTTTAAGTGATTGTAATATAAGTCAACATATGGTTGAGTATAGTTTGATGCTACAGTTCTTCCATCATTTTGGTCAAACTGATAGTTTGATTTACTGGAAGCATGAATATTAGTATTTAATAATCGAACTTTAAATGGTAAGCAACCTCTTTCTGTATAGCCCGGATATGGTGCAACAAACTTAAATCGAGGTTGTAAACCAATGAGCTTGATATAATCTAATTTAGTAATACTATCTCCGCAGGAATGCAAGGTGCTTACTTTTAATGAAACTGTAAACGTATCATTCCAACCATAGATGTGATCATAAGGTTGAGTGTACTTGGTTTTAGTTACATTTTGAGAAATATCACCTGTATTCCAAACCCATTGTGTTACGCTATCATAATTAATGATTTTCGGTACAATTATACGCTTCTTGGTCTTAGGGTCAATAGCATAAACACTATCTTGATAAGCAAATATGTATTTCTTCTCAGGTGAATAGTGATAGGTATTTACACCCATGGATATATTAGTAGAATCGAATATATGGAATAAATGTGGAGAACAGAATTCCAAAGTATCTACTCTATCAGGACTATTAGGTCTTCCTGAAGTATCGTAAGCTATGAAATCAGATTTAACTTTAATGATCTTGATAAAGTTGCGACGGAAAGTTTGAAGTAAACGACCGGAACTATCACGAGTAATCATACGAACGGTATAAATACCCGGTTTTTTATAAGTCCAAGTTGGATTAGGTCCGCTGGCATCGATATGACCATCGTTATCAAAGTCCCACCAGATTTTTTCTTGGTGATTGGTATCGGAAGCTAACCATTTCATTGGCCAGTATTTCCACATAGCTTTACGTACACCAATTGGGTCACCATCCCAAGGATTGAAATCAGGTAAACCATCAGCATCAAAGAAACGTCCTAATATGGTTGCATCTTGTGGTACATAAGTCCAAACCCAACCGTCAGGCATCCAATATCTATTTCCATCAGCAGGATTTAAATACCAAGGTCTTAACTGGAAGTCAGTAGTCCAATAACGAACATAGCTGGTAAAGTGAACCGGTTTATCAGAACATTGTACGGAATCTGTTGAACCGAATTTAGCAAAGTGTGCATTAATTACATAGAAATCTTGCAAGTTGCTACAGCCACGAATATCTACTACATTGGAAGTGATTTTATATAATCCCGGCCATGGTAGTAAGAAACGTAATACAGAGTGCGGTACAGATTTATCATCCAAGTGTGTAGAAGTAGTATCAGCCAAATCTAGAATGGCAATACTGCTTCCTACGGCTACTGGTACATTTTTAGGATTAGCATGTATGGTAACTTTTGCATTGGAGTTACAAGTTATATTTAAGTAATTATAACGATCATCTTTTTTAAGAATCGTAGGAGAATATCCTTTATTTAAGGAGTCTAATTCTTCCTGAGTAATATAAATATTGTTTCCAGCCTGACTGACTACCACTGTATCATAATTACCATTATCATCAATAGTAATATATAATGCCGGTAAAGCAGGAGGAGTATAGGCTACAGCTTTAGGGAAGTATAAAGTAGTTTTAACTTTATTAATAGAGTCCACATCGGAATATTGGGTATTTAAAGAAATACGATCCGGCCAGATATGGTTACTATCATTATAATAATAATCAATATCACCTAAAGTACTACCATATGGCCAGTAAGGGTTAGGACCAGGGATTTGCAAACGAGTAATGGATGCTTCAAACTTAGTAATCAAAGCTTGATTTTTATCCATTGGTCTCACACGGCAAATAGAGGTAGCAGGATAGCCGGATAAAGCGAAAGGCTCTACGGTACGGGTATCAGCATGCCAAGTGTTTTTAGCAGTTACATAAGTAAGTACCGGATACAATAGGGAATCATATTGATGATTTTCAAAAGTATCAATCTTTGGATAGGTTTCGTAAGCAGTACCAATATTTCTATTTGGTTGATATGTTGTTGTGTCTCTGAACCACAATGAGGAAAGTATTTTCATCGGTACTTCAGAACCGGTAACATCAGATACTAAGTCTACATATGGGTCAACTTTATTAAAGCATATATAATTGTGGTACCAAGCGGTATCATAACAATCACCATTTTTAATTACTACACCAATGGTTTTGCAACCGGTATCAGATGCGGAATATTGCCAGTTACCTTTACCGTCAGCGAATCCGCCTTTAGCATAAGCAGGTGCATCACCAAACATTTCAATTTGAATTTTAGATGTCCAATGATAATTCCAAGCAGTATCAAATAAATAATTACCTGAACCATCGAAGTGACCATTATATAAACAAGTAATGGCATCAGAGTTTTTAGCTGCACTTAAGCCCGGTCCTGGAGCAGTTACGCTCACAGGTAAAGAACCTTTATGGAAGTGTGCATAGAAAGTATCTCCTTGTATTTCGCTTTGAGAATATTGTTTTGCTGCTGCTGAGTCAAAACATACCCAATAGCCTTGCGGGCTTTCGCACACAGAAGGTTTAGTTTCTTTAATATTTACACGATAACGAACTACATTACCATCAGTTACAGCACATGGACCGGTACCGGAGCCACCGCTGATAGGCACTAATTTAAATCCTCTGAATTCACGGCCTTTTTGACCATTATAGTCTGAGGTAAGTCCACCCGGTAGGAAAGATTGAATATAATAATTCATCCTACAATATTTAGATCTATCCCATGAGGCAACCGGTCTTCCAAAGAGTAGTTGCAACGAGGCCTGATCTTTACATCCGGTTTTATAGTCCATAACAACCATGGATACACTATAACATGGTCTGTTTTTAGGTGCCTTTTTAGGGTCATAATAGTGCCAAGGTGCAGCTTCACGAGAATATTTTAATACATCAAGTTGGTTGCGATGTGAGAAATAAGCGGTATCTGTAATGCCATCACCGTTAATATCATCAATACCATCACCGAAATTCCAGTAATAAGCTAATGAATCAGAAGAATAAGGGTAGTTATTCCTACCTGCATATGGTAAAGAATCTACAGTACCTGAATTTTTATCACCTGTGGAATCACGTTTATGTTTTATATAAGGATTGACATGTGCGCAAGTATCCGGATCCACACTCATGGAAGCATCGTCTATTTGCGGTATCAGCCTAAATTTAGAGGAGTTATTTGTAAATCTTACTAAACGTTCAGGAGTACAAGTATATTTATCAGAGTCACTCATGTTATTTTCAAACAAGGAGCCTGAAGGTTGTGTCCAAATCATTTTAGATTTCTTGTTTACATCTGCTAAGCTATTGGCAGTTGTTTTAGAAATCGTTTTATCATTCATTCTCTTAATAAATGAAGCATAATCGAAGTTTTTATAATCGGTAAATTGGTATGGGAAGGTAGAGTTTTGATGTTTGCCTTTACCGCCATCCAATTGATCTAAAATAAAGGAGTCAATAATAAATACGCCACTGGTGGCCGCTGAATCAGTAACTATTAACTTATAATTGTTAGATTTTCTAGTTATGCTACTAATATATGTAATTGAATCACCTGTACAATATTTATTTGTTGACCAAGTAGTGGAAACAATCGGAGCATTACAATATCCGCTATCTGCGGTACTGCTAGGCGATACTGCAGTATAATATTGCCATGCAATAGAACGACTACAAAATACTTTATGCACGGTATCCATCAGGTCCATAAATTGTTGCATGCTTAAAACATTGCTTGCATATTTTGGATCAGGTTTACCGGAAGTATCTTTATATGAATAATTTAAAGGTACCGGCGGACGATAAGATTCAAATCCGGGAGGTGTTATATTAATAGTAGCTTGCGGACCTTTAACGTGCGTTACAAAGCAAGTATCCATTTTTCCGCAGATATGGTGAATAACAGTTAAAGTACCGGTATAATCTTTCGGTCCTTTTGCAAAGTGATAAGTTACCGGAGTAATAAATCCGATAAATGCCGTAGCCGGACTATATTTCCAATCACTTTGAGCTTTACCATTATCATCAAAACCAAAGTTCCAATAAGTTGTATCAACATTATCTAATGGAGCAGGCGTATATAATACACCTTTAGAATTAGCATCTGACCAACAAAGTGTATCAGGGAAAGTTAATTTAAGATGAGCGCTGATTACTACAATTTTGTAATTACCTATTTTGGATGATTGAACACAACCATCTTTAGTAATAATAGTAAAGGTAGGATAGAAAGTACCTGTATCAGTATAATTATGAGTAAATTTAGGTTTACCCCAATCCTTGGTATTTGAAGTACCGTCACCAAAATCCCATCTGAAACTTTTAACATGCCAGCCGGTAGTATCAGGAATACCATTAACAAAGGTACCTAAAGTGCTTCCGCATTTTTGTACAGAAGTAACACTAATAGAGATACTTAAGTTAGGAAGAATTTTGATTTTACCTAATAATTTATCTTGAGATGAGCAACCTCTGGTATCGGTAACCACCAACTTAACGTCATAAGTACCGGTATATTGGTAGGTATAGCAACCATTGCTATCAATTCCTAAACTGGAATTTTTAGCCGGCTTACCATTGGCATCACCACTATCTACGGTACCATCACCAAAGTCCCAAGAATATCTAACTATTTGAAAACCATCTTTTGATGGTTTGGAATTTTGCGTATAGCAATATTTATTGTCCTTCAAACACTGAACAGTATTGGACGGAATATTGATTTTAGCAATTGGATTATCCCAAACCTTGATTACACCACTATAAGTTGCACTACAAGTGGTACCATCTGAAAAGGTGATGGTAGCTGTAGGCTTATAATCCTTTGTGGTATCATTGGATGGGTTGGTATAAATGTGGGAAAGGGTACTATCACTTTTCGGGTGACTATTCGTAGTCTTGTCACCAAAGTCCCATTTAACGGAACTTATGGTTTTACCGGAGGTGTTAGTAATTTCCAAATCAACGGTTAAGGGTGCACACCCATGGTCGGAGGTACCATTGATAATCTTAATCTGACACTGTGCATTGGCCTGAGATGCGGTTACCAAGGCCGCAAATGCAAGTAGTAAGACTTTTAGCGATTTAGACAGTCTGCTCATGTTATTGTGTTTGAAGTTTCAAAAATAGTAAAAATATTCTAATCTAACAGTTCTATTTACACTCGTTTGTGTAGGTTTTGTCTCTTTTATTATCTATTTAATCGAACAATGCCCGAATGTGCTTCACGTGCTTCATTTGGATATTGATATTGTAATATAATTATGTAATTTCCTGGAGGACAAGCATTCCCATTGCTGTAATTCCCATTCCATTTGTTATTTAAGTCCAGGGAGTGGAAAATCAGATTCATTTTCAAATCGTAAATGCTTAATTCAAAATAGGTTTGACCTTCCATGGTGATATCAAACAAATCGTTTTTACCGTCACCGTTTGGAGAAAAGATATTCGGAATATTAAACTTAGATTTATCACTAACATGGATATTTTGGACAATACTATTGCTACATCCATTTGGATGGCTTGCAATCAGTTTTACTTTGTAAGTTCCTGAATCCTTGTATAAATGCTCAGCATCTCCATGGGTTTCATCAAAAGTGCCATCTCCAAATTCCCAATGAAAGTTTGAAGCATTTTCACTAATGTTTTGGAATTTGGCGGTTGTACCTTGACTGGAATTATAAGAGAAATGTGCAGATGGAGAAATTCTTACTTTCACTGTTCTGCTGATGATTTCTCCGTCTTTGTATATGATTAGTTGATAATTACCGGCTTTAGAATAATGATGCATGGCGTCTGTATAGACTAAGCTTTTAGAATTATCTCCCCATTCAATCTCCATTTTACGGTTAGATTCATTATTTACCTGATAATTATTTGATTCGCAAATTGAGGTATCTGCTAATCCAATGTTTTGAGACACATTATTATCTTCTTTACCTTGAAGATCTGAAACTGATTTTCCGGAAAGCACAGGAGGATTATTTGTATTATTGCCTGAGTTAAAATTATGATTCTCTGTATTTAAAGGATTATCATAAAACGATGTTCCTGGATTTTTTGTTTGACGAGATAAGTTACTTGATCTTGAGAATTGACCAGAATTTTGTTGTTTAGCATTGCTATTCGTTGAAGGACTCAATTCAGGAGTTTCATAAATTCCACTCTTCGCAGATATTTCGTTATGGGCTTTATCGGCTATAGAATTTGACTTTTGAGTTATTTGTACTTGATTATCAGAAGTTTTGTTGTAATGTAAAAGAACAGTAGTTAAAATTCCACCGGCAATACCACTAATAATCGCCATTTTCCCAATAGCTGAAAGTCCCTTACCTGCTGATTTGGCAAGTTCTTGTCCAATATGAGATGAAGCGGAGGTAGAAGGAGCAGTAGGAATATGTTGACTAACATTTTGCCAAGCCTTATTCATATCTGCAGCAGAATGCTCCGGCTCCCAGTTGGAGAAGGCATCCTTAAATGAATCTTCTATGTTACCTAAGTTATTCATTATTATTAGTGTATTCGCGCTTAATCATTTTTTGTAAAAAGGTTTTAGCCTTTGCAAGTTGAGATTTGGAAGTACCTTCACTGATTTGTAATTCATCTGCAATTTCCCTATGGTTAAAACCTTCAATTACATGCATATTAAATATCATTCTATATCCGGCAGGTAATTTCTGAATCATTACTAATAAATCATTTAAATTAATATCATTCAATATATTACTATCATCAACGATTTCATAAGCTAGATCAATATCATTGGCTATTGGCTGGCGAGCAGTGCTTCTATATTTATCAATGGCCGTATTAATCATAATTTTTCTTACCCAAGCTTCTAAAGGACAATTAAAATCAAAGCCCTCAAGTTTCTGAAATACTTTTATATACCCATCTTGAAGGATGTCTTGGCCCTCATCTGCATCTTTGGCATATCGTAAACAGATACCCAACATCTTACCATAGAACATTTCAAATAACTTCTTCTGATATAATGCGTTACCTTGTAAGCATCCTCGCACAAGCTCAATTTCTTCGTGATGCGGTTCATAAGGCATTTCATTGCTTAGTTTACTCAAAAGACGCTAATATTATTTTAAGGGTTGCCTGAGTTGGTAAAATTATTTCATTTCAGGGAATTAATGGGAGCTACTTATCTTTTTTAACCGATATTTTTTAAGGACGGGGACACAGGATGCTTTAATTTCAAGTTTTATCCTGCGAATGTTCTAATTTTGAAGTCTAATAATTAATCCTTATTAATAGGTATATGAATAAAGTTTTGGTGGCTAACCGTGGAGAAATTGCACTCCGTATCATGCGTTCGCTCAAAGAAATGGGAATAAAAACGGTAGCAGTTTATTCTGAAGCCGATAGAATAGCACCTCATGTCCGTTTTGCGGATGAGGCCGTATTATTAGGACCGGCAGCATCTTCCGAATCCTATTTGGTCATGGATAAAATTATAGAAGCATCCTTAAAGCTCGCGGTGGATGGTATTCACCCGGGATACGGTTTCCTTTCTGAAAATGCAATTTTTGCCGAAAAGGTTAAAAAGGCAGGAATTACTTTTATTGGTCCATCATCCAAAGCAATTAATATGATGGGAAACAAATTGGCAGCAAAAGCGGCAGCACATGCCTATCAGGTTCCAATGTTACCCGGTACACCTAATGCCATAAGTGATAAAAAAGAAGCAGAAAAAATTGCTATAGAAATTGGATTTCCTGTTTTAATTAAAGCAGCTGCAGGTGGTGGAGGTAAAGGTATGCGGGTGGTACAAAAAGCTGAGGAACTTTCCGAACAAATGGATCGTGCCATTAGCGAAGCACAAGCATCTTTTGGCGATGGTTCCGTTTTTTTAGAAAAATACGTAGGTGCTCCAAGACATATAGAAATACAAGTACTTAGTGATACGCATGGAAATCATTTATATCTTTTTGAGCGCGAATGTTCAATTCAACGTCGTCATCAAAAGGTGGTAGAGGAGGCACCGTCAGCCATTTTAACGCCTGAAAAGCGCAAAGAAATGGGGGAGGCAGCAGTTCGTATTGCCCGTGCATGCGATTATGCCGGTGCAGGCACCGTTGAATTTCTAATGGATGAAAATCTTGATTTCTTCTTTTTGGAAATGAATACCCGTTTGCAAGTTGAACATCCCGTTACGGAAATGATTACCGGTATTGATTTGGTAAAAGAACAAGTTAAAATTGCTAGAGGAGAACATTTGTCCTTTACTCAGGAAGATTTAAAGATTCATGGACATGCCATAGAACTTAGAATATATGCCGAAGATCCGTCTAATAATTTTTTACCTGATATTGGTAACTTAAAAACCTATCGTACGCCTGATGGGCCTGGCATAAGGGTTGACTCCGGTTATGAAGAAGGGATGGATATCCCGGTGTATTATGACCCGATGATTGCTAAACTAAGTGTACATAGCAATACGCGGACAGAGGCTATTGCAAAGATGCTGCGTGCTATTGATGATTATAAAATTGAAGGGGTTAGAAATACACTTTCTTTCGGAAAGTTTGTAATGCAGCATGAAGCTTTTATTTCCGGTCATTTTGATACTGGATTTGTACCAAAATACTTTACTGCCTCCGTTTTGGAAAAAAGCACTAATGAAGGTGCTGAGGTCGCCTCTATTCTGGCTTCTTTTTTACATTCCAAACAAAATAAGAAACACAGTGATCATACGCCTTTAAGCACGACTAGTCCATGGATTAAACGGCGTGAGAAAAGATAAGTATCTAATAAAAAACGGAAGTCAATTGACTTCCGTTTTATATTACTTAAATTTTATTATTCAATTTTTAATTCGCTCATAATATTTTGAGCGCCGGCATAAATATCAATTACCCAAAGTACGTAACGAATATCTACGGCGATCGTCCGGTTAACTTTCGGATCAACCACTAAATCTCCAATCATACTTTCCCAATCACCATCAAAAGCAAGCCCAATAAGCTTACCTTGAGCATCCATGACCGGACTACCACTATTGCCTCCGGTAATATCGGTGGTGGTTAAAAAATCAATACGTAAAGTGTCATTTTCAGCATATCTGCCAAATTGTTTATTTCTAAGTAAATCAAGTTGTCTGGAAGGCACATCAAATTCCGGATCTTGCGGGTTATATTTTTCTAATATTCCTTGGTAAGTGGTATAATATTTAAAGGATACGGCATCTCTTGGAATATAAGGTGAAACTTTTCCATAAGTTACACGTAAAGTAGAATTGGCATCAGGATAGAATTTTTTATCACTTTGCCATTCTCTTAATCCTTGAATATATAACCGGGTATTTTCTCTCCTTATTTGGGTAACGTTGGATTCAACTACAGATAAAGTGGCAAAATAATAATTGATCATTCCTGAAACCAGTTTAAAGAACGGATCCTTTTCTAATTTCTTCATACTGATTTTCCCTAAAAATTTATGGCAATTTGCTTCGGATTGCAATAAAGGAGAATTAGCATATAAATCATTTACATAATTATCTACTGCCAGTTTCAAATCATTTTTCTTGTATTTCGATAAGGCCTTGATTAAAATAGAAGGTTGTTTTTCTTCCGGCACTCGAGAACAAATTAAATAAATTTCTGAAGCCAAAACTTTTTTATCAGTGGATACAGTGTTCTTTTCATAATAACTTTTAACTTTATTTTTATAAGGTGCAACTAGGGAATCAATATCCTGCCTGCTTAATTTATCATTCTCTAAATTTTTATGCAGCCCGTAAAACATTAACCCATACTGAATATTTTTTATTCCAAAAAATCCGTAAGCTACATAGCTGTATGCAGGCTCTATAGTTTTTAACTTTTCATTAGCATCACGAATCTTGTCAAATATTTTACCATATTTTAATTTACGACTTTCATCAGCATTCACCCATTCCATAAATTTTGCTTCTTTTTCTTTTTGCTGGAGGATGTAAGTATTTTGCTTTAATTGCCTTTCCTGACCAAGCATATATTTGTAAGAATTACTGGTGGAAGCAAAATCACCCGCCATGGTAAGTGCAACGGCTCTATCCGCATCCATATCTTGCTTCATAATATTTATTTGCAAAGCCATGGCTTCAATGACTGCCGGATTATGCACTTTGCAATTGTATTCGAATTCATCAGAAGTTAAATATCGTTGCGTGTTTCCCGGATATCCCAAAATCATAGTATAATCATCTTTCTTAACGCCTTTCAATGATATAGGAAGAAAATATTTTGGTTTGTAGGGGATATTATCTTTACTGAATTTAGCAGGTTTCCCATCTTTATCCGTGTAAATTCTTAGTATACTAAAATCACCGGTATGACGTGGCCACATCCAATTATCCTGATCACCGCCAAATTTGCCAATGGCAGATGGAGGTGCTCCAACCAAACGAACATCCGGAAATACTTCATACGCTAAAAGATAAAATTCATTACCATAAAAAAATGAATTGATTTGAATTTTATAATTGTTAGGATTAGGTTCTGCTTTTTCTAAAGAGTCTCTAAGTACTTTTATTCTAATGGCGCGAACGTCTTCATTTTTAATTTTATTTGCTTCATCCAATATGATGGAAGTTACATCCTTCATATAAACCAATCGTGCGGCAGTCATGCCTTGGTTTGGTAATTCCTCACCATGATTTTTTGCCCAAAATCCATTTTTTAAATAATCATGCTCTACGGTACTATGTTCAGCTATGGATTCATAGCCGCAATGGTGGTTAGTAAATAATAATCCTTGGTCTGAAACAATTTCTGCAGTACACATACCATCATTCAAAACAATTACGGCATCTTTAATGGAGGAATGGTTAATATCGTATATATCCTCTGCACTTAATTTAAGTCCTTGGTTTTGCATATCCTTTTCATTGTATTGTTTCAAAAGGATAGGGAGCCACATCCCTTCGCCGGCATAACAAATTGAGCTTATAATAAGAGAACATACGATAAATAAGGTTATTTTCTTCATGTTAAATTTATTGTATTTAAAATATTAGTTATTTACGAATTTTGAAAAGTAATTTAAAAAATAAGGCCGCAATTGGGCGGCCTTATTTATATATAATTAGTTTGTTTGTAATGCTTATTATTTAGTCAACATTATCATGCAGAAAAGTATTTCTAGGATGTAAACTTGGTCCTTCTTCTTGCGGGTCATCCATTAAATTGTATTTAGAAATATTGGACTCAGAGGAATGTGCTACGTTTTGCAATTTGATCTTTTTGCGAAGGTAAGCAGGGATCCTTTCAATGATTTCCAAATTTTGAGGATTTTTTACATCTTCTATACGCGTCGGTGCAGGGTTGGAAAAATCACGAGGCGCAGGTTTTAAAACCGGTTCAATATAAGTTTCTTCTTCAAATAGAGAAGGGGTTTCTGCTTTCGCCTTTTCTCGACGCGGTTCTTGGCGCATTGCAGCAACGTCCTGAGGTTTTAGGATAGGTTTTTCATCCTTTATTACCGGTTCCCATGGAGTATTGTCTTCCACCGGCGTAGCAGCTGCCGGAGAATTTACAATTAATTCAATCTCATTTTTTTGCTCAGGAGTGTCCGTTAGCGATACGATTATTTTTTCCTCCTGAGCTTGGGACTTTCCCTCAAAGCCGGTAGCAATAAGGGTTATCATTAATTTATCTTCCAATGTTTCATCTGAGCAATGACCCCAAATAATATTTGTTTCAATACCTGCTTCTTCTTGAATATAGGAAGTAATTTGAGAAATTTCATCCATAGAAATTTCATCAATACCGCTGGTAATATTTAAAAGAATATTAGCGGCACCATGAATGTTATTTTCACTGAGTAAAGGAGAGTCTAATGCACTTTTTACAGAATTCAATGCACGATCCTCGCCTTCTCCAATGCCACAGCCCATGATTGCTACACCACTATTGGACATCACTGTTTTTACATCTTCAAAATCTACGTTTACATAACCGGTAACGGTAATGATTTCGGCAATGCCTTTGGCGGCGGTAGCTAGGATATTATCCGCTTGAGCAAATGCCTCGGAAAATTTCAAACTTCTATGAATTTCTCTAATTTTCTCATTGTCGATGACTAATAAAGTATCAACATGTTTTTTTAGATTTTCAATACCTTCTTTAGCACGAATATTTCTTTGCGGACCTTCAAATAAAAATGGTTTAGAAACAATTCCTACGGTAAGTATACCAAGTTCTTTTGCAACTTGGGCAATAACAGGTGCTGCACCGGTTCCGGTACCTCCGCCCATTCCTGCAGTAATAAAAATCATTTTAGTATGTTGCGCTAGGACAGCTTTGATTTCTTCAATGCTTTCCAACGCAGCTTTTTGACCAACTTCGGGCTTATTTCCCGCGCCTCTACCTTCCGTTAAATTGGTGCCGATTTGTAATTTTACAGGTACCGGACTTATTTCTAAGACTTGTGCATCTGTATTACAAATAACGAAATCAACTCCCTTGATTCCGAACTTGTACATGTGGTTTACAGCATTGCTTCCACCACCGCCTACACCAAAAACCTTGATGATTGAATCTGCCTTGGGTAAATCAAAATGAAAGTTCATATCTTTTTATTCTTTAATTTCTAATGTTCGTAATCATCCACTTCATTAAACCAACCTTTGATTTTGTCTAAGAAACTTCCGGTCGGATTATTTTTTTTCTCACTTTTTGCACTGTCTAAAGGTTTTTCCGGCATATCGCTCTCGATTGGCGTATTTAGACCTTTTAATACCAATCCTATGCCGGTTGAAAACATCGGACTGCTTACTTCTTCTGTCATGCCTTTGGATAAATGCTCTGTAGGATATCCAACACGAGCATCAATGCCGGTAACATATTCAATTAGCTGTGCAATATGTTTTAATTGGCTTCCACCACCCGTAACTACTATCCCTGCTATTAGTTTATGTTGGTATCCACTGTTTTTTATTTCAAACATTACATGTTCAAAAATCTCAGTTACACGAGCTTGGATAATATGGGCTAAATTCTTAACAGAAATTTCTTTAGCTTCTCGACCTTTTAATCCGGGAATAGCAATGATTTCATTATCGGTAGCTTCATTAGCTAAGGCAGATCCGAATTTTATTTTCATGGCCTCTGCTTGTTTCAACATAACAGAACAACCTTCTCTGATATCTTCTGTAATGATATTTCCTGCTAAAGGAATAACAGCAGTATGCCTAATAATACCATCTTTAAAAATTGCGATATCAGTGGTGCCTCCACCTATATCTACTAAAGCAACTCCTGCTTCCTTTTCATCGTCCGTTAAAACCGAATCAGAAGATGCTAAAGGCTCCAAAATAACTCCATCTACGTACAATCCTGCACGCTCTACGCAGCGGTAAATATTGCGGATGGCTGTTACTTGTCCAGTGATAATGTGAAAATTTGCTTCCAAACGAATACCGGCCATTCCAATCGGGTCTTTTATGCCGGTTTCATTGTCCACAATGTATTCTTGAGGGATAACATGAATAATTTCTTCGCCCGGTTGCATGACCAGCTTATTCATATCTTTATTTAATCGCTCAATGTCATTATTGTCTATTTCATCAATCTCGTTATTTCGAGTAATCATTCCTCTATGACGCAAGCTTTTGATATGCTGACCGGCAATACCTACAAAAACGCGATTAATATCAACACCGGAGGTATATGCTGCTTGCTCAATAGCAGAATGGATGGAATTCACGGTTTTTTGAATATTGATAACTACACCGCGTTTTACACCCTCGGATTCGCTTTTGCCCATTCCCAGGATATCAATTTTGCCATATTCATTGGCTCTACCAACGATGGCGCATATTTTGGTGGTTCCAATATCCAAACCAACTACAATTTCGTTATTTTCCATTTATTCTTTTTTTTCTATTGCTATAACCTGATTCCTATATTTCACGCTAATGCTCTCATATTTATCCCATCCTGCCTGAGGAAAAGATGACTTATAAAATGACTTCAATCTTACGATTTTATTAGGCAAATCAGAAGTGTCTCCTAAGAAAATCTCTGCTTTGCCTAGTCTGGGTATTATGGAAAACTCGTAATGGTTATCCACAGTAATTTGACCGCAAAGTGCATTTAAAAACGCATCAGACCTTACGGAATTGATAAACTTATATAGCACTTCATTAAATATAGTACGCGCAGAATCCTTATTGATGGGAGCAAAGCTGCTCATAATAATTGGTACACGGGCCGTAAAATTTGGAGATAGGGGCATTGTTTTACCCTCGTTGTCAATGTAATATTGTTCGTTTTTAGAAGTAAAAATTCTGGCTACCGGTATCCTTTGTTTAACTTTTACAAACATCTCAGGTTTCAAACTAATATATGCTTGTGCATCCTTTATAAATGAATTTTGAAGCAACCTATTCTCAATGTCCTTCAATTTTATTGTGGATATGTTAGTACCTTCAATGGGGTCAGTTCCATGATTTGTTATAATATTAATGATGTCTTTTTTGTTTATAAATTGATATTCCTCTTCATCAATAACATCTACATTTAAACTTAAACAAGAACGATTTTTATGAACTTTTGCTGCAAAACTCAATAAAATTAAAATCAATACTGAAGCTATACCCGGGAGTAGGTATTTTTTACTGATTAAGTAATATTGTTTTATTTTTTGGAAAATATTTTTCATGACAATATCGCCTTTATTTCCGGAACCAAGCGATCAATATCTCCGGCACCAATGCTTAAAAATACTTCAGGTTTATGATTTCTAATTTCATCCAATAATTCTTCCTTTGATACAATTTTTTTATTTGCGCAGCTTACCTCATCGAGTATTAATGCTGAACTTACCCCTTCAATCGGTAATTCCCTAGCCGGATAAATAGGTAATAAATATAAGTTGTCTAAATGGGATAAGCTTTCGGCAAATTCAAAAGCTAAATCTCTTGTTCTGGTAAATAAATGTGGTTGAAAAACCCCGGTAATTTTTTTATCCGGATATAATTCTTTTAGTGTTTGAATGGTTACTTCTATTTCTGTTGGATGATGGGCATAGTCATCTATATACACATGTTGATCATTTTGGACAATAATTTCAAATCTTCTCCACACGCCTTTAAAACTAGCCAGTCCTTCTTTAAAATATTTGGCCGATTCAGGTAAAATGCTTCTAATGCTCGCCATAGCAGCAATACTATTTTCTATATTATGCCTACCGGGCGCTCCTATTTCTATATTTTCAATGTTTAAGTCACGAATATGTGCATCGAAATAATATTTTCTATCTTTAATTTGAATATTGTCCGAATAACAATCAGCCTTAAATTTATTGGAATAGCTACATAAATGTGCTAAGGTCGGCTTCAATAAGCTGGCAGAACTATTTACAATTAAGGTGCCATTAGGTTCTACTAAACAGGCAAAATCAGAATAAGCTTCTTGTAATTTTTCAAAGGTTCCGTATATATCCAAGTGGTCTGGCTCAATAGCAGTAATAACAGCTACATCAGGATGAAGACGTAAAAATGAACGATCATATTCGTCCGCTTCTACTACAATAATAGATGCTTCTCCGTTTTCCGGGCGCAAATAATTAGTTTGATAATTTACTGAGATACCACCTAGTAGAGCATAAAATGGAACTTTTGCAGTTTTTAATAAGTGACTCACAATCGCTGCGGTACTTGTTTTTCCATGTGTCCCTGCAATTGCAATGGTAGTTTTTCCTTCAGTAAGCCAAGCCAAAACTTCTGCTCGTTTACGAATTAAATAGCCATTATTAAAAAAATAATTCAATTCTGAATTTTGCTTTGGAATAGCAGGCGTATAAATAACTAAGGTGTTTTCTTTATCTTTAAAATTGTCCCCAACTAAATCTATGGAGTCTTCAAAATGTATTTCAATTCCTTCTTTTTCTAATTGTGTAGTAAGTCCGGATGGTGTTTTATCGTATCCACCTACCGAACAACCTTCGGCTTTGAAGTGACGCGCCAAAGAACTCATCCCAATACCACCAATTCCAATTAAATAAACATTTTTGAATTCCATGATATTATTTTTTTATGAGTTGAATTAATTCATTAACGATATCTTTTGCGGCATTGGGTTTTGCTAAAGCAAATATATTTTTAGCTAATTTTTCTTGTAGTGATTTATCTCTCATTAATTTCATGGCCACCGGTATCAAATTGCCTCCCGCTTCATTATCCTTCACAATTAAGGCTGCTTCATTTTCCACCAATACCATTGCATTTTTAGTTTGATGATCTTCTGCTACATTTGGTGATGGAACAAAAATGGAGGCTTTGCCGGCCAAAGATAATTCTGAAATTGAAATGGCTCCGGCTCTCGAAATTACAATATCAGCGCAAGCATAGGCATAATCCATTCGTTCGATAAAAGAATTGATCCAAATTTGATTATTTACTTTTGTTGCTACCTGATTCTTTATATCCTCATAATAGAATTTCCCTGTTTGCCATATTAATTGAATATCTTCATCTATAATAGCGTCCATATGTTTTATAATACTATTATTAATAGTACGAGCGCCTAGACTTCCGCCAACTACTAAAATAGTTGGTTTATCAGGGTTTAAATTGAAATAGGCAAACGATTCCTTTTTAGGGATATTTGCAACTTTTGAAAAATCCCTGACCGGATTTCCGGTATAAGCAATCTTTTCTTTTGCGAAAAATACTTCCATACCGGGATACGCAACACAAATCTTTTTGGCTCTTGATGCTAAAACTTTATTTGTTACACCGGGATAAGAATTTTGCTCTTGAATTAAGGAAGGGATTTTTCTACGAGCAGCCACATATAATAACGGACCGCTGGCGTAGCCGCCAACGCCCACTACCGCGTCAGGTTTAAATTCACTTATTATTGAATTAACTTTATAAAAGCTACTAATTATTTTAAAAGGGAGTAATATGTTTTTAAATATGTTTTTCCTTTGGAAACCGCTAATCCACAATCCAACTATTTTATACCCATGTTGAGGAACTTTTTCCATTTCCATTCTACCTTTAGCACCAATAAAAAGAATTTCAGCTTTTGGATAGGTGGTTCGAATTTCATCTGCAATAGCCAAGGCAGGATAAACGTGACCACCTGTTCCTCCACCACTAATGATGATTTTCAAGTTATCTTTTATTGAGTTTAATTGTTCCATGTAAAATGCAATTTTAACTTATGCAGGTATGGCGTCCAAATTTTCTTTTTCTTCAATATCTCTACTTACGCTTAGGATAATTCCAAATGCAATACTCGTAAACCAAAGTGAAGTACCTCCCATACTAACAAGGGGTAGCGTAAGTCCAGTTACCGGGAATAAATGAACCGCTACCCCCATGTTAATTAAAGCTTGCAGCACCAAACTAAAAGCTAAACCAACTGCAAGTAATGCCCCAAATGCTCGGGGACTTTTTAGTACAATTCCTATGCTTCGGTATAATAATAATAAATATAGGAATATTAAAATACAGGCTCCCACTAAACCATATTCTTCAATTATTATTGCGAATATAAAATCCGCATATGGATTTGGTAAGAAATTTTTTTGTACACTATTACCGGGGCCTTTACCAAAAACACCGCCTGTAGCAATAGCAATATTGGCTTGTTGATTTTGATAAAAAACTTTTTCTTCACCGCCCTGAAAGTAATTTTCAACTCGGTTTACCCAGGTATCTACCCGGCCGATGCCTCCAATTTTATGCAAAATATATATGCCACTAATGAGGAAAAATAATCCTGCAATAATTATTAATGTAATATGTTTCCAATTCATCCGCCCTATGAACATGAGCAATAAGTTGGTGGCAAAAACAACTGCTGCCGTGGAAAGATTGGCAGGCAGAATTAAAAAACATATTATTACGGAAGCTCCCATAATAGGTAAAGTTGATTTCCAAAAGCTATCAATAACATCTTGTTTTTTGGCAAGCATTCGCGCTGTGTACATGATAAGTGCCAGCTTGGCAAGATCTGATGTTTGAAAACTTAAATTTATACCCGGTAAGGTTAGCCATCTGTGGGCTTGATTGACACTTCCTCCAAAAAATAAAGTAATGATCAATAAAATTCCGGATATAACAATGGCTAATTGTGATATCCTAGAGTAATATTTATAATTTATTTTATGCGCAAAATACATCATGGCCAGTCCAAATGCCATTAAGAAAAAATGTTTGAATATATAATATTCAAAATTCCCTCCTCTTAATTTATAGGCCATAGTTTCAGTTGAGCTATATACTGCCAACAGTGATACTAAGGACAGAAATAAGACAATTATCCAAATGATAACATCTCCTTTAGTTCTTTCTACCAGCCAATTCATTTTTTCTCAAATAAATAATTTCCAAGAATCATCTTATCTTTTATAAGTGCGCATTTTTTTGCAAAAATATTTGTTGCTTAAGCCAATGTAAGAACAGCTTGTTTAAACTGCTTGCCACGGTCTTCATAATTTTCAAATAGATCAAAGCTGGCACAAGCTGGAGAGAGTAAAACTACGTCACCTGGTTCTGCAAGAGCCACAGCTTTTTTAATAGCTTCCTGCATAGAACCGGCATCTGTAATGCTTGAAACATCTGCAGCAAATTCTTCATGTAGCTTGGTATTATCTATCCCCAGGCATATTAAAGCTTTTACGCGTTCTTTCACTAAGGCCTTGATTTCTGAATAATCGTTCCCTTTGTCTTCACCACCTGCAATCCATACGATTGGTTGATTGAAGCTTTCCAGTGCAAACCATACAGAATTTACGTTGGTAGCTTTACTATCATTTACGTATTGAACGTCCCTGATAATGGCTATGGTTTCCAAACGGTGGTCAATGCTTTGAAAGCTTCTTAAAGCTTCTCTGGTTACATCTTTTCGTACTTCAAGAATACGTGCCGCAATAGCAGATGCCATTGTGTTGTAACGGTTGTGTTTGCCTTTTAATGATAATTCTTCCATGTTCATAGTAAATTCATTTTTAGTGTTTATTCCAATTATTAATTCGTTATTTTTTATATATGCTCCCGGAAATACTTCTTCCTTTTGTGAAAAAGGTAAAAGCGTAGATTCAGGTTTATTTTTCTCCATAAAAGTGCGGATATTTGGATCATCATAATTAAATATAAAATAATCCTCGGAGGTTTGCATATTTGTGATATGAAACTTAGCCGCCACATAATTTTCAAATTTGTAGTCGTATCTATTTAAATGATCCGGCGTAATATTTAATAGTATCCCAATTTGGTTCTTATATGAAATTAAGTCATCCAATTGAAATGAACTTAACTCCAATACATAGTAGGAATGCGGTTCCTCAGCTACCATTCGAGCAAAACTGTTTCCGATATTACCTCCTAATCCCACATCAAACCCTGCATGTTTTAGTATATGATACATTAAGGAAGTAGTGGTTGTTTTTCCATTCGTACCAGTAATGGCTATAATTTTACCATTAGTAAACCAACTTGCAAATTCTATTTCTGAAATAACGGGAATATTTTTATCATTTGCTTGTTGGATAATAGGAGCTTTATGTGGTACTCCCGGACTTTTAATTATTAGATCACAATCTAATATTTTTGAAAAACTATGTCCATTTTCCTCATAAGATAAACCATAATTTTCCAAGTCCTTTTTATAGGATTCCTTCATTGCACCATAATCCGACAAGAAACAATTATATCCTTTAGCTTTAGCCAATATGGCAGCACCTACACCGCTTTCAGCGGCACCAATTATAGCTATATTTTTTATGTTCTCCAGCACGTTAGTTTATAAATTAACGAATTTTTAAAGTTATGATTGATAATATTCCCAAAAAGACTGCTACAATCCAAAAGCGAGATACGATTTTAGCTTCATGGTAGTTTTTCTTTTGATAATGGTGATGTAAAGGAGCCATTCTGAAAATTCTTCTGCCTTCTCCATATTTCTTTTTTGTATACTTAAAATATGTCACTTGAATCATTACACTTAAATTTTCAACTAAGAAAATACCGCAAAAAACTGGAATCAATAATTCCTTTCTAATCATCAATGCAATTGCAGCTATTAATCCGCCTAAAGCCAAACTTCCGGTATCCCCCATAAAAACTTGAGCAGGGTAGGAGTTGTACCATAAAAAGCCGACACAGGCACCTATAAAGGCCCCGAGAAAAATTACTAATTCGCCTAAGTTTGGGATGTACATTATGTTTAAATAATTGGCAAAAATTGTATTGCCGGAAACGTAAGCAAAAATGGCTAATATTACTAATACTATGGCCGATACCCCGGAGGCTAATCCATCTAAACCATCGGTAATATTAACACCATTTGAAACGGCAGTGATGATAAATATTACAATGGGTACATATATTAGCCATGCATATTTTTTATAATCCGGGCCTATAAAACTAATTAATTTGGCATAATCAAATTCATGATTTTTAAAAAAAGGAATTGTTGTTTTGGTAGACCGATGTTCTACTACATATTCTACAGTTTTATCGCTTTTTTCTTTGGTTATTATATGGGCTTCCGGATTATTCTTAAGGTAGGTTTCGGCGTTGATTTTACTCATATGTTCGCTGATCACTACATCTTGATGGAAAAATAAAGTTAGTCCAATAATTAATCCAAGTCCAACTTGTCCTAATAATTTAAATTTACCGGCTAAACCCTTTTTATCTTTCTTAAATACTTTTATATAATCATCAATAAATCCAATCATTCCTAACCAAACTGTACATATAAGCATCATCCAAATATATACGTTATCAATTTTTGCAAAAATTAATGTGGGAATTATAATTGCCGCCAAAATTATTAGTCCCCCCATGGTTGGAGTTCCTTGTTTTTCAATTTGACCTTGCAAACCTAAATCACGAATTATTTCGCCAACTTGTTGTTTTTGGAGAAACTGAATAATTCGTTTCCCAAACAATAAAGAAATAATTAAACTACCTAGAAAAGCCATAGCAGTTCTAAAAGAAATAAATTGGAACAAATGCCCGCCGGGAATTTTATAATGTTGTTCCAAATAGTTAAATAAGTAATATAACATATTAAGTGTTCCTTTCTTTTAAATATTCAGCTAAAACTATTTTATCATCAAAGAAATGTTTAACTCCGGCTATTTCCTGATATTTTTCATGACCCTTGCCGGCAATCAATATAATATCCCCTTCATTTGCCATCATGCACGCCGTTTTAATGGCTTGTCTTCTATCAGTAATTCGAAGGGCAACTTTTTTTTGTTGGAAACTTAAGCCAAGCTCCATTTCATTAAGTATTTCTTCCGGGTCTTCATTCCTTGGATTATCAGACGTAATAATTAAATGATCAGATAAACTTGCTGCTATTTTTGCCATTATCGGTCTTTTGGATTTATCACGATTACCACCGCATCCTACTACTGTAATTATTTTTTTATGCTTTGTATTTATTTCTTTGATGGCATTTAAAATGTTTTCTAAAGCATCCGGGGTGTGAGCATAGTCAACGATACCGGTTATATTATCATTACTTCTAATAGCGCTGAACCTACCTTCTACACCATGTAACATGCTTAATGCTTGTAGTGCTTTAATTTTTGGAATTTCTAACATTCGTGCTGCACCATATACTGCTAGTAAATTGTAAGCATTAAACTTTCCTGTTAGGGTAGTAAAAATTTCCTCATCATCTATAATGAGTTGCATGCCATGGATATCATATTCTAATATTTTTGCTTTAAAATCAGCAGGAGATTCTAATGAATAACTAACTCTGGCAGCTTTGGAATTTTGCAGCATGTATTTCCCATTCTTATCATCAATATTTGTAAGTGCAAATGCTTCTAGATCTAAATGGTCAAAAAAGCCTTTTTTTGCATCGCGATAATTTTCAAAAGTTTTGTGATAATCTAAATGGTCATGTGTTAAATTAGTAAATATTCCGCCTTTAAAATTTAATCCGAATATTCTGTCTTGAACCACTGCATGCGAACTAACTTCCATAAATGCATATTCACATCCCGCTTTAACCATCATATCTAATAATAAATTAATAGTAATACTATCCGGGGTTGTATGGGTAGCTTCTATTTTTTCATCATTAATAACAATTCCGGTCGTTGCAATTAAGCCGCAGACATACCCCAAATGTGAAAACATTTGATACAACAGTGATGCAGTGGTTGTTTTTCCATTGGTGCCTGTTACACCTACCAAATCCAAATGGGTACTTGGTTCGTCATAAAAATTGGCAGCCATAAGCGCAATCGTTTTGGCCACATCATCGGTTTGAATAATTACTACGTCTTTGTTACTGTATTCATTATTGCAAACAATAACTGACGCCCCATTTTTAATAGCAGAACTTATATAAGTGCTACCATCAGTTTGGGTGCCATGCATAGCGGCAAATACAAATCCGTCCTTTACTGTTCTGGAATCTAAAGTTAAGCCATATACAGAAATGTCCGTATTCCCACTTATAGAACGAATGTAATTTTGGGGTAATATTTCTTTTAAGGTCTTCAATTTAATTTTAAATAAATTGTTTCATCAGGTAAGAACTTAGTTCCGGGATCTATGGATTGTTCACTCACTTTACCTTTGCCCGAAAATTTTACGCGCAACCCGCTATTTTCTAAAATATAAATAGCATCCGATAATACCATCCCTTTTACATCAGGAACTACTTTTTTATTATAGGTATAATCCTTAATTATTACTTGTTTGTTTTTGGGTTTTATTTTCAACCATCCTTCAATATTATCAAAGGATACTTTTTCCGCATTAGTGTAAGGTAAAATGCCTCTAAGATCCATACTGCTCATTTTTTCAGCCAGTGGTAATTCGTCGTCATCGTGTTTTTCAAACAACGCAGCAAATGAACGCGTGGAAGAAGTCATGGCATAAATTTTGTCGGCAATTTCTTTAAAGGCAGGTGCAGCTACAGATGCAGCATAGTATAGGCCTTTGGAAGGATTATTAATGACAACAATAATACTGTATAGCGGTTGATCTGCCGGAAAGTAACCAACAAAAGAAGCTTGATATGTTTTTTGTTCTGAATAACCTGCAGATTCATTTGCAACTTGTGCTGTTCCTGTTTTACCAGCTATTTTATATTCATCATTTTTAATATTTGTTGCTGTACCTTCCTCAACTACGGCTTCTAACATTTCCTGCACTTGCTTTAAAGTCTTTGCAGAACATATTTCAGGATTTAAAATGTCAGTATTGTATTCTTTGACAATTTTACCTACTTCTTTTATTTCTTTAACAAATTGTGGCTTTACCATTACACCATTATTAGCAACGGCATTATATAAAGTTAATATTTGAAGAGGTGTTACTTTTTCTTCATAACCTATGGACATCCAAGGTATGGTCGTACCATTCCAATCACGACTACTTGGTGTTTTAAAATAAGGATCGCCTTCTCCTGTAATTGGTAAACCAAGTCTTCGAGTTAATTTGAGCTTGGAAATATAATCAGTAAACTTTTTAGGTTGTTTCCCAAATGCTTGATATGCTAAAGTAGATATGCCTACATTGGATGATAGTGCAAATGCTTTTTTAAGATTGATCACTCCATATCCGCCTTCATGTGAATCATGCATTACTCTATCAAAAAACGTTGTTTCGCCTCCTTTTGTATCAACGGTAGTATTTGGGGTTATCCCGCCAAATTCAAGCATGGCCATTGCTGATACCAACTTGAAAGTAGAGCCGGGCTCACTTGCTTCTCCGATGGCGGAATTATATTCTTCATTATATTGGATATCTCCATTTTTATCTACACTTCTACTCAAGTTTGCAATGGCACGTATGGCTCCGGTTTTTACGTCCATTACAATAGCACATCCATGGTTGGCATCATTAATTCTTAAAGCTTTTTCAAGGGCACTTTCTGTTACATCCTGGAAATTGACATCCAAGTTCGTAACGATATCCTTTCCGTCTTCAGGATCCACTTCATTTTGGTCATTAATAGGAATCCAAGCACCGCCGGATACTTTTTGAACCAGGCGTTTGCCAGTTTTACCACGTAAAACTTCATTAAATCCTCCTTCCAAGCCTACAGGTTTTACATTATCATTATTTTCTATTGTGTAACCAATTGTTCTTTGTGCAGCTGGGAAAAATGGCAACATTCTTTTGGGTTGTTGCTCTACTATAAGTCCGCCTTTAAATTGTCCTAACCTAAGAAGTGGAAATGTTTTAATTTCTTTTAATTGCGTATGGGAAATATTTCTGGCTATTAAATAGTATCTGGATTTATTTCTACGTGCAATGCGTAAATCTTCTTTAATGTTTTCTTCAGTTTTGTCTGAATATTTTTTAGGATTTATTTTATGGTAAAATTTATTAAGGCAAAAAACTAAGGAATCAATATTTTCTTTCCATAAATCTTTATCAATAGTTTTTTCACAAACATCCATTCGTACGTCATAAATAGGAATGGAAGTGGCTAGTAAGCTACCATCAACCGCATAAATATTTCCTCGTATAGGATAAATATTTTCGTAATAAGTGGTTAAACTATCGGCGACTTGTTTCCAATAATGGCCTTTCACAGTTTGGATGCGTACAATTTGAAAAATGACTGCAAACGCAAGCATGCAAACCAATGCAAAAGACAAATACACCCTCCAAACAATTGATTTCTTAATGTTCATCTTCTTTAATTAATTTAAGTCGATGGGGTGGTGTACGTAATTCTTTTAATCCGATTGTATCTACCATTTTGAGCACTTGGCTTTGGATGCTTTTATTACTCAATTCGGCATTGGAGGTATAATAGTCTGCCTTAAGATCTTTCATGTCTTTGTTCATGTGATTTATTTGCAATAAAGTTTTTTCACCATAATGGTGATTGGCAATATATAGCATGATCCAAAGCGTAGTATATAGTATAAAAGGTAAATGCTTAGGTGCATTTTCCTTATTAATATAAAAATTGAAATCGTGCATTTTTTTGAAAATGCTCGGTTTCTTAGGTTTTTGTTCTGCAGGTTCTTCTTTTTGAGAAGGCGTATTTTTAGGTACTTCTCTGACATTTTTTTCTGTACGGATGGTGCTTTGTTCTTTCCTACTTGTTTTATAGGTATTGGCAATAGGTGCATGGGGAATAAAATCTTCACCTTTGCCCAGAGGCTTATTTTTATTGGCTTTAGATTCTTCTTCTTCTTTTTGCATCATTGCAATTTTTGTAAGTTGTTTTATGTTAGTCATGTTGTAGATTAGATTTTATGATATTTCAATCTTTTCTGCCACACGCAATTTTGCACTTCGTGAACGAGGGTTTACAGCTATTTCTTCGTCGGTAGGAATAATAGGTTTTTTGGTTATTTGCTTCCAGGGACGGCTGACTTTTCCGAAAACATCTTTTGATTCCTTTCCTTCGAAATTTCCGGTTTGGAAAAAGTTCTTCACAGGCCTATCTTCTAAAGAATGATAGGTAATGACTGCCAGCCGGCCTCCGGGAGCAAGTACTTCTTGAGCTTGATTTAAAAATTGTTCTAAACCTAATAATTCATCATTTACAGCAATTCGTAAAGCCTGGAAAACTGTTGCCAAATATTTTTTTAAATTCTCTTTATAGGGCAAAACTTCCTCTGCTATTTCAACTAACTGTGATGTAGTTTGAATTCTTTGTGCACTACGACGTTGCACTATTTTTACCGCTAAGGTTTTAGAATTTTTAATTTCTCCATAAGAAGAAAATATTTGCTGTAATTCAGATTGACTACGAGTATTTATGAGTTCTTCCGCAGTTAATGGATTTTCTTTATCCATTCTCATATCTAAATTTGCATCAAATCTAAAGGAGAAGCCCCTTGTGGCTTCATCAATATGATGGGAAGATAAACCTAAATCGGCAAGAATTCCATCTACCGGAATAACATTTAGGAAACGGAGATAATTTTTTAAAAAGATGAAATCATGCGGAATTAAAATTAAGTTTTCAGATTCCGGCAAGTTTTTATGTGCATCTACATCTTTATCAAAGGCAATTAATTTACCTGTCTTTAAATGCTTTAAAATTTCTTTGCTATGTCCGCCACCACCGAAAGTTGCATCGACATAAATCCCTGCCGGTTTAATATCCAGTGCCAAAATACTCTCACTAAGAAGAGCAGGGATATGATAGGTGGGGGTCATTCTATAAGAATATGCTTTTAGTGTGTTTTATTTTTTATCTAGTTTGTCCCAAATCAATTTGTCTTTCAAAACACTTTTATTGGCAGGATTAGATTTAGGATAATTTTCAGTTGCCCAGAGTTCGATTTTCTTGCCAACACCTAATAAGGTTATGTCTTTATTAATTTTTATTTCGTCCAAATGCGATTTTGGAATCATTAATCTGAATGCTGAATCCATAGTAAGGAGAGCAACGGTATCAAAGAATTCACGTTTGTAATCTTCATTGGCATCCGTATAATCATCCAAACGCATCAACTCTTCAATTTTTTGATCAAAAGATTCTTTGGTATATAAAACCAAGTATCCTTCCCTTTCTTTTACTAAGACAAATTCAAGCGCTTCCTTTTCCGGCAAAAGCTTTTTTAGCCCGGAAGGAAAAATAAATCTTCCCTTGGGATCCACTTTACATTCATATCTGCCAACTAAGAAGGACATCCTTTGTATTTTTGTATATGTTTATTAGAATACGGCTGTAAAATTATAAATAGTCCGACACAAACCGACACAAACCGACATATTTCGACACTTATACTTTTCCACAATCTAATTGTGCATAAGTTAGTTATTATATTGAATACCAAATAAATACGTTTTCCACAATTATTTATTATTTACACTTAAATATTTGTATATCAGTATTTAGCAATTGTGGATATTTTTATTTTATTACATGTTTTACATCGTCATAAATCCTCCTATTTCTGATGTTTGATGGTTCTAAATATCCTTTCAATGCTCAAAAGGTTTTTTCTTATTTCCTGATTTTCCACTTTATAGAGCGATGCATATTGCCTAACTTTGCCCTCCTTTTTTAATGGTAAAGCCACACAAAATACTTCTGTTACTTGTTTTAGTTAACCTGCTATTGTTGGGGGTGATCTTTATTTTTCCAAGTGGTATGATTCCTTTGGCCGGAAATTATAAACTTAAGTTTATTAGTTTAGAAGAGTTATTGCATCCTAAGACAGTTAGCAAAGTGGACATTGATAAGATTGTCAAAAATGTTTCAGATTCCAGCCTGCATAATCATTCCGGAGCAAGTGCTGAAAGTGCACCTGATACCTTAGTCCTTCGTGATGATCCTAGGCAGATGGCAAAAATTACTTACAAAATACAATATCCGGATGATCGGAAAAATGCATTAGATGCTTTGTTTGTTTCGTTAGATTCATTAGAGAAGAATGATAAGCTTTTTCGTATTTTGCATTACGGAGATTCCCAGATTGAAGGAGATCGAATTTCTTCGACTTTGAGAGAAATGTTGCAACTAAAATTTGGTGGAAGCGGTACAGGATTAATACCAATTTATGAGCCTAATGCTTCAAGGCATACCATACAAATAACGCAATCTGATAATTGGATAAAATATGCTATTTATGGAGGATTATTTAAAAATTATGATTCCAGGAAGTATAGCATGTTATGCAGTGCCTTTCGATACTATTTATCAAATGATAGTTCCAAAGCAAATAATTTAGTAAAAGCATGGGTGCATTATCATAAATTAATTAGTGCCTATCCTCATGCTAAAAAATATGAACGAATGAATTTGTTTTATGGTAAAGTGCCCGCACCGGGCAATATTATTATAAATACAGATAAAAAACAGCATATTATATTTTTAGACGGGTCGGATAAATTCAATATTAAAACGCTGGATTTGGATAATTCCCCTGAAAATATTGAATTGGATTTTACAAATGTTTACAGTCCTGATGTATATGGGATCTCATTAGATAGTAAAAAAGGCATTGCTGTAGATAATGTACCCATGCGCGGGTCCTCGGGTACAGATTTTGGGAGAATGGATCTGAATTATCTGACACAACAAATTAAACGAATGAATGTTCGCTTAATGATTTTTCAATATGGCGTAAATGTAGTACCATATGTAATCGATAATTATGATTTTTATGAGAAAACGTTTTATGCGAATCTGAAAAAATTTAAAGATCAAAATCCCGACATAAGCATTTTAGTGATTGGGGTTTCAGATATGTCGAAAAAGGATGGCAATAATTATGTTTCCTATCCTAATATAGAGCGCATTCGAGATGCACAAAAGCGGGCTGCATTTAGGGCAGGTTGTGCCTATTGGGATTTATATGAAGCCATGGGCGGGAAAAATTCTATGTCGAGTTGGGTAGATGCAAAACCGGACGCCTTGGCTGAAAAAGATTATACACACTTTAATGCACGCGGAGCACGTATAATAGGTGAAATGATATTCAACGCCCTGATGAATGAATATTATAACCATAAAGGACAAAAGAAAAAAGGAATTTAATCCTAAGTTTCGGTACATTTAGCTTGATAGCTTTATGCAATGAAAAATTCAATACCACATATTATTATAAGTTTAGTTTTTGCCTTACAAAGTATGGCACAACCTGAAATTGTGGACCGCAGTAAATTTCCATTTATAAGATTTGAAAAAAATAAAATTTATACTCCCAAAGCTGATGTGTTATTATCATTTTATAGGAATTTGGAGCGATTAATGAAAGCTGGGGATAAACAAATTAATATTGTTCAAATTGGGGATTCTCATATACAAGCTGATATTTTAACCAATAGAATGCGTCAGTCTTTGCAAGATTTTTTCCCTGGTGGAAATGGGGGTAGGGGCTTTATGTTCCCTTATACTATGGCGCATACCAATAACCCTTACTCTTATAAGATGGAATATTCAGGGAAATGGGAAAGTTGTAGAAATGTACAGAATAAAGATTGTGTATTGGGTTTAGCCGGAATTTCTGTGGCGACAAATGATAGTTTTGCTAAACTGCATTTTTCTCTGTCTGAAATTGCAAGCTCCAGATATGATTGCAATAGAATTCGTTTATTTTATTCTTGTCCTGATAGTACTTATCAACTCAAATTAATGGTTTCGGATTCACAAATAGTACAAAGTGAAAATTATACCAATGGAGCAGTGGAATGGAACTTATCTAAACCGGTTAAGTCATTTGAAATAATATTAAGTAAAAAAGGAAGAATAAACGCAAGTTTTACATTGTATGGATTAAGTATGGAAACTCGAGATCCGGGTATTGTTTACCATGCGGTCGGGGTAAATGGTGCAGAAGTAAATTCCTTTTTAAAATGTAAATTACTGCCGCAACAATTAGTTCAATTATATCCTGATTTGGTTATAATATCTTTAGGAACAAACGATGCATATATGTTGGATTTTGATTCTGCTGCTTTTCATTTACATTATGCTAAATTAATTCATAATATTAGAGAACAGATACCCGATGTACAAATTTTACTGACTACTCCGGGGGATTGCTATTTGAAAAACAGAAACCCTAATATTTCTAATTTATTGGCTCGCGAAGTTATTTTTAAATTGGCTCAAGAAAATGATTGTGCGGTATGGGATTATTTTACGACTATGGGAGGTTTAGGCGCAATGCAATTATGGCAAAAGGCCGGAATGGGGGCAGGCGATAAAATACATTATAATTTTTATGGATATATGATCCAAGGTGATTTGTTTATGGAAGCACTGGTGGCTGCTTTTGACAATTATTTGGATCAAAGAAAATAACAAAAAGGTCGCCATAGCAATAGCGACCTTTAGGTGAAATGGGCATTTCTAAACAATATTAATTAGCACATGAAAACAATTTTTGCCAAAATGTTTTTCAAACAACAACGATTCAAAATTCTAAAAATTATGTTTAGGTCCGAAATACAAAAAACTGCATTTATCGAGAAAATATGAACGGGAAATATAAAAAGGATATCAAACCAGGCTTGGAAGTTGATATAATTATGAAGGAAGACCAAAGGTCAGGCTTGCTTACCAGAGGTTTTGTACAGGATATTTTAACTAATTCATCATTCCATCCGCACGGCATTAAAGTTAGGCTGGAAACCGGTGAGGTTGGTCGGGTAACATTTATACCTGAACAAAATAAATTATAATCCTGTTAGCATCCTAGCTACTTTGCCGGGAGTCAATTCCTCATCCAAGCCTAATTTTACATCTTTAGGAACTGAATTTGGGTTATGGTAGGTGCCAAATATTCGATCCCAAATACTAAAGAAAGTACCATAATTGGTATTTCTCACATTAATAGAATGATGAACTCTATGATAAGCCGGAGTGATAAAAATATATTTTAGGAATCCAATATTTACATCAATATTGGTATGTTCCCAAAATTGAACTAGTATACCCACTGAATATCCTATTCCCGCTTCAATAGGTGTAAGTTTGAAAACAAACATTGGAATCACTGTTTGAGGGATATTATATAATAGAGAATGTAAAAAACTTGTTCGGAATCCGGAAAACCAATACAATTCTGTAATGGAATGATGCCATACATGAGTTCTCCAAAGGAACTCAGTACTATGTTGTGCTCTATGCAGCCAATACAAACAGAAGTCAACTGTAATAATAACAAATATTATTTTCAAATAGGATGGAAGTGATCCTAAGGTGTCCCAAATTTTAATAGCAGAACTTGGAAAATATATAGTACAAAAATTATATGTCCACGTATAGCAAAGCATGCTAAGAGAAACCCCTAAGGCAAAAGACAAAGTATCCACTTTTAAATCTTTCCAAATATTTAATTCCCTAGCCGGCCGAAATTTTTCCAACAAACCGAAAGTAAGAACCATTAAGAAGAAGGTAGCAATTTGAATTGCGTTTGATGTTTCCAACAAGTGCATGAAGTGTTGCTTAATTATCTATCAAAGTTAAAAAGGAAAAGTAAATTTCAAAATATATGCGATAAAAAATAAAGCATGATCGCTTTAGTCGGCATTGCTTTTTTTTGAATTCCAATAAAAATAAATTTGATTCCTGTTATATGTCAAATAATTATAAATTTTGTCTACAAAAAACTATAAAGCTCATCTTCAGATTTTTAAATCACACTGGTCTAAATTTTTATATCATCAAGATTCCCATTAATTTAGATTAGATATTTCAAACTAAGTTTAATTAGCAAGGAATACACCAAAAAACAAACTAATACTAATTGACTAATTCAGGTTCATATTCTAAATAAGGCGCTAACCAACGTTCAACTTCCAGCACTGACATTTGTTTTCTTTGGGCGTAGTCTTCAATTTGATCTTTGCAAATTTTTCCAACCGGGAAATATTTACTTTGAGGATGTGCAAAATAAAACCCGCTAACAGAGGCGGCAGGATACATGGCATAGCTTTCAGTAAGTGTAATTCCAGTATTTCGTTCAACCTCTAATAAATCAAATAATATTCGTTTTTCAGTATGTTCCGGGCAAGCCGGATAGCCGGGAGCAGGTCGTATTCCTCTATATTTTTCTCGAATTAATTCTTCATTGCTTAGATGTTCATTAGGGGCATATCCCCAGATGGTTTTACGAACTTTTTCATGCATTATTTCTGCCATTGCTTCTGCTAATCGATCAGCTAATGCTTTTACAATTATAGACGAATAATCATCATGCTCTTCTTCGAATTGTGCAACAAGTTTTTCAATGCCAATGCCGGCTGTTACAGCAAAACCGCCCATGTAATCGTTAGCATTATTTTTTGGGGCAATAAAATCAGATATAGCGAGGTTGGGAACACCTTTTGCTTTAATACCTTGTTGTCTTAAAGTATGGAAAGTAGTTAAAATTTCCTTTCTACTCTCATCAGTGTACACTTCAATATTATCCATTTCAGGAATTGAATTGGCGGGAAATATTCCAATGACAGCCTTAGCTGTCAGCAGTTTTTCACTGATAATTTTATCTAATATTTTATTTGCATCATTAAATAATTGTGTTGCTTCATGACCAACAATTTCATCCTTTAAAATTGAAGGATATCTGCCTCGTAATTCCCATGCCAAGAAAAATGGAGTCCAATCGATATAGCTCCTTAGTTCAGCTAATGGGAAATTATCAAAAACAGTAATTCCTAATTTCGCAGGAGTAATAATATCAGGTGTTGATGCGGAATAATTAAATTTATTAGCTCTTGCTTCTTGCAAACTTAAATATTCTTTGGTGTCCTGACGCTTAGAATGTTGTTCTCTTATTTCTTGATATTCATTCTGAAGATCAAGAAAAAATTGATCTTTTTGACTTTCAGTGATTAAGCTTTGTACGACCGGTACTGAGCGTGAAGCGTCCAAAACATGCACTACCGGATACTTGTAATGGGGAGCAATTTTAACAGCTGTATGTGTTTTGGAAGTAGTAGCGCCACCAATCAAAAGTGGCAATTCAAATCCTAGGCGCGTCATTTCTTTGGCAATATGAACCATCTCATCCAAGGAAGGAGTAATGAGCCCACTTAATCCAATAATATCAGCTTTTACTTCCTTGGCGGTTTCTAATATTTTATTGGCAGGTACCATAACACCAAGGTCAATCACTTCAAAATTATTGCATCCCAATACAACTCCCACAATATTTTTTCCGATATCGTGCACATCACCTTTTACGGTGGCCATTAAAACTCTGCCTGCCGGACCTTTGCTTTGATTCTTTTCTTTTTCAGCTTCAATATATGGGAATAAATATGCCACTGCCTTTTTCATTACACGGGCACTTTTTACTACCTGTGGTAAAAACATCTTCCCGGCACCAAATAAATCTCCAACTACATTCATTCCTTTCATCAGGGGTCCTTCAATGACATCCAAAGGGCGATCGGACATTAATCTTGCTTCCTCAGTATCCTTTTCAATATAATCTACAATTCCTTTTACCAAGGCATGTGTTAATCTATCTTGCACACTGCCATTTCTCCATTCTTCGGTTACAATTTCTGCTTTACCTTTATGTTTGATGGTTTCTGCAAAATCTACTAAGCGTTCGGTGGCATCTGGCCTTCTATTGAGCAATACATCTTCAACTCGTTCTAAAAGATCGGTTGGAATTTGTTCGTAAATTTCTAATTGTCCAGCATTAACTATTCCCATATCCATACCGGCACGGATGGCATGATATAAAAATGCGCTATGTATAGCTTCACGTACAGTATCATTACCTCGGAAAGAGAAGGAAACATTGGATACACCACCACTAACCTTAGCAAGAGGAAGATTTTCTTTAATCCATTTTGTGGCATTTATATAATCAACTGCATAATTATTATGTTCTTCAATACCCGTGGCAACGGTTAAAATATTCGGGTCAAAAATAATATCTTGTGGAGGGAATCCTACTTCTTCTGTTAGAATTTTATAGGCACGTTCACATATTTTAATTCTCTTTTCAAGATTATCTGCTTGTCCTTTTTCATCAAATGCCATCACTACTACTGCGGCACCATATTGAAGAATTCTTCGAGCTTGATTTTTAAATACCTCTTCCCCTTCTTTAAGAGAGATGGAATTAACTACACTTTTCCCTTGGGTGCATTTTAATCCTGCTTCAATAACACTCCATTTTGAAGAGTCCACCATGAAAGGCAGTTTTGCTATATCAGGTTCAGCAGCCATTAAATTGATGAACTTTTGCATGATGTGTTCAGAATCCAACATGCCTTCATCCATGTTTATATCTAGTACTTGCGCACCGCCATCAACTTGGTCTCGTGCCACACTCAAAGCGTCTTCATAATTTCCATTAATAATTAAGCGAGCAAACTTTTTGGATCCGGTTACATTGGTTCGTTCACCAATATTCATAAAATTTGCATTTTCTCGAAGGATCACCGGTTCTAATCCGCTTAAACGCAAAAATGGAAGTTGTGGTGATGGAATTCTAGGTTCTGCATTTTCGGCTACTTTTACCATTTCCCGAATATGATTAGGGGTGGTACCACAGCAACCTCCAATAATATTTACAAAGCCATTTTGGATATAATCTTCCATCACTTCTGCCATTTGGGATGGCGTTTCATCATATCCGCCAAAGGCATTTGGCAATCCGGCATTCGGATATAAAGAAGTGAAACAAGAGGCATGTTTAGATAATTCTTCAATAAAGGGACGCATTTGAGCTACACCCAGTGCACAATTTAATCCAACAGAAATTAAATTTTTTGTATGAGAAATTGAAATCCAGAATGCTTCTGTGGTTTGTCCGGAGAGTGTACGACCACTCATGTCTACAATTGTACCGGAAATCATGATCGGAATTTGAACATGATTTTTTCGGCAATATTCATCAATGGCAAAAATACCTGCTTTGCAATTTAAGGTATCAAATACAGTTTCTAATAGCAATACATCGGCACCTCCATCAATAAGTCCACGTACTTGTTCGGTATAAGCTTCTACTACCTGATCCCAATTAACAGAGCGAAACCCCGGGTCGTTAACATCCGGGGAAAGCGATAAAGATCTATTTAATGGCCCTATTGAACCAGCTACAAATCGAGGTTTATTTGGTGTTTTGGCATTATAAGTTAAGCAAGCTTCTTTGGCTAATTTTGCAGCTGCAAAATTCATCTCATAGGCTAATTCCTCCATCCCGAAATCTTCCATGGCAATGGAAGTAGAGCCAAACGTGTTGGTCTCAATTATATCGGCACCTGCCTCTAAATATTCAAGATGAATATTTTTGATCATTTCGGGCTGAGTTAGCACCAATAAATCATTAAATCCTTTTAAATCGCGATGCCAATCCTTAAAACGTTCACCCCTATAAGTTTCCTCTGTAGGTTTAAAACGTTGAATCATAGTGCCCATTGCACCATCAATAATTAAAATACGTTTTTGAAGTAGTGCTTTTAATTGATGATATGTATTATTTCCCATTGTAAATTAGCATTTTGAGTTTGGCTTTTGAACCTGTTCGCGGTACTTCTTTGCAAGCATTGTGCCGCTATGGTACAATAACTCTTATTATCTAGAAGAGTTCCAAACTGCAAAGTTAATATGCACTTAAGCAAATATTAACAAAATGTGATATTCATTTGTAAATCATAAATTATTAATTATCAATTATATAACATAAAAGTCAGATAGATTTTTTTAAAGTTTATAATTTATTAACTTTGTATTCAGGATGTTGAAGGAAATTTTAAGTATAAATCTTTCAGTTTTATCTGTAGATGACGAGCTTAAATTTTTTTGAAACTTCCTGCTAACAACAAGAAACTATGCTGCGAAAATTACTAAGCTTTTCGGTGTTAATATTATTTTCAACTTTAACCTATGCCTCGGATACTGTTTTTGTTGGCAAAGGTGCAAAGATGGATACCTTCGCAAGGGGTAATGTTTTTGATATTTACATTTCTGGAATGACTCCAAAAACTGTAAACGATTCTTTTGGTTTAGAATCTATCAACGTTAAAATTACTAGTCAAGATAATAGCTATATATCCATTTATTTGAATGATCCAAGTGGAAATTCGTATTTGCTCTATGCAAACGAAAGTACCGGTAGAAATTTTGACAGTACCTTTTTTAGTGATACAGGTTTAACCGCTATTCATCAAGGAAAACCTCCGTATAGGGGTGTTTATCGATCACAAAGTTTTTTACGCGAGATTAATAATGGTCAAAATATTAATGGACATTGGACTTTGGTGGTTTATGATGGAAACATGGTAAGAAAGGATGTTTGTAAAGGCTGGAGCTTAAGGTTTGGCACCCATCCAATGGCAGATTATGTATTGGATAGCAGTAATTTACCTATTATAATTGTGAATACCCATAATGTAGGTGTTCCAAGTTTAACTGCAACCATGCATATTATTGATAATGGTACAGGAAAGTATAATCATGTAAAAGATTCTATTCATAATACTCTGAATTGTGAAATTGGTTTACATGGAAATTATTCCAGGTATTTTCCTAAGTTATCTTACAATATTCAAACTCTCGATAAATCAGGTAATAAATTCGATACTGCAATTGTAGGTTGGCCTGCACAGCATGAGTGGGCATTTATTGCCAACTTTTCTGACCGGAGCTTATTAAGAAATGCAATTACCCAGCATATGTATTCATCCATGGGACAAGCATACAGTCCGCGATGGAGGCATGCGGAAATAATACTTGACGGAAAATATATGGGGGTGTTTTTGATGATAGAGAAAATTAAAAGGGGGAAGAATTTTGTAAATATAACAAAATTGGATACTTCCTTAAGTGCACCTACCACCGGAGATTCATTAACCGGAGGTTACATGATTAAAACAGATTGGAAAGGTTCCGTTGGATGGTATTCGAATTATGTAATTCCTTATAATGCTGGATATTATCAATACTTCCGGTATTATGATCCGGTCATTCCAAACGCAGCCCAGCAAAAATATATACAATCATTTTACGATAGTTTCGAAAATGCAATTTACGGAAGTAAAATTAATTCGGTACCGGGTAACTGGAGAAACTACATGGATGAAAAATCAGTGGATGATTATTTTTTCATTCAAGAAATAACTATGAATTTAGATGGTTATCGTGCAAGTTTTTATATGTGGAAAAATAAAAATAGCATAGATAGACACATTCATTTGGGGCCGGTATGGGATTTTGACTGGACAATGTATGATAATTATTGGTTGCCCAATTTTTATGGATGGCTATATACAGCCGGTTATCAAGCTTCTATGTGGTGGTTTAAATTATTAGGTCCAACTGGTCAAGGATATGGTAAAGGTGATGCAGCATTTAAAAATGAATTAAAATGTAAATGGACGGTTTATAGAAGAAATGGATTGAATTCCACTTCGTTGGATCATTTTATAGATAGTAATGTAGTAGTATTACAAGATGCACAAGTTCGAAACTTTAAGGAGTGGCCTGAATTAGGTATGACTTCAGGAGTATTAAATGTTGCTGAACCTCGTTTGGCTAAAACATGGATTCAAGAAGTGGATACCTTAAAAGGTTGGATTCATCGCCGTTTAAAATGGCTGGACAAATACGTGCCAGGTACATGTAATAGAGATATAGATCCACCAACTGTAAAATTAAATGGTTTTGATACTGTTTATTTAGAAGTAAATACTGCATATAGAGATTCTGGTATAACTTACCATGATAATTATGGTGATACTAACGTAACAGTTGTACGAGGAAGTAATTTAGATTCATCCACACTTGGAACCTATCAATTAACATGGTTTCTCAGCGATAAAGCAGGGAATCGTAGTAGCATTCAAAGGGTGGTTATCGTTATTGATACCATAAAACCAACGATAACTTTTATAAAAGGAGATACCGTGGATGCAGAAGTGCTTTTGCCTTATTTGGATACAGATACACATATTGCTGATAATTATGACGTTAGCCCAAAGGTTTCGACTAGTGGCAACTTTAATTTTACGAATAATATTCCTACTCAATTGGGGTATTTTACTCGTAAGTATTTAGCCGTAGATCAATCTAATAATAAAGATTCAGCCATTAAATATATTCACGTAATTGATAGTATTGCTCCTAAATTGCAATTATTAGGCTTGGATACTATTAAGGTTGAGGTGTACAATGCTTATCATGATTCTGATTTTAAGGTTAGTGATAATTTTGATACTGCTTCATCTGTAAAAATAGTATCTCCTTTTAAAAATAATTATCCTGATACTTTAGGTATTTTTCCAATATATTATGTAGCTAAAGACCAATCTTTAAATAAGGATTCTTTGACTAGATTTTTGTGGGTTGTAGATACCATTGCTCCTCAATTACATTTACGATTTAAAGATAGCGTAAGTGTAAAAGTTGATAGCATGTACACTGATTCCGGATATTGGGTAAGCGATAATTATGACAAACATCCGAAAGTTGATACCTCCGGTAATTTTATCAATACCTTAAATGCAGGCGTTTTCCAAAGAATATATGCAGCCCATGACCAAAGTGGAAATCGAAGTAATGTCGTATTAAGGGTAATTACAGTTGAGCAAGGTTCCGGAATAGATGGTATGAGTAATTTGGATGCTAAGGTTAGTATTTTCCCCAATCCAAGTTCCGGACTTTTTAACGTTAAAATAAAATTAAACAAAAACGGCTTTGGAGAATTTAAAGTGTTCAATGAATTTGGTCAGGAATTATCATATTTAAATCATGAAATAATTAACGAATGGAATGGCAATTTAAATATGTCTAAAGAATCTCAAGGTGTATATACCTTAAAAATTCAAAGTGGTACTTCGGTTGCAATTTATAAGTTGATTCTCATAAAATAAATTATTAAATCGCTAAGTCCCGCCTTAATTAAAGTAGGTGGGACTTAGCTATTTATTTCCTTAATCATCCAATAGTTTTAGCATAAAATCCGGTTTTTTACTTACAATAACATATAGCCAAATGTAAGCTTAAGAAAATTAGCTATTTAAATTTAAAAGGGGCTAAAGAATATTCTCATAATCATTTGATAATATGGGGAACATGATATTTAATAAAATGGTACATTTGTAATTACCATGAAAAGATATTTATTTAGCTTACTTCTCCTATTGGCAACTTATCATGTCCAGGGTAGTACTACTGTTTTTGTTGGTGCTAGATCAAAAATTGACACTTTCTCAAAAGGGAATTGGTTCCCGATTCATGTTACGGGTGTGCCGGCATATACTAGTGATTCTTTTGGATTTGAGTATTTAAATGTAAATATTAAATGTCAATATACCGGTGATATTGGCATATATTTATATACTCCTTCAGGTGGTTATTATCAAATATCCTATTATAACGGTGGGATGTATCGAAATTATGACAGCACCTTTTTTACGGACACCGCGCTTACCCCTATTCACTTTGGAAAGCCACCTTATAAGGGGTCTTATATTTCAGAGTCTTTTTTGAGGCAAATTAATCAAAATCAAGTTGATACAGGGATGTGGTATTTGGTGGTTTTTGATTATAATCCTAGTAGAAAGGATATATTAGTAAATTGGAGTTTAGGCTTGGGTACAAATCCAAATCGCGATGCAAGGATTGATAGTTCTAATTTACCAATTTGTGTGATTAATACTTTTGGACAGGCAGTGCCAAATGGAAATATCCCAACGAATAGTCAATTTTGCGTTGTAGACAACGGCGCGGGGAAAATGAATTTTGCTAAGGATTCTTTAAAATTTAAAACTTATTGCGGGATTAAATTGCATGGCAATTGGTCGAGGTCATTTCCTAAACTTTCTTATTCCATTAATACCTTAGATTCAAATTTTGCAACCAAGGATACCGCAATTTTAGGCTTCCCTAAAGAACAAGAATGGGCATTGGTTGCAAATTATTTAGATAGAAGTTTATTGCGAAATGCCATTGCTCAACATTTATTTACCTCCATGGGTAATTATTCTCCACGTTTTAGACATGTGGAGTTAATTTTAAATGGGCAGTACCAAGGTGTATATTTGTTTATTGAAAAAATAAAAGTAAAAAAGACCAGAGTAAATATTGTCAAAATGGACAGTAATTGCAATCATGGGGATTCAGTAAGCGGTGGCTATATTATTAAACAAGATTGGAAAGGTTCATGGGGCTGGTATTCTAAATATGGCAAACCGGATGATACCTCATGGCATGCATATTTCAGATACGATAATCCCTCTATGCCTGATTCTAATCAAGCCAAATATATCCATGAATTTTATGATAGCTTTGAAACGATATTACATGGAGCAACGAATTCATCTGCTTTAGGTACCACATGGCGAAATTATATGGACCAATATTCTCTCATGGATTATTTCTTTACTCAAGAAATAACGACGAATATTGATGGTTACCGCGCCAGTTCTTATATGTGGAAGGATAGAAATAGTAGAAATAGGTTAATTCATATGGGCCCGGTTTGGGATTTTGATATTACGATGGGTGATTATTGGGGAAGTTGGTGCAGTTGGTTTTTTAATAGTGGAGGTAGTAATGGTGAATTTTGGTGGTTTAAGTTGTTAGGGAATAAATACCCGCTGGTACCCAAAGGAACTAAAGCTTGGTACAATTATGGAACCGGTGATACATCTTTCAAAAATGAATTAAAATGTAGATGGACTTTACATCGTCGCGGACTTTTAAGCCAAACAAATTTGGATCATTGGATTGATAGCAATGCTGTATTATTAAAAGATGCACAGGTTAGAAATTTTAAAGAATGGCCGGTATGGGGTTGGCCTTTATATTTAGGGAATCCATTCAATACTAAAAACTATACGGGTGAAGTTGATTCTTTAAAAGGATGGCTCCATCGTAGAATGAAATGGATGGATCGTTTTATGCCGGGTACCTGCAGAAGAGATATTGATCCTCCTACGGTGAAACTTATCGGTAAGGATACGGTATTATTAGAAGTAAATACACATTATAAGGATACCGGAATTGTTTATCATGATAATTTTGGTGATTCAAATGTGAAAGTTGTAATAGGTTCTAATTTGGATAGCTCTACACTTGGATATTATGTTTATTCTTATTTCCTATACGATAAGGCAGGAAATTCAGTAAGCATTCAGCGGGTGATTAAAGTTATTGATACGATAGCGCCTAACATTTTATTTAGTAAAGGTGATACAATCAAACTTTCCGTTTATACTCAATACACAGACGGCAGTGTTATAATTAGTGATAATTATGATTTATCACCTATAGTTAGGTATGGCGGGTCATTTAATTTTAAAAATAATATTCCTGATACTTTAGGTTATTTTACTCGATGGTTTTATGCTATGGATCAAAGTGGAAACAAAGATTCAGCTTTATTATACATTCACGTTGTAGATACCACCGCTCCAAAGATTTTAATTAACGGTAAAGACACCGTAAAAATTGAGGTGTATAATAAATATAATGATTCTGATATTACTGTCCGTGATAACTATGATAAATACCCAATTTTATCACACTTTGGCAATTTAAAAAATTTCAAAACAGATAGTTTGGGCTTCTTTACGCTTTGGTATAAAGCAATGGACCACTCCGGAAATAAAGACTCAGTTGCTCGTACAATACAAGTAATAGATACCATACCGCCAAGTATATCACTTCTTGGCCCTGATAGTGTTTTTATTCATACCAACGATGTGTATGTTGATACTGGATACGTTGTAAAAGATAACTATGATAAACATCCGAGAGTAGATACCTCGGGTACTTTTATTAATACATCGCTCGCCGGAATTTATACCATTGATTTTTCTGCAACTGACCAATCAGGAAATAAAAGTACTTATGTTAGTAGAATTATTAATATCAAGCAAGGCGTAGGAATTTCTGAGCCGAATTCCGGGAATTCATATTTAAATATTTATCCAAATCCGGGTTCAGGGATATTTAATGTTTCAGTTGCTTTAAAGAAAGATGAAAAAGCAATACTTAGCTTGTATGATGATTTGGGAAGAATTTATCCCCAATTTACCTGCACCGTTGAAAACGGTATAACTAAAATTTTACATATGGAACAATTAAATTCCGGGGTCTATACACTCAAATTAACTGCAAAAAATATAAGTGTAAATTCAAAGCTTATATTGACTAAATAATTAGATTAAAATTGCCAAATACCAAAACAAAACATACAAACATGCCATTTCGTCCATTAATACTTCTTTTTATTGTGATTCTTTTTGGAACACAATATTGCAGTGCAACTTCGGTAAAATTAGATAGTTCGAATTTGCCAATCATTATTTTAAAGACTAAAGTTAAAACGCAAGATATTGATACTGCATATTCCTCATATGTGCAATGTTATATGTGGGTAATTGATAATGGACCCGGTAAATTTAACCATGTAAAGGATTCAGCAAAGTTTCGTGGTTATTGTTCAATAAAATTACATGGGGCAAGTTCATTATCCTTTGATAAAAAATCATATGCTATGCAAGCGGAAGATTCCACTTGGACCGTAGCCGATAGAACTTTTATTGGATTGCCCAAAGAACATGATTGGGATTTTATTGCCAATTATATGGACCGTAGCTTGATGCGAAATGCATTGAGTCAACATGTATTTCAAAGTATGGGTAATTATAGCCCACGATTTAAACATGTAGAAATTATGTATAATGGGGATTACAGAGGCGTTTATACTGTTATTGAAAAGGCAAAAAGAGGAGCAACGCGTATTAATATCCAAAAATTAAACCCTACTGATGTAAGTGGAGATGCATTGACTGGGGGATATATTATTAAAACAGATTGGAATAGTACAGTTGGTTGGGATTCAAAATATCCCAAACCAATAGATGGATCATATCAACTATTTGGATATGATGATCCGGGAGCACCTGTAGCTGCTCAACAAAAATACATCAAGGCATATTTTGATAGTTTTGAATCAATTTTATATAATAAAAAGGCCACCAATCCCCCAGATACCAATTGGAGGAGATTTGGTGATATGAAATCTATTGGAGATTATTTCTTAACCCAAGAAATGAGTAAGAATTTGGATGATTACCGTGCAAGTTTTTTTATGTGGAAAGATAGGAATAGTCGTGATAGGAGAATACATTGCGGCCCGGTTTGGGATTTTGATATTACTTGGTATAATGCAGGTTTTTACGAAGCAAATTTATTTTCAGGTTACGAATATTGCGCGGGTGATGCATCTTCAGGTAGTACTCAAGCTTCGTTTTGGTGGTTTAAGTTAATGGGTAATAAGCCACCAGGTTTGAAAAAGAGCAAATTATCAAGTTTGAATTATGGCCCCGGAGATTCACTTTGGATGAGTGAATTGAAATGTAATTGGACCATTTATCGTAGAAGTTTTGCCAGTGATTCTAGCATGGATAGGTGGATAGATAGCAATGCTGTTTTACTTTTGGATGGCCCAATAACAAAAACCCATACCGGTGCAGTGAAAAGAAATTTTACGAGGTGGCCGGTTTTTGGTACCTCATTTTGGAATGCACAAGTTTTCTTAGCTAAGAATTTCAAACAAGAATGCGATACAATGAAGGGCTTTATTCATCGTCGTTTTGCATGGCTAGATAAATATTTACCCGGTACTTGCCGGAGGGATATTGATCCGCCTACTGTGAAATTGCGATGGAAGGACACCGTACTTTTGGAAGTTAATACGCACTATATTGATTCAGGTATTATTTATCATGATAACTATGGTGATTCTAATGTTAAAATTATTCAAGGTAATTCCTTAGATTCATCTACTTTAGGATATTATTACTATTCCTACTTCTTAAGTGATAAAGCCGGTAATAGGACAAATATTGACCGTGTTATTCATGTGGTGGATACCATAGCTCCAATAATTTCATTTGGTGTAGGCGACACTGCATTGGTTGAAGTGAATACTCCATACAAGGAAAACAATTTAGTTATAAGTGATAATTATGATCCTTCTCCTTTATTAAGTACCTACGGTAATTTTAACTTCAAAAATAATATTCCGGATTCGCTAGGGTACTATTATTTATGGTACAAAGAGGAGGACCAATCATTCAATAAAGATTCTGTATTGAGGGTCATTAAGGTGGTAGATACAATTGCTCCGCTTTTAACTTTGAAAGGTAAGGATACAGTTACCTTGGAAGTGTTTGCAACTTATTCTGATTCTTCCGTGAATATTAAAGATAATTACGATACCATTCCACAGCTCAGTATACATAGTAATTTGAAAAACTATACAACTGATAGTATAGGAATTTTTAGCATTTGGTATATTGGTAAGGATCATTCAGGAAATTCAGATTCAATAAGGAGAATAATCAATGTGATTGATAGCATTGCGCCTAGAATTACTCGATTAGGTAAAGATAGCGTAAGCGTTTTTCAGGATAGTGTATATGTGGACCCTGGCTATATTGTCACTGATAATTATGACAAAAAGCCAATAATTTTAATAGGAGGTTCTTATATAAATACTAGTATGATTGGGGTGTTTACGGTTACCTATCAGGCAGAAGACCAAAGTAAAAATAAAAGTAATATTATTGGACGTGTCATCACTGTCAATAAAGATACCAGTTCCGGAATTTATCCGGCCTTAAATCCTGATGCTAATATCAGTATTTATCCAAATCCGGGCAATGGATTATTTAATGTGCAGGTGCATTTAAAATATGCCAATCGTGCTATGCTTACCTTGCTCGATGCTACCGGCAGAGAAATATCACAATTTCATTTTGATGTATATAATGGTTGGAATAGTATGATACATTTAGAAGATTACCCTTCCGGAATTTATACCTTAAAATTACAAACGGATAGAAGTTTTAGTAATGCAAAACTGATTTTAATAAAATAAATTAAATGGGCCTTCAATTGAAGGCCTTTTTAATTTTTAAGGAAAAATGAAAACTATTTTAAGTTCAAAATTGTAGCATGTTAAAAATGGAAAAAAGTGGAATTTAAAGATTATTATAAAACATTAGGTGTTTCAAAAAATGCAAGTGCTGATGAGATCCGTAAAGCTTATCGGAAACTTGCTAAACAGTATCATCCGGATGCTAACCCTAATAACAAGGCTGCGGAAGATAAATTTAAAGAAATAAGTGAGGCCTATGAAGTGCTAGAAGATCCGGAAAAAAGGAAGAAGTACGATACTTTAGGTTCAGATTGGCAAAAGTATGAACAAGCAGGAGCACAACAAGGTGGTTTTGATTGGGGTAAATATGCTCAGTCTCGTCAAGGTTATGCAGGTGACGAGGAGGATGAAATGTTTGGCGGAAGCCATTTTTCCGATTTTTTTAGAATATTTTCGGTGCCTCACAAGGTCGCAAAGGGAATAATCGTTTTTCCAGAAAAGGTCAAGATTTTAAAGCAGATTTAGAACTCACTCTAAATGAAGCATATACTGGCACTGAACGAATTTTAAATGTTAGCGGGCAACAATTAAAAATTAAAATTAAACCCGGTGTTGAAGATGGCCAAACCTTAAGATTAAAAGGGAAAGGAGGATCAGGAATTAATGGAGGGCCTAATGGAGATATTATGATTATTGTTCATATTCTTCCACAGCTTGAGATTAAGCGCGAAGGCGTGAATATTTATAAGGATGTAAAAGTACCTTTATATACTGCTTTACTTGGTGGGGAAATGAATATTGAAACTCTTTCCGGTACCATTAAAATGAAAATCCCAATGGGTAGTCAAAATGGAGCAACATTACGTTTGAAAAATAAGGGATTCCCATATTATGAAAAGGAAAATTCATACGGGGATTTATATTTACGCCTTGAGATTGAATTACCGCAAAACTTAACTGAACGAGAACTTGAATTATTTCGTGAACTAAAAAATCTTAGGAAATAATTATCTAATTTTTTATTTCCTTCTTTTTAGTAAAGTACTAATTAGGACCGGTGCTGCAGTTTGTGCAATTGCCAGAACCATGTTTCTAATCTTATCACCTTTGCTATTGTCTGCACCGGTATGTACTACTTCTTCTTTTGCAGGAGTAATTAATTTTGCAATATAATTAATGGGGTTATTTATCCATTTTGAATGTCGGATAGATGCCGGAACCATACTTGCTGCCACTTTACTCACAATACTTGTACTCAAATATTGTTCTTTAATAAAAGTAACATCGTTTTTTAATGAGGTTTCTAATGCTAATTTTTTCGCATGTAAACGCGCCCTTTCAGCTTTAAGTGAGTCTAAATTATTGATGGGTGTCTTCATAGTCATTATCGGAATTCATGATTCCTGAAATTAAGCGAATTAATGGATCAATAATTATTATCTTTCGATAGGAATAGAGGCCCCAAGCTAATACAAGATAAACTAATGAAATTATTAAGAAACCTAAAGCCGGAGACCCTATAATATGTCCAAGATATATAGCGGCGGCAGCTGATACAAAGATTAGTCCGGTAAGTAAAATACAAAAAAGCAGAATTGCTAAAATTAAGGCTCCGATAATTTTGGCAGCACTTTCAATAATTGATAATTTCCAAATTTGTAGTCTGGTATTAATATACTCATTAACACGGTTTTTGATGTTATTGAGCTCTTCAGTTTGCCAAATATCCTCTTTCGGAGTTTCCATTTACTGCCTCATACGGATTATAATACAAAATTACGAAATTACAATTGCCTTTATTAGCTTTGCATGAATTATTTATTTAATAGAATGAAGAAACTAGCTTTACTTTTAACTTTAGCATTTTATGCTTTCCCATTAATTGCACAACAAAACCTTAGTCCTGAGTTGATATGGCAAATGGGCAGGGTAGGCGATGCACATTTATCCCCTGATGGCAATTGGATAGTTTATTCAGTTAGAACGCCTAATTTGAAAGAAAATAAAAGTACCACAAGTATTTATTTAATGAATTCTTCAGGAATGAATCCAAAACTGATTGCCGGACCTGCAGATTCTGCTTCCGGCCCTTTCTGGAGACCTGATGGAAAGAAAATTGCATATTATTCTACCCAGGGAGGTGAACACCAACTTTGGGAAATGGAGATGAATGGCACCATGAAAATAAAGATTAGTTCCATCAAGGGTGGTATGGATAATGTAAAATATGCTCCGGACATGAAACACGTTTTATTTACTCAGGATGTCCAAATAGATAACCTACGTCCGGAAAAGCTATTTCATGACTTGGATAAAACAAGTGGAAGAATTTTTGACGGATTGATGTATCGCCATTGGGATACATGGAGCGATGGTTCATATACGCATGTCTTTTATGCAAACTATTCTGATGCAAAAGTTTCTTCAGAGGCTATTGATATAATGAGTAATGAACCTTATGATGCACCTGTAAAGCCCATGGGTGGAGAGGATCAATTAGCTTGGAGCCCCGATGGCAAATGGATCGCTTATACTTCACGAAAATTGACTGGAACCGCTTATGCTAATAGCACCAATTCAGATATTTATTTATATGATTTGGCCACTGGTAAAACAAATAATATTACATCGGATAACTTGGGTTATGATCAAGATCCGCAATTTAGTCCGGATGGTAGCAAATTGGTATATCATTCTATGAAAACACCGGGTTTTGAAGCTGATAAAAATCGATTAATGTGTTATGATTTTAAAACTAAAACTGCAAAAGACCTCACTGCTAATATTGACATTACTACTGAGGGTTTTTCTTGGACAGCTGACGGGAATATGATTTATTTTATCTCGCCTTATCAAGGCGCAAATCAAATTTTTTGTTATTCATTTAAAACGAACAATTTTAAACAGATTACAAAGGATTGGCATGATTATAATGCCATTGAAGTTGGGGTAAAGGGCAAACAAAATTATATTCTTGGAAGTAGAGTGGATTTTTCTAACCCTACAGAATTATTCAGTGTTGACGATAGAGGAATAGAAACTCAAATAACTTTTGTAAATAAAGATTTGCATAATTCTATTTCTTGGGGAAAAGTTGAAAAAAGAATGGTGAAAACTTATGATGGTAAGGATATGTTAGTTTGGGTTATTTATCCTCCGGGATTTGACAAATCAAAAAAATACCCAACCTTATTATATTGCCAAGGTGGTCCACAAGGTATGGTTAGTCAATTTTGGTCTGCTCGTTGGAATTTTCAATTGATGGCTGCCAATGGATATATAGTTGTAGCACCTAATCGTAGAGGATTACCGGGTTTTGGCCAGGCATGGAATGATGAAATATCTGGTGATTATGGCGGGGCTTGTATGAAGGATTATTTAAGTGCCATAGATGATGTTTCCAAAGAATCATATGTAAATAAGGACAAAATGGGATGTGTTGGCGCTAGTTTTGGAGGTTATAGCGTTTATTATTTGGCTGGCCATCATGAAAAGCGTTTTAAGGCATTTATTGCTCATTGTGGTATGTTTAATGTTACCAGTTGGTATGGTACCACGGAAGAACAATGGTTTGCAAATTTTGACCAAAGAGGCTCCTATTGGCAGAATCCTGAAAACTACGCTAAATTTTCACCCCATAATTTTGTAAAAAATTGGGACGCTCCCATTCTCGTAATTCATAATGAAAAAGATTTTCGTGTGCCACTTGGTCAAGGTATGGAAGCATTTACCGCCGCTCAGCAAATGAATATTCCCAGTCGATTTTTATACTTTCCGGATGAAAATCATTGGGTAAGTAAACCTCAAAATAGTGTATTATGGCACCGCGTATTTTATGATTGGCTGGATAAATATCTGAAATAAATAATTGCCGGATATGCCTAAAAAATAAGGAGAACCAAATTATTAAGTTCTCCTTATTTTTTTTAATTATTATTT